>JANYDQ010000263.1 GCA_025363555.1 Bacteroidota bacterium | reverse complement strand
ACCCTTACCAAAAACCAAAAACCTATAGGCATAAAGAAAATTGAGGTAATAGATATGATGGGCAGAATAGTATGGCAAACAGGTGCATCGGTGAGTAATATCTTTAATATTGATATTTTGAACTGCTCGCAAGGTATTTATTACTTGCGTACCATTAATGAGGATGGAGAATTAGAGATGAAGAAGTTGATAAAGGAATAGATAAAACAAATAAAGAAAAATAAAATATTATTAAAGTCCCGGTTTATAGTCGGGACTTTTTTTGCACTTTTGTTTCGTGAAAAAAATTGGAATCCTGATAGAGTTGTGAGAGGAAATGAATAAAGGAGTAGGATGGGAACGCAGATGACGCAGATTCTTTAGGATAAAAAATGATTTTGATAGCCTTCGACTATTAGTATAAAGGTGGGTTTTGTGACACCACAGATTACTCAGATTGACACAGATTATTATGGTTCTTTAGGATAAAAAATGATTACTATAATTAAACACCTTATTATGTTTGCGAAATTGCTGATTAAAAAGAGTTGTATGATGTTTGGTTTGATTAATACTAAAAGAGGGAGATTGAAACAGGTAATGCTATTTGTGTTGTTATCGCTTTTTGTTTTTTCGTGCTCGCATTCTTCGGTTAACGAGAAAATAAATAAAGTGGGAGAAGTGGTTGGAGAAGCAAGCGGAGAACTGGCAAAAGGTTTAGGAAACGGGGCAACTAAAGCATTTGATGTAAAAATTGATTTGGCTGAGGAATTAAAAAAGAAAGGTTTGTCAATTGGAAAAACAACGTTGAGTAGCGATAGCACGGGGACTGATAATTTATTAAGTGCATATTTAATTTTCGATAAAGACTTTTCAGGAAAAATAACTGCAAAAATTTTTGATAATAAATCAAAGGAAATGGGAAGAATAAATACAATGGTTGATATGAAAGCAGGGGATGCAAAGTACATTGATTTTGATTTTGACAAAAGAACCAATATTGATAGTGATTGCACAATAACAATCGAATAAATAAAAAGTCTTTTAAAAATTCATCAAGTTTATTATTTCCCAATTTGGTAATTTATTTCCCAATTTGGTAAATAACAATTATCTTTGTCAGCAATTATTGATGAATGAACATATATAATAAAAGTTCTGTTATCGCATTTTATTCAAAACATGCGGATTCAAAACTTGCTTTAAAAATCTGGTATGAGGATGTGGAATCAAAAAACTGGAAAACACCAAATGAATTGAAAAAGGCTTTTGGCGGGAGTGTTATCATTTTGAAAAACAGCCGGGCAGTGTTTGATATTAAAGGAAATGATTACAGATTGGTAGCTGCAATCAATTATGAACAGGGGTGGTTGTTTATTAAGTTTATTGGAACACACAGTGAATATGATAAAATTGATACAGATACAATTGATATTTATAAAAGCAAGAAAAATAAAAAATGAAAGTAGAAGTAATAAAAAGCAAAAAGCAATACGAAAATTCTTTACAACGTTTTGAAGAGATTTTTTTTGCAAAGTCAACTACTAAAGAGGGTAAAGAAGCTCAATTGCTTGCGCTTGTAATAAAGGATTACGAAGACAGGCATTTTGAAATTGAAGGTACAGACCCTGTAGATGCTATAAAGTTCAGGATGGAGCAAATGCATATTTCAAATAATGATTTAGCTGAAATACTAGGATATAAAAGCAGAGTAAGTGAAATATTAAATCGTAAACGTAAATTAACTTTGGAAATGGTTCGTAATCTTCACGAAAAATTAAACATTCCATTGGCTTCGCTTATTCAACTTTATTAAATTTCTTCTGATTTTAAAAACAAACTAATTTATGAAATACAAACGCATCCTTTTAAAACTTAGTGGAGAGTCCTTGATGGGAAACAAACAATTCGGGATTGACAATGAACGAATTTCTCAATACGCACAACAGATAAAAGAAATATCTGAATTAGGTGTACAGGTTGCCATTGTAATAGGAGGCGGAAATATATTCAGGGGAATCCAGGCGGAAGAAGGCGGTATGGACAGGGTTCATGGTGATTACATGGGAATGCTTGCCACTGTTATTAATTCAATGGCACTGCAATCTGCTTTGGAAAAGGCAGGAGTAGAAACCCGTTTGCAATCGGCAATTAAGATGGAACAAATATGTGAACCGTTTATTCGCAGAAAAGCAGTTCGCCATTTGGAAAAAAATCGTGTCGTGATTTTCGGAGCAGGTACAGGAAACCCTTATTTTACGACTGATACTGCAGCTACACTTCGTGCAATTGAAATTGAAGCAAATGTGGTTTTAAAAGGAACCCGTGTAGATGGTATATATTCTGCAGATCCTGAAAAAGATAAAACTGCAACCAAATATTCTACCATAACTTTTGATGAGGTTTATGCAAAAGGATTGGAAGTAATGGATATGACAGCGTTTACACTCTGCAAAGAAAATAAACTACCTATTATTGTCTTTGACATGAATAAAACCGGGAATCTGAAAAAAATAATGCAGGGGGAAGAAGTAGGAACATTGGTTAAGATGTAAGCCCCACCAACCTCCCCAATGGGGAGGCTTTTGAAGTGCATACCTGAAATAAAAATAATAAATTATCTTTGCACCCTAGTCTTAATACTTAGTACTTAATACTTAATACTTAAAACAATGAACGAAGACATTCAATTTATATTAGACAACGCCAAAGAGCAAATGGACAAAGCCGTTTCTCATTTGGAAGCAGAACTGGTGAAAGTACGTGCAGGAAAGGCAAGTCCAACGATGTTGGAAAGTATTTCTGTAGATTATTATGGAACCCGTACTCCATTAAACCAGGTGGCGAATATTAATACTGCCGATGCGCGCACTCTTGTTATTCAGCCTTGGGAAAAATCGATGCTGACACCAATTGAAAAAGCGATTATGGCGGCTAACCTGGGCTTGAATCCGCAAAACGATGGAGTGCTGATTCGTATTTTGGTTCCTTCTTTAACAGAAGAACGTAGAAAAGATTTAGTAAAAAAAGCAAAATCGGAAGTTGAAAATGGCAAAGTTAGTTTGCGTACCATTCGTAAAGAAGCTAATGAAGAATTAAAGAAACTGCAAAAAAACGGAACCCCTGAAGATGATATTAAAGAAAGTGAAACAAAGATTCAGGCAATGCTGGATGGGTTTGTTTTGAAATGCGATAAACATTTAGAGATAAAAGAAAAAGAGATAATGACGGTTTGAAATTACGAATTGTTTCACTCTCACTTTTTAATTATTACCCTTCTTTTTCATAGAAGCAACCTTTTAATAAATTTTTTTCTGAAATTTCTATACCTTCCCATTTAATATTCACAATTACTATAGGAGTTGAGTATTTGAATTAAGTTATCATTATTCATCTTATTCCACTTTTTATCAGAAAGAAACTTAACACATTTCATAGCGGCTAATAAAAATAAACTTACGGCAATTAATTTCGTTTCCATTGTTTCAATAAATTAATTTTAATGATTACAAAGGTCGGTATTTCCTTTATCATTGCTGTTATTGAATAATACCATTTTGTTACATCATACTTCACCCTTCTTTTTCCGGTTTTATGTCATTAATTAAAAATTTTTAACTGGGGGGAAGTAATAATATTTCCCTTCATTTCTGACCCTTGCACTTTAATATTTTGTAGTTTTGCGCACTTTTTTCAAAAAGCCCAAATGTCCAAAGACCATCGTTATCAGCAAAAACTATCCACAGCAGGGTTACTTGTTACTTTAGGAATTATATTTGGCGACATTGGTACTTCCCCTCTCTATGTGTTAAGTGCCATAGTTGGAGATAAACCAATAGATGTAGAAACCATAAAAGGCGGATTGTCCTGTATTTTTTGGACACTTACCCTCCAAACCACTTTGAAATATGTGATTCTAACCCTTAGGGCAGATAACAAAGGCGAAGGTGGGATATTCTCCTTGTATGCCCTTGTTCGCAGAACAAAAATAAAATGGCTCATGTTTCCTGCTATCATTGGCGGCAGTGCGCTTCTGGCTGATGGAATAATAACTCCTCCTATTTCTGTAGCTTCTGCCATCGAAGGTTTGCGCGGACTTAATCCTTACATCAAAACTGTTCCCATCGTACTCGCTATATTATTTGTTTTGTTTTTTCTTCAGCAATTTGGTTCCAAATTTATAGGAAGATTTTTTGGTCCTGTTATGTTGGTTTGGTTTTTAATGCTAAGTATTTTGGGTGCTATTCAAATATCAACCGATGTAAACATTCTTTCCGCTGTTAATCCTTATTATGGATATGTATTGTTATTCAATCATCCAGGTGGATTTCTCGTTTTGGGTGCTGTTTTCCTTTGTACTACAGGTGCCGAAGCTCTCTATTCCGATTTAGGTCATTGTGGAAGAGATAACATTCGTATCTCATGGATATTTGTAAAAACAGCTTTACTTATCAATTATTTCGGACAAGGCGCATGGCTTATTTCACAAAATGGAACACTATTGGGCAAAGCCAATCCGTTTTATTCCATCATGCCTCCATGGTTTGTACCCATCGGAATTGCAATAGCTACAGCAGCTACTATTGTTGCAAGCCAAGCTTTAATTAGCGGCTCGTTTACTTTAATAAATGAGGCAATGCGATTAAACTTCTGGCCTAAAGTAAAAGTAAAATACCCTACCGATTTTAAAGGGCAAATATATATTCCTTCTGTCAACTGGCTTTTGCTGGCGGGATGTATCGGCATCACTATTTATTTTAAAGAATCAGACAATATGCAGGCGGCTTACGGTTTGGCAATTGTACTCGCCATGTTAATGACTACAACTCTTCTCACCTATTATATGATAATAAAACGATACAATAAAATATTTATTGTTACTGTTTTTACGGTGTATATAATCATCGAATCTTCGTTTTTAATTGCCAACCTGCATAAATTCACTCATGGTGGCTGGATTACATTAATGATTGCAAGTATTCTTATCACGGTAATGTTAATCTGGTTCTATGCACGAAAAATCAGAAACCGCTATGTGGAATTTGTCAGATTAAAAGATTATCTGCCTGTGCTGGAAGATTTAAGTAGAGATTTATCGGTGCCCAAATATGCAACCCACCTGGTTTACCTTACCAGTGCCGATAATCGCGAAGAAATAGAATCGAAAGTTATTTATTCTATTATGCAAAAGCAACCTAAGCGAGCAGATATATACTGGTTTGTGCATGTGGACGTAATAGATGAGCCCTACAGGATGGAATATAAAGTAAGCGAATTCATTCACGATGATGTAATCAGGATAGATTTTCGTTTAGGCTTCAGGGTTGCTCCGCGAATAAACCTGATGTTCCGAAAAGTGGTGGAAGATATGGTAAGAAACAAGGAAGTGGATATTACAAGTCGCTATCGGTCATTAAATAAAAACAATGTTATTGGCGATTTCCGATTTATTGTAATAGAGAAATTTCTCTCTTACGAAAACGAATTGCCTTTAAGAGAACGAATCATCCTGGATATTTATTTCTTTATGAAACATTATAGTTTATCAGAAGAAAAAGCTTTTGGATTAGATACCAGTTCGGTAACAGTAGAAACAGTACCATTAATCATTTCCAAACCAAAAGAAATAAATTTGAAACGCGTTATTTAAAAAAAAGTTCAACAAAATGGCTTGTAATTAAAAAGAATTCCCTAAAATTGACCTCTGAAACATTAAAATAATTTATATGCCTTCACCTAGTACACCAATAGACTTTCTTCCGATAGCTATAATGTTTATTGTAGCCGGAGGATTTGTAGTCACCACGCTTTGGGTAACTCACCTTTTAGGACCAAAACGCAAGTCGAAAATCAAGGAAGACACGTTTGAATGTGGTATAGAATCTCAAGGCAATGCCCGTATTCCTTTTTCTATTAAATATTTTCTTATTGCCATTTTATTCGTGTTGTTTGATGTCGAAGTAATATTTATGTATCCCTGGGCTGTTAATTTTAAACAATTAGGATTAACTGGTTTTGTGGAAATGCTTACATTTATTGGCTTTCTGTTGGTAGGGTTTTATTATATATTAAAAAAAGGAGCACTGAAATGGGAATAGGTGCGGATAACGAATCAATAAGAATTTACTAATCGCAACCGAAATATACCAACAGAAATGTAAATTCGTAAAAATTAACTAAAATGAGTGTTACAGAAAAATCAAAAATA
This sequence comes from Bacteroidota bacterium, assembly GCA_025363555.1. GTDB lineage: Bacteria > Bacteroidota > Bacteroidia > 2-12-FULL-35-15 > 2-12-FULL-35-15 > 2-12-FULL-35-15. Next base: position 15,954 of record JANYDQ010000263.1, on the reverse strand, counting down.
GAAACAGTTATTGCTCCTCCGGGAATAGAAGGACCAGGGTTCTTTGCCACCAGGATAGATAAAGTAGTAGGTATGGCAAGAGCAAATTCATTGTGGCCCCTTCCATTCGCAACCTCTTGTTGTGGAATTGAGTTTATGGCTACCATGGCTTCCACTTACGATTTAGCCCGGTTCGGTTCCGAAAGGTTGAGTTTTTCTCCAAGACAAGCAGATTTATTAATGGTAATGGGAACCATTGCAAAAAAAATGGGACCTGTTTTAAGACAAGTATATGAACAAATGGCTGAACCTCGTTGGGTATTGTCAATGGGAGCCTGTGCAAGTAGCGGAGGTGTGTTTGATACTTATAGTGTGTTGCAGGGAATAGATAGAATCATTCCTGTAGATGTTTACATTCCGGGTTGTCCTCCTCGTCCCGAACAGGTGTTGGATGGAATTATGCAGATACAAAAATTAGTAGAAACAGAATCAATAAGAAGAAGAGATACTCCAGAATATAAAGCAATGCTTGCTAAATACGGTATAGAATAATATGGCGGCCACACTTTTAGATACTGTAGGAGAAAAATTAAAAGCAAAATTCGGAGAAGGAATTATTTCTTCTGAACAGCAATACGATTTTCCTGTGTTTACTGTCAGCACTCATATAATATATGATGTATTAGAGTATTTGAAGGAAGATGATGAAATGGGATATACTTTCCTAACCACCATGTGCGGCTTGCATTACCCGAGCCATACCGGCAAGGAATTAGGTGTTATGTACCAGTTGCACAACATGCAAAAGAATTTAAGAATACGCTTAAAAACATTCTTTAGTATTAATGAACCAAAAGTTCCAACGGTTACCCCTTTGTTTCCAACAGCCAACTGGATGGAAAGACAGGAATATGATTTCTTCGGGATAATATTCACCGGACACCCCAACTTAAAACGTATTTTAAATATGGATGAAATGGTAGCATTTCCCATGAGAAAAGAATTTCCATTGGAAGATGGAACAAGAGAAGACAAGGACGATAAAATGTTTGGAAGATAAAAGATGAGTGCTAAAAATAATAATACATCAGCAGAAGTAAATGAGCAGGAAAAAGAGTACACCACTCTTAACCTTGGACCTACGCATCCTGCCACCCACGGTATTTTTCAAAATGTATTGAAGATGGATGGTGAAGTTGTTATTGAAGGAGAATCTACCATTGGATATATTCACCGGGCTTTTGAAAAGATTGCAGAGCGCAGACCGTATTACCAGATTACCATTTTAACAGATAGAATGAATTACTGCTCCTCACCGATAAATAATATAGGTTGGTTAATGACAGTTGAAAAATTATTAAAGGTAGAAATACCCAAACGGGTTCAGTATCTTCGGGTAATCATTATGGAACTTGCCCGTATCTCCGACCATATTATTTGTAATAGTGTAATTGGGGTGGATACAGGCGCAATGACTGGCTTCCTTTATATCTTCCAGCTTCGCGAAAACATTTATGATATTTTCGAGGAGTTATGCGGGGCACGTTTAACTACCAATATTGGACGCATTGGCGGATTAGAAAGAGATTTTACTCCACGTGCCTGGGAATTGATAGATATATTCATTAAAAAATTTGAGCCTGCTTTAAAAGAATTTGACAGCCTGCTGATGCGCAACCGTATCTTTATGGACAGAACAATAAATTGCGGACCTATTACTGCTGAAAAAGCATTAGGATACGGATTCACCGGACCCAACCTTCGTGCTGCCGGTGTTGATTATGATGTGCGGGTTATCAATCCATATTGTTCTTACGAAGAATTTGATTTTGATATACCTGTTGGAACCAATGGAGATACTTACGACAGATTTATGGTGCGTGACGGAGAAATGTGGGAAAGTTTAAAAATAATTAAACAAGCAATTGAAAAAGTAAAAAAAGAACCTGCGGGAGTTTTCCATGCTGATGTTCCTGAATTTTATCTTCCTCCAAAAGAAGAAGTATATAATAACATGGAAGCATTGATTTACCATTTCAAAATTGTAATGGGTGAAGCAGATGTTCCTGTTGGTGAGGTGTATCATGCCGTGGAAGGCGGAAACGGAGAATTAGGTTTTTATTTAATCAGTGATGGTGGACGTACTCCATACCGCATGCACCTTCGCAGACCTTGTTTTATATATTACCAGGCATATACTGATATGATTAAAGGAGGAATGTTAAGCGATGCTATTCTTACCATGAGTAGTATGAATGTGATTGCAGGGGAACTGGATGCATAACCAATTTGACAATTTGGCAATTCAACAATTAATAATGAGTAAAGAAATAAAATTTAACGAAGAAACGCTTGCATTGGTTCATAAGATGATGAAGCGTTATCCGGAAGGGAAGCATAAGTCGGCTGTTATCCCCATTTTGCATATTGCACAGGCAGAGTTTGGCGGCTGGTTAAGTCCTGAAACAATGGATTATGTGGCTTCTATTCTAAAAATACAACCCATAGAAGTATATGAGGTGGCTTCGTTTTACTCCATGTTTAATTTAAAACCTGTAGGTAAATGTGTGCTGGATATTTGCCGTACTTCTTCGTGTTGGACACGCGGAGCAGAAGATGTAATAAAACACCTGGAAAAAAAATTAGAAATAAAAGCAGGAGAAACTACAAAGGATGGAATGTTTACTATTAAAACGGTGGAGTGTTTGGGAAGTTGCGGTTCTGCACCCATGCTGCAATGCGGTGCTTCTTATCACGAAAATTTAACATTAAAGAAAGTAGATACCTTGATTGAAGAATACCGGTCTTCTGGCAAACAAAGAAGTTATACTGATTTAGATTATAAGAATACTTTATAATTAATGGGCAAAAAATTATTAATACATAACGACAAAGTTCCGAATATCCATACACTGGAAGTATATCGCCAGAATGGCGGATATGCTTCGGTGGAAAAAGCATTGAAAACAATGACTCCAGAAGCAGTGGTGGAAGAAGTAAAAAAATCGGGGTTGAGAGGAAGAGGCGGTGCCGGCTTTCCGACCGGGATGAAATGGAGCTTTTTGGCAAAACCTCCGGGAGTGGAACGTTACCTTGTTTGCAATGCGGACGAATCGGAGCCGGGTACTTTTAAAGACCGCTACCTGATGGAGAAAATCCCTCATGCCTTGATTGAGGGAATGATTACTTCCAGTTTTGCGCTTGGCGCAAAAACATCTTACATCTACATAAGAGGTGAATATTTTTATGTGGCTCGTATCCTGGAAACTGCAATTGCAGAAGCGTATGCAGCTGGACTTTTAGGAAAAAACATATTAGGAACCGATTTCTCCCACGATTGTTATGTGCATGTTGGAGCTGGTGCTTATATCTGCGGAGAAGAAACAGCTTTGCTGGAATCGTTGGAAGGAAAACGTGGCAACCCGCGTATTAAACCACCATTCCCCGCTATTGCCGGATTATATGGTTGCCCAACGGTGGTAAATAATGTGGAAACCATTGCGGCAGTTTGTCCTATCATTAATATGGGTGGAGACGAATATGCAAAGATTGGAATTGGAAGAAGTACCGGCACAAAATTGATTTCTGCATCCGGACATATTAATAAACCGGGGACTTATGAGATAGAATTGGGTATTCCTGTAGAAGAATTTATTTATTCGGATGAATATTGTGGTGGAATACTAAATGGCAGAAAACTAAAAGCAGTGGTGGCAGGTGGTTCATCAGTGCCTGTGTTGCCAGCTGAATTGATATTAAAAACTGAAAAAGGGGAACCCCGCCTGATGACATACGAAAGTTTAAGTGAAGGAGGATTTATTTCTGGGACAATGCTTGGTTCAGGTGGATTTATAGTGTATGACGAAACAACCAGTATTGTAAAAAACCTTTATACGTTTGCCCGGTTTTATCATCACGAAAGTTGCGGACAATGTTCGCCTTGCCGAGAAGGAACAGGTTGGATGGAAAAGATTTTACATAGAATAATTGAAGGACACGGAAAACCAAGTGATATAGATTTGCTTTGGGATATTCAACGGAAAATAGAAGGTAACACCATTTGCCCGCTGGGCGAAGCCGCTGCCTGGCCCGTGGCAAGTGCTATAAGGCATTTCCGAAAGGAGTTTGAGGACTATATTAACCATCCGGAAAAGATACGGGATGTGAGTTACCTCTCCGCTGCTATTTAATAAAAATCCTGCTTCGTTCATCCGGAGCAGGATTTTTTCATTTTGGGCGTGCCCCTGCGGGTCGGGCTTTTCGCTCCAATCTTTTTGTCCCCCCGCTTACTTACCACTCCAATAAAAAGCCAACCCAACAAAAAAGGATTTCCGCTACAATCCCTCACGCTGCGCATCCTGAAGTTCGCACCATCCTCCGAAGGGGCTTTTTTGCCCCTTTGGAGTAATATATATAATAGTATCCCTCAAAAACCACCTATTCACAAAATTCACCCCAAAAATCGAAAATTCATCCACAAAATATTAGAAAACATCACCAAAAATCCACTTTCACCACTTAAATTCAAAAAACACACCCTTCCAAAAGTCACTTCTCCCCTCGTAATCGAAACTTCTCCCCTCGTAATCGAAACTTCTCCCCTCGTAATCGAAACTTCTCCCCTCGTAATCGGAACTTCTCCCCTCGTAATCGGAACTTCTCCCCTCGTAATCGGAACTTCTCCCCTTATAATCGAAACTTCTCCCCTTGTAATCGGAACTTCTCCCATCTCGTTTGCCACTTTGGAATAGGAGGTTTCATCAAAAAGAAGAAAAATTTATTTAGCTTTGATGCGTTCAAATAGTTCGATAGATATTTCATATCCCCCTCACACTCGTTTGTAACGAGTGCGGTTGAGAATTGCGATTGTATCGCAACATTAAACAAAAAACTCCCCCGACAAATCGGGGGATTTTTTTTATTTCAAAACAAAAAATAAAAGTATTTTTACAAAAAAATTAAAATAAAAAAAAACATGAAAAGAATACTATTTATTTTGACAACAGGACTACTAACATTGGTTCACATCGAAACTTCTATTGCACAAAACAACTGTTTCCCTCTTAGCAATAGCACCGGGCAAGTGGAAATAAGTGGAAAAGTAATGAGAGAAGGAGAAACAAAAAATGAATTGTATACCAAATATTTTACCTGGGGCACAGGCAAAGCAACCATGGGAACGGCATCAAAAGGGGGTACACAGGCTTTGAGTGACAGGGAAGCAGGGATTTTTAAATTTTATACCACTATTAATTATCAATATAAAGAAGGTTCACGTCCTGTTTATTTTGCAATTACGTTACAGATAAAAGAAAGATATTTTGTTTATACAGTAAATGAATTTAGTATGAACAGAAAACCGATGTTGCTTTATTTACAAACCAAGCAAGGGGATATGTATTATAAAACAGCATTTGAAGATATTTGCCAAAAACTAAATGCTCTCTTAACTGAAATGAAAGCAGTAAAATAAATCCATTTCCAAATAATTTATAAAAGCAAAACGAATAAAATTCTCCGCTAGTGCTTCGTGTTTCGCTCGTGCGGATTATTCGGTGGTGTCCCGCCACCACACAACACAAAAAACTCCCTGCAAAAAGCGGGGAGTTTTTTGTTGCAAAAAGAAAAGGAGTATCTTTGTAAAAAACAAAAAACGATGTCAATCATAAAACTACCATTATTATTTGAAGGTTCTAAAGGAGAAAAAACAATAAACACCTTGTTTGATTCGGGTGCAACATTTTCCTGTATGAGTTTAAAAGTAGCCGAAGGCTTAGCTACATTGGAAAAAATGCGTCATCCAATAGAAGTTGCAACAGCTTCTGAAGGAACTTATTTAAGAATAGAATACGCCATTCGGTTAGATTTTTATTATAACGATATTCGCTTATCTGACGAATTTATGGTTATACCGGGGCTTTCGGAAGAAGCAATATTAGGGGTAAACACCTTTCAAAAGTGGCGTATTAAATTAGATTTTGAACACGATACCGTTATTATCGACCCTAAAGTTGCAAAAGCAATACTAAAATAGATACAGGCAAAGCCCTTTCGAACTCCAATGTAACGAGTTGGGTTGAAACTTGCAATTGCACCAAAACCCAAAAAACTCCCTTCAAAAAGCGGGGAGTTTTTTTTATTAAAACATTGTTATATTGAATTATTACTTAATTTCGCCCTGCAATTTTTAGAATAAAAGCAAAAACGGAATATAATGCCAAAAGTAACGATAGACGGACATACGATTGAAGTGCCTGATGGGACAACAATTTTGCAGGCAGCCAGGAAAATTGTGGAGCAGCCAGATTATACAGGGGTAAGTATTGCTCCTCCGGCTATGTGTTTTTATACCAAGCTGAAAACCAGCGGTGGCTACTGTCGCACCTGTATTGTAAAGGTGAGCAAAGGTTCCGAAAAAGACCCTCGCCCTATGCCCAAGCCGGTGGCGAGTTGCCGAACCACGGTGACGGATGGAATGGAAGTGCAGAATATTACTTCGCCCGAATTACTGGAAGCAAGAAAAGGGGTGGTGGAGTTTTTACTGATTAATCATCCGCTGGATTGCCCTATTTGCGACCAGGCAGGCGAATGCGATTTACAAAACCTGGGCTATGAGCATGGCTTGGCAAAAACACGTTATGATTTTAAGAGAAGAACGTTTGATAAAATAGATATTGGTCCGTATATAAAACTGCACATGACCAGGTGCATACTCTGCTACCGCTGTGTAAAAGTGGCAGACCAGATTACCGATGAAAGGGTGCATGGAGTGCTAAATCGTGGAGATGTTTCGGAAATAAGCACCTATATTGAGAAAGTAATTACCAATGATTTTTCGGGAAATGTAATAGATGTGTGCCCTGTGGGGGCTTTAACGGACAGAACATTCAGGTTTAAAAGCCGGGTGTGGTTTACCAAACCGCTGGATGCGCACCGTGCGTGTACAAAATGTTCGGGCAAAGTGGCACTGTGGATGAAAGGAAATGATGTGCTTCGCGTTACTACCCGCAAAAACAAATGGGGAGAAACCGAAGAGTGGATTTGCAACGAATGCAGGTTTGAGAAAAAAGAGGTGAAAGATTGGGTGGTGGAAGGTCCTCGCCATATCGAAAGACATTCTGTTATTTCTGCCAATCATTACGAAAACCTTTCGCAATTGAAGTTGGATATTAATAAACAGCAAAAACAACTTGCCGGAAAGCAATAGTAATTTTAAAAGAAAAATTAGATAAATGACTTTAGGTTTTCTTATATATAAAATAATTTTTGTTCTGATAATTTTTGCAATTACATTGTTAGTTGCAACATACAGTACGTATGCAGAGCGGAAGATTGCTGCATTTTTGCAAGACAGGATTGGTCCGGACAGAGCAGGTCCTTTTGGTATTCTTCAACCATTAGCTGATGCAGTGAAAATGTTTATGAAGGAAGAAATGATACCAAGCGTATCCAACCGAATGTTGTTTATCATCGGACCCGGAGTATGTATGTTGACTGCATGTATGACAGGGGTGGTAATTCCCTGGGGACCGGCAATGAATATAGGAGGTAAAGTATATCCTTTGCAAATAACAGATTTAAACATAGGGGTACTTTATTTATTCGGGGTTGTTTCTTTAGGAGTGTATGGAATAATGATTGGCGGCTGGGCTTCTAATAATAAATTTTCGTTGCTTGGCGCTATTCGTGCATCATCGCAAATGATTAGCTACGAAGTGGCAATGGGAATTTCCATTATAGCATTGGTAATGACTACCGGAACATTGAGTTTAGGACAGATAGCGGCAGACCAGCCGGGAATGCACTGGAATGTATTTATTCAACCGTTGGGCTTTTTAATATTTATCATTTGTGCTTTCGCAGAAACCAATCGCGCACCCTTTGATTTGCCTGAATGTGAAACGGAATTGGTGGGTGGTTATCATACCGAATATAGTTCCATGAAATTAGGATTCTTCCTGTTTGCGGAATACATCAATATGTTTATTTCATCCGCAGTAATTTCTACATTTTACTTTGGAGGTTATAATATGCCTTTCATTGCTCGTTTTGTACACGACCCGAACTGGCTCGCTGTTTTAGGTTTTGTATTCCTGTTTACAAAAATATCATTCTTTATATTTGTCTTCATGTGGGTTCGCTGGACATTGCCACGTTTCCGCTACGACCAGTTAATGAACCTGGGTTGGAAAATATTAATACCGTTGTCCATTTTAAACCTGCTGATAACAGGAGGCTGGATGATGAGAAGCGAAATTTTACATTTTTTTATTAAGTAAATTACAGAATGCAAGCATTAACAAATCGTTCGAAAGTTGTCGCCAAAAAAGAAATGACTTTTATTGAAAAGCTGTATCTGCCTGCTATTTTCAGCGGGATGATAATTACTTTCAAGCACTTTTTCAGGCGTAAACCAACTATTAAGTATCCTGAACAAATACGTCCTTTTAGCGGTGTGTATCGCGGACAGCATGTTTTGAAGCGGGATGAGAATGGAGCAGAACGTTGTACTGCTTGTGGTTTGTGTGCTGTTGCCTGTCCGGCAGAAGCCATCACCATGATTTCCGCTGAACGCAAACCGGGAGAAGAAAATTTATACAGGGAAGAAAAATATGCGGCTACTTACGAAATAAATATGCTGCGTTGTATTTTCTGCGGTGATTGTGAAGATGCCTGCCCTAAAGAGGCAATCTTTTTAACCGAAAGAAAAGTTGATAGTTTATACACCCGCAATGAATTAATTTTTGGTAAAGATATACTGGTGGAATCGCGAGAAAACCCTATTGATTTATCAAAGCGTCAGACACCCCAAGTGAAAGAGTTTAAACATCACAAAGAGTTTGCACATAATGTAGTATTTGAAAAGAAAAAATAAAACTGTTTTATGATAACAACTTATTTGTTTTATTTATTAGCCTTCCTGTCCATCATGTTTGGATTAATGGTGGTATTTGCAAAGAACCCTGTGCATAGTGTATTGTATTTGGTAATTACTTTTTTTACCATTGCAGGGCAATATGTTTTATTGAATGCGCAATTTTTAGCAGCTGTTCATATTATAGTGTATGCTGGAGCAATTATGGTTTTGTTTTTATTTGTTATCATGTTGTTGAATTTGAACAAAGAAACCGAACCGCATAAAAGTTTATGGTTAAAATTGTCGGCTACTATTGCTTCCGGTTTATTATTAGTTGTATTGGTGGGTTCATTAAAAAATGCAGGAACCATTCCTCATCCTGCTAATTTCAATACAAATATTGGTTTGATAGAAAATCTTGGAAAAACATTGTTCAATGATTTCTTATTGCCGTTTGAAGTTTCTTCCATTTTGCTTTTAGCAGCAATGGTAGGAGCGGTGATGTTGGGTAAAAAAAGTATAAAATAAATTAATATGTCAGCAATTTTTACAATACCAATTGAGTGGTATATTTTATTAAGCACCGTGCTTTTTAGCATTGGAGTGCTGGGTGTTTTATTCAGACGCAATGCCATTATTATTTTTATGTCAATCGAATTAATGTTGAATGCAGTAAACTTATTGCTTGTTGCATTTTCAAGTTATTTATCAGACAGCAAAGGACAGGTGTTTGTATTTTTTATTATGGCGGTAGCTGCTGCTGAAGTAGCAGTAGGGTTAGCAATTTTGATGATGGTATATCGTAATTCAAAATCATCAGACATTAATGATTTGAGTAAACTAAAGTGGTAATTATATAGTATGATAAAATTAGTTGGCTTAATTCCTTTACTTCCTTTAATCGGTTTTGTGATTATAGGGCTTACAGGAAAAAAATTATCAAAACAACTTGTAAGTATAATTGGCTGTGGTTCTGTTTTAGGAGCGTTTGCAATTGCCTTGGAAATATTTTTTCAATTAACCGGACAGGCAGAAAAATCTGTTACTATTGATTTATTCAGTTGGATTACTGCAGGAAAACTTTCAATCCCCTTTTCTTTTTTAATTGACCCTTTATCTTCACTGTTTTTATTAATCATTACAGGAGTAGGATTTTTAATTCACCTTTATTCTGTTGGTTATATGAGCCACGATGAAGGTTTTGCAAGGTTCTTTGCTTATCTGAATTTGTTTATCTTCTTTATGTTGCTGCTGGTATTGGGTTCCAACTACCTGATAATGTTTGTGGGTTGGGAAGGAGTTGGGTTGTGTTCTTATTTATTAATTGGTTTCTGGTTTAAAAACACGGCTTATAATAATGCAGCTAAAAAAGCATTTGTAATGAATCGTATTGGGGATTTAGGTTTCCTGTTAGGAATTATATTAATTTTTGTAACCTTTGGAAGTATTACGTATCACGATGTGTTTTTACAGGCGAAGAACTTTGCAAGTGGAAACCCTGCGCTAACTGCCATTACATTATTGTTATTTATAGGTGCAATGGGTAAGAGTGCACAGCTTCCTTTATATACTTGGCTGCCAGATGCAATGGCGGGACCCACTCCGGTATCCGCTTTAATCCATGCAGCTACGATGGTTACAGCAGGTATTTATATGATTGCCCGTTCTAATATTCTATATACACTTTCTCCAATAGCAATGGAAACGGTGGCGATTATTGGAATTTGTACTGCTCTGTTTGCAGCAACAATTGGATTGGCACAAAATGATATTAAAAAAATTTTGGCATATTCTACTGTCTCACAATTAGGATATATGTTCCTTGCTCTTGGAGTTGGAGCGTACACAGGCGCTGTGTTTCATGTAATGACTCACGCTTTTTTCAAAGCATTATTATTCCTTGGTGCAGGTAGTGTAATTCATGCAATGAGTGGAGAGCAGGATATACGAATGATGGGAGGATTGAAAAAGCATTTGCCGATTACCCATATTACTTTCTTGTTGGGAACACTTGCAATTGCGGGTTGCCCGCCTTTTTCTGGATTCTTTTCAAAAGATGAAATACTTGCAAATGCTTTTGAGAACAACAAACTATTGTGGTTCCTCGGTGTTTTAGGTGCTGCTATGACTACCTTTTATATGTTCCGTTTGTATTTCCTAACATTCAAAGGTGATTTCAGGGGAACAAAAGAACAACATCATCACCTGCACGAATCACCAAAATCAATGACAATACCTTTAGTTATTCTTGCTGTACTTTCGGTAATAGGTGGATTTGTTGGTATTCCTGAAGCGTTGGGTGGAAAGCATTTTCTTGAGGAATTCTTAAAGCCGGTGTTTGAAGATTCATCCTTCCGTATGGTACACAGTATTTCTCACCAAACAGAATATGCTTTGATGGGTATTGCAGTATTGGTAATGGGTGGTGCGTTGTATTATGCTTATACCGTTTATGTGAAGAATAAAACATTACCTGCTGCTGAAGACGAAGAATTAAAGCCAATACATTTATTGGTGTATAAAAAATATTGGGTAGATGAATTGTATGAAAATGTGATTACAAAACCGTTAAACTTCTTTTCAGATGCTTTACATAAGGTGGTTGACAACCAGGTTGTGGATGGACTTGTAAATGGCACAGGAAGATTTGTTACCTGGATTAGCGGAATACTTCGCTATGCACAAACAGGAAACCTTGGGTTTTATTTGTTTGTGATGGTAATAGGGATTGTAATTATTTTGTGCAGTAGAATGTTGTAGTTAGAAATTAAATTATATGATTACTTTATTATTAATATTTTTTCCTTTAGTTGCAGCATTGCTTTTGTTGTTTGTAAAAGGGCAACAGGTAAGGAACATTGCAATAGTTGCAGCTATTATAGAATTTGCAATAGTATTATATGCACTTACACAATATCAACATGGTAATGCCACTCAATTTGAAGCAAACTATAACTGGATAAACTCGCTCGGAATAAGCTTCCATGTGGGTATGGATGGTATTTCTTTATTAATGGTATTACTTACCACTTTCCTTGTCCCGATAATTATTCTTACTTCATTTAACAGGGAATATAGCAATCCTTCACATTTCTATTCTTTATTATTAGCCATGCAATTTGCATTGGTGGGCGTGTTCGTATCCCTTGATGGGTTTTTGTTTTATGTATTTTGGGAATTGGCATTAATTCCCATCTATTTTATATGTTTGTTATGGGGCGGAGAAAACAGAGCAAGAATAACTTTCAAATTTTTTATATACACATTAACAGGAAGCTTGCTGATGCTGGGAGGCTTTATTTACCTTTATCTTCACACACCAGGTAATCATACTTTTGATATGCACGCACTTTATCTTGCCGGACAAAGCATTGGCTTGTCAGGACAAGGTTATGTTTTCTGGGCTATATTCATTGCGTTTGCGGTTAAAATGCCAATTTTTCCTTTTCATACCTGGCAGCCCGATACCTACACTGTGGCTCCAACACAAGGAACAATGCTGCTTTCTGGTATTATGCTGAAAATGGGAACGTATGGATTGATTCGCTGGTTATTACCTGTTGCTCCGCTTGGTGTAGAACACTGGGCAAATGTAGCTATTGGGCTTTCTGTAATCGGAATTGTATATGCTTCCTGTATTGCCATTGTGCAAAAGGATTTCAAGCGACTAATCGCATATTCATCCATTGCCCACGTTGGATTAATTTCTGCCGGAATTCTTGCAGTGAATGTGCAGGGAGTTCAGGGTGGAATCATACAGATGCTAAGCCACGGGGTGAATGTAGTTGGCTTGTTCTTTATCGTTGACATCATTCAAAAACGGATGGGCACTCGTGATATAGCTTCATTGGGAGGAATAAGGAATGTAAATCCGCAATTTGCTGTTTTGTTTTTAATTGTATTATTAGGTAGTGTGGCATTGCCTTTAACAAATGGTTTCATTGGTGAATTTTTATTGCTGAATGGAGTGTTCCAGTTCAATGCCTGGGCTGCTGCTTTTGCGGGACTATCCGTAATATTAGGAGCAGTATATATGTTGCGTAGCTATCAATCAATCATGTTAGGAGAAACCAATATATCAACTCAAGGTTTTGCTCCTTTAACCGGAAACGAAAAAGCAGTATTGTTTATACTTTGTGCAGCCATCATCGGGTTTGGAGTGTATCCAAAACCATTATTAGATATAGCAGAACCATCGGTAGTGAAGTTGGTGGCCGGAGTAAGAATGGCAATGGGTAAATAGAACAAGATTTTTTAAAAAATATGAAAGCATTACTATTACTTTCTTCATTAGGTGTTATATCGTTGTTAGCTGAAATATTCAGCTTCAAAAAATTGTTGTATCCTCTTGTATTGCTTGGATTAACAGCCACCTTTGTACTTAACATTGGCGACTGGAATACCAATATGAGTTATTTCAAAATGATACAGTTCGATAATTATGCTGTAGCTTTCACTTCCGTAATTATTGTGGTTGCATTCCTTTGGTTCCTGATGGCAGAAGGATTTTTTAAGGATGAAACCAATCAGACCGACCATTATTCATTAGTTCTTTTTGCATTGGTGGGAGCCGTATTACTGGTTTCTTACACCAACATGGCAATGCTTTTTCTTGGAATAGAAATACTTTCCATACCCATGTATATACTTGCAGGAAGCAATAAAAATGATGTACTTAGCAACGAAGCAGCTTTCAAATATTTAATCATGGGAGCATTTGCCACCGGGTTTCTTTTATTTGGAATTACGCTGATATATGGCGCTACAGGCTCTTTTAACCTTGAAGAAATAAAAAATGCAGTATCTGTTGCCGGCTCTGCGCCATCTATTTTTTACATAGGAGTATTATTAATGTTGATAGGATTATCTTTCAAAGTATCGGCTGCTCCCTTTCATTTCTGGGCACCTGATGTTTACCAGGGAGCACCTACTGTGATTACCGCATTTATGGCTACCATAGTAAAAACTGCTGCCATGGCTGCTTTTCTTCGCTTGTTTGACGACACTTTCCTTAGAGTGGCTGGTACCTGGACAAATGTTTTGTGGATAATGACCGCCATGACTCTATTAACAGGAAACATTACCGCAGTATTCCAGACCAGCACTAAACGCATGCTGGCTTATTCTTCCGTAGCTCATGCCGGATATATGTTGCTGGCATTGCTTGCCGCAAACAGTTATTCGAGCTCTGCTATTTTATATTACACGCTCGCATATTCTATTGGCTCCATTGCTACTTTCTGCATCATCTCTATCATTGCAGATGCAAAAGGAAGTGACGGCATTCATTCGTTCAACGGCTTGGGAAAAACTAACCCTTTACTTGCAGGTGTAATGACCATCGCTTTATTATCATTAGCTGGTATTCCTCCCACAGCTGGCTTCTTTGCAAAATATTATATTTTCACTTCGGCATTTATGGCGGGAAATGTAGGATTGGTTTTAATTGCCATCCTTGCATCTTTAATCGGAGTGTATTATTACTTCCGCATTATCATCGCCATGTATTTCAAAGAAAAGACCGATGAATCAATACAAGTTGATTTGAATCATAAACTTCTTTTGATAGTTATTGCATTCGCCATCATTGCGCTTGGCTTATTTCCTGATTGTGTAATCCGGCTTTTATAATTTTTTTGTTTCACAAATGAAACAATTGCATTTATACACCTTCCTGTTTTTTACTTTTTCATTTTCATAGCGAAGGCATTTTTCAGTTTCGCTTCCAGCAGGCAGGTAATAAAAATATTCATTTCATAAATACATTTAATCGGTTCACTAAACCTCATCATAAAATTACCGTCTAAAATATTTATCTTTGCACCCATCAAATTATAAATAAATGAAAAAGATTTTATTGCTTTGTTTAATTTTATTTTCTTATTGTTTCGTTTTTTCGCAGGATACGATTGTGAAAAGAAACGGAGAAAAATTAGTTGTAAAAATTATTGAAGTAAATACCGACAACATAAGGTATAAAAGAGTGGATTACCCGGAAGGTCCTTTGTTTATGCTTTTGAAGCAGGACATTAATTTTGTGGTTTATGGAAATGGTTCTAAAGAATCGTTTGAAAATTACCTGCCCCCTTCCCTGCCAAAGCCAAATTTACAACCTATAGATTTAACCATACAACCCAGTGGCAGATATTATTATTACAAAGAACACCGCATAGCGGAGAGGGATATGCTGGCTGTTACTTCCAAACAAAACAATAAACAAATAGATTTGATGATAAAAAGTGTGGAACAAAAAAGGTTTATAAAAAACGCCTGTTTAATTGGTGGCTTTATTTTTTTGGCGGCAGGTGGGGTTACTATTTTGAGAAACGAGCCCCGCAGAAAACGAGGTGGTGGCAGACAGCCTGCCTCTGCTTCTCAATTGCAGGGGCAAAGAAACGGTGAATATATAATGCTTGGAGGTTTGGCTTGTGAAATGGCTTCGGTTTATTTTACCATCAATAAAAGAAAACAAGCGCATTTGCTGGTGGATGCTTACAACAGGAATTTATACATGAAGTAAAGATTATTTGTTATCTGTACCTAAATCCCTCTTTCCATTCCTGCCTGGCAGTTCCATTTAACCTAGCCATAAAATATCAGCAGTAGTTCCTGCATTATCCGCCCAGCCATTGCCGAAGTGCCGCCTTGCACCTGCCTGCCGACAGGCAGGCACGCTTCAAAATTAACAGAGGACTTTCTGGCGGCATTTGTTTTTCTTTGCAAATATAATAACAATTTGTTGTAAGGCGGGACGCCTTGTTAAACCGGACGTAGCCAAGAGGCTACGCCCAGCGGGGGACTTTCATGAAATGGAGTTTTTGCCCCTCCTCTCATCCTTCCTTCACCTCCACCAAACTACCCTCCATCAAATACAAAAGCCCGTCTTGAAATTATCAAAACGGGCTTTTCTATTCAATAAAAAGAAGTTTTTACTCTACTACAATCTTTTTGTTAGTCCGCTTTTTATTTACATCCGTTATTTGTACAAAATAAATTCCTTTTGCAAACGAACTCATATCTAATATATATTGATGAGTATTGATTGTTGATTGAAGAATCACATTTCCTAAAACATCCACCACCTTTAATTCTGTTGCCTTTTGCTCATCGCTAAAGTT
>JANYDQ010000227.1 GCA_025363555.1 Bacteroidota bacterium | reverse complement strand
GTATCGGCTGACCGACTAATTTTATTTCTTTATCTTTGCTCATGTTGGAATTATTTCTGCAAAAACAAATTTCAACATTTTTGGCAAGTGGGGAAACTTACTTGCCTTTTTTATTTTTCTCGGTTAGTAGTGATAGTTTATCTAAAACTAATTTTTATTACCTTCGCCAAACATTTAATCTATCAACCACATGAAAAAACATTACTTCCTTCTTATTTCAGCAGTTGTGCTTTTTGCTTCTGCACCGTCTCAAAATCTTATTCTTAACGGTAGTTTCGAAAACAACACCGCTACGGTCAATACAATGGCATTAACAACTACCTGGGCAACCACGGTTGCCAATAGTTTTGAAGTAGATGGGGGACAAATGGACCTGATTACTTCCAATAATTGCGGAACGGCATCGGACGGAAACTGGTTTGTAACCTGTTCCAACGTTGGTGGCGGCTGGCCCTATATGGCGTTTAGTTTTAAATTGAGCACCACGCTTATCGCGGGGGCGCAATACACCATCACTTTTGATAAACGCTATTGCGGTCCTAATTCTTCACCGATAGACATTGGCGTTTCGAACGACAGCACGGTGATGGGGACTGCGGTGCATACTTTTGCAGCACCGCTTAGTACTACCTGGGCATTGGAAACTTATGTTTTCCAGGCACCTTTGGCTGCAAAGTATGTAACGGTGAATGTTGGCGTGGCGGGAGGTACAGGCACAGTGGGGCTGGATAAGTTTAGCTTAACGGCTATGGCAACGGGGGTGAACGAAATAAGTGCCGGGGAAATAACTGTTTTCCCGGATGCTTCTGCCGGACTATTTACCGTAACATTACCTGCGCCTGCAAACAAAATGGAAATAGAAATTTATACGGTAACTGGCGAAAGGGTATGGAATTCGACTGTTGAAAATACGGTTTCCACAATAGATATGAGTAAACAGGCAAAGGGCATTTATTTTTATAAAATAAGTACTTCAAATGGAATAGTGAAACAAGGAAAAATTGCTATCCGGTAATTTTATTGTTTGCCAATTTATTTTTACTTTTGTGATAACAAAAAACAAAGTAACATGAAAAAAAATTACAACATCTCCATCGCACTTATTTGTGTCCTCCTGTTTACTGCTTGCAGTTCGTCTGTTTCTGCCCAGGCGCAACGGGCAGTTCGCAAGTTTCAGAAACCAATCGTAAAAGCTTTTCAGAGAGGAAGCTTGCTGGTGAGTATTTCCGAGGGCAGTACCAGTTCTGTTTTTACAACCAAAACCACAGGTGCCACCTCCGGGGGTTCCAAATCAGAAAGCCCGGCATTGGTGAAACGTTCGCTGGTGGAAGGTTGCAGAGACCCATTAATTATTGAATATGGCATTTCCAATCATTGGGGACTTGGGCTAAGTTCGGGGAAAGATATTTTTACAATTAACCCGGGCGATTTTTATGGGTTTACTCTTTCGTCTAATGAACCCATACAGGTGAGCACCAATGAACTTACTTTTGATGGCAACTATCATGTGTTTGTAAACAAACGTTTGGATTTATCTGTATTTAATTCGTTGGGTTGTTTCTCTGTTACCTTTGCGGGAAAGGATGGAGATGCGGCTCCTTATAAATATACTGCTAACGGAAATATTATTCGGCTGGGAACTAAGGTGAGGTATTATTTTTTACGACATTTTGGTGCTTTCGGAATGGCAAGTTTATATGCAGGAGGCACTTCTCCGAAAGATGTAAAAGACAATACTGTTGCAGGTACTTATTCTACCAATGTGAGCGGGTACGCAGTGGAAATAGGGCTTTGTTACCGGTTTATAAAATAAGCCGCTGTTCTAATCATTTTATTTTCTCTTTCCTCCTTTTTATTGATTTACTTTAATTTGAGTATTTTATTTAATTCCTTTTCATAACTCCTGCCAATGGGGATTATGTTTCCTTCAATTAAAATGGATTTGTTTGTTACATTTTCTATGTGAGATAAAGGAACAATGAAGGAACGATGAACGCGCACAAAGTTGTTTTGCGAAAGTTTATCTTCCATTGCTTTCATTGTAATGCGGGTGGTTACTCTTTTTTGATTCTTCAGGTAAATGTGAATATAATCAGCCAGGGATTCGATATAAAGAATATCAGTTAATACAATTTTCATCAAACTATTATCCACTCTCACATACATTACCTGCTGGTCTTTCGAATCTTTATTATTTTGATAATAGTAATATTCTTTGGCTTTGTTTGCTGCTATTTCAAAACGTTCGAAGGTAAATGGCTTTACGACAAAATCCACAGCACTCAAATTAAAACCATCGAGGGCATATTTACTATGCGCGGTAATAAATATAACCATCGTTTTTTGTTCAATGGCTTTGTATAATTCTATTCCTGAAATTCCGGGCATGTCTATGTCCAGGAATAATAAATCAACCGGAAACTTCCGAAGGTGTTTCATGGCATCCTGGGGTTTATCAAATGTTTTTTCGAGGTGAATAAAATCAATTCGTCCGCAAAAGTTTTCAATTACTTTTAGTGCTATGGGTTCATCGTCTATTGCAAGTGCTTTTATCATGGTTATTTTATAATTAAAATAAATGTTACGGTATGATGGCTATGCCCACTAAAAATAAATTATTAGTGAAATGAAAATTACTTGCTGGTTTATCTACAGGAGCTATGGCATCCTTTTGTTCGTATCCATAATTAGCATATACACTCATTCTTTTTGAAAGCGCATATTGAATGGTAACCGAGGTTCTGAAATGGGTAAAATATTGGGGGCTGTTTACATAGTATCCTAAATATTCTACAATGTTCTCTCTTTGGTTTTGCATGAAGTCAGCGGAAATGGTCAGTTTTTTTACCGGAACAAAAGATATGCTTGGAGAATAAGCAAAGAAATATCCGGAGGAGCCGTTTTGAGCATGGGCATAGCCAATACATCCAATTGCAAAACGATTATTTGAAAACGGATAGTATTTAAGTCCCCCGCTTAACTGGTATTCGGTTACTTTATCATATTTACTTAAAGCTGTACCTATAGAATAATCAAAGTGAGTGGTGGACTTAACGACTATTGCTGAAAACACAAAATTTAACTGTGTGGCAGCTGAATCAGGAATTGCAATAATACGCTTCCTGGGTTTTGGCGGTGGCTGCCCTTGCGGACCCGGTGGTCCGGGGTGTTGAGAGATGGTGTCGGTAGCAGTATAAGAATCTTTATTATAAATGAGCTGCCCGCTTGCAGAAAGCGAAAAATTATTTTTGAACGGAACAGTTGCTTTTAAATAGTAATGAAATTGTTGAGTGTGGGTTATCGCTCTTTTAAAGGAATTGAGGGAATCGGTAATTTTATAATGAACATTTCCAAATCCCATGGAGTCTCTTTGGATTGTATCTTTATAAGGAGATGAACCAAAAGCTTTTTGAGAAAAATAACTAAAGGAATGAAATAACGAAACCCTGTTTGCTAAATAATGTTCAATGCCAAGTTGATAAAATTGAGCATTACCAAATGTTTGAGGAACACTACTTGTTTTTAATGCCCCTTCGAGGTTTATAAAAGTAAGAGGAGCAGGTTTTTTTATTTCCAGTTTTGTTTTTTGTTCCGCACTGAAGGATTTGCTTGTCCATCTCGCCTGTTCATATTTTTCATTATAGAGCAAACATAAATATAAATAAGTAGTAGCTTCTTCATCGCCCGAATTAAAGGACAATGCTTTCCTGAAATGCGTTTCTGCCTTTCTGTATTTTTTAGTTTCATAACAAGCAATGCCGGCACGGATGCGTAAATAGTAATAATCAAACCCCTTGCCTATAGCGTTATCGCTATAAATGATTAGCTCTTTCCAGCTTTTATCATTAAACAATTTTAAGGAAGCCGTTTCTACGATTGTGGAAGTAAGTGTATCATCAGCTTTAACCTGGATGTTAAAACAAATAACAAACAAACTAATGGCAATTATATACTTTCTGCAATTATACATGTGTCTTTTTCTTTTATTGTAAATTTATTTAACTTGTTATCTTTTAATTCCAGTTCAAAATCAATTTTCCTTTTACCTTTTCCGGTTTTTGTTTGCGAATTAATTTTAACCACAGCAGGCGATTGAATATTATCTGCAAAAGTGTAAGTGGAGGTATAAGTTGCCTTGAGGAAAATAAAAAAAGGCGCGACAAAATCCTGCACTGTTTTGATAACACTATTCGTATACGTTTCTAAAGGAAGATTATCTTCCAACACCATTCCCTGGAAATAACTTAACAGCACTTTGTGAGCTCCTAAATAAAAATAATAAAGAAGAGAATTTTTATCTCCGATAAAACTATTAAAATAAAACAATGTTTCATTATTGGTAAAATAAGCTACAGCTTTTGTTCGATGACAATAGATATAGGAATTGTTTCCGGCATCTGTAAATACCTCCCAGTTTTCCATATATTTTTCTTTCCCATTGGTAACATTAAAGTTTAATTTCAGTCCGGGAATAAAATGAAAAGCCTGCTGAATAAGCGGAGTGGATGGGGCACGAAATATGGTTTGGTTTTCTTCCGGGTAATCAAAAGAATGTAAGCGGTAACCTTCCTTATTTTTTGTTACATAATAACTCAACGGGTACTTCACTGTTTTTGCACCAATTTCTTTTGTTTCCTGCAATTGAAAATGAATATGCGGTTCGGGCGAACGCCCCGAACTGCCGCATAAAGCAATTGCATCGCCTTTCTTAACATAGTCGCCCATCTTTACATTAAAACTGCCCTTTTTAACATGACTTATTTTGCTGAACAAATAATCAGAATGTTTGATAACAATTGTATTCCCCCAATTTTCTTTCAGGTTTACATCGCCAATAATATTATCATTTATTCCATCCTGCAAAGTAACCACTGTGCCAGAAGCAGGAGCAAGAACAGGTAAACCATAACAATAAAAATCTTTTACATCATTTCCCGGCAAACGAAATGTTTTATTTTTTTCATCGGTTACCACAAAATCCCAAGCAAACCTGAAATCTTCTTTATGAGTTATTTTTCCTTCCTGCCCTTGTGAAATAAACCATTCACCAAAAAATGGAAGATGAATATGAATATAGGTATCTTTTTTAAACCTTTCCAGGTGTGCTTTAAAAGCATAAAGATTCTTTTCAGGAGAAAACAGTTGATATTTTACAACATATAAATACTTCACAAAATACCTGCTGTTAAGCGTGGACAGAATCAACAAAACAAAGAAAGTAAACGGCAGGGAATATAACGGGATGTGATACGGAGCAATAAACTTTCCGAAAGCATTAATTATAAATCCAATTACAGGGGCAGATAAAATAACCAGTACATAAGTGGCAGCAGATGGTATGATAAAGAATCCGCCAATTGCTATTGCTGAAAGAATATAATTGATGCCTATTACATGAAAATTAACGGAGGATACTTCTGCCTGAAAATAATGATAAAATAAATACCCGGAAAGAAACCCTACTAAAGAAAGTGTAAACGCAATACGAGAATATAAGAGCAGACCAAGAGAGATAAATATTCCCGGAAGAATATTATTTTGGAAAAATATAGCCCCCATGGATTTAAAATAAGCCACTACTACTTTGGTGAAGCTGTAAGAATCAAATTGCTGATGAAAGGCCTCTAATGGAATAGTAATAAAACCCCATAATTGATTCGTATTGTTCATGCCCGTTTCAGTGGATTTAATAATGGTAAACGTTTTGATTCCTAAAAACAAAATCCAGATAGAAAGGATATATGGCAAACTTAAAACAGGCAGGCTGAATCGGGCAACTTTGGATGAAAGCCAAACACTGATAAATAAAGTAAGGGCAGAGGCAAAAATTAAAATAACAAAGAAAGCCGGACTCAAAGCAAAGTAAACTCCCATTGTTAAACCTACCAGTAAAACATTAAAAGTATAGGCACCGCTTTTAACAGTGAGAGGATTGAACCCTAAAATAGTTGCTATCAACAAAGAAACCACAACACAAGACAACCCGCTTATTCCTGCATTAATATTAACAAATGACGCATTAATCAATAATAATCCAAACCATAAGTTATTTGAAAAGAAAACCTGGCAGTAACTATTCACCAATCCATCTCTGAAATTCTTCAAATGCCTTTCCACTTTTACCGGTTATATTATAATTTAAAATCTTTCAAATGTGTTGGCATCACTTCGTCTCCCTGAATACTATTTAATGTTTCTCTATTACGAATAACATGAGCAACATTTTGTGTGTCAATCATAACAATGGCAGGGCGTAAAGCAATGAACTGCATCCATTGTGTCATATTATATGCACCTACCGTGTGTACCACTACATGGTCATTTCTCATCAAAGGTGGCAGAGTAATGTTTTCTCTTATTACATCTATATTCATGCACAATGGTCCATATAATACCGCGTCTTCGGTATGCTGTCCGAATTCCTGTGCCGGGCTGATTTTGTGGTCGTACCAAAAAGAGGTGAATAGAATATTTACTCCGAAATCCATAATAGTTGCACGTCTTCCATCTGATAATCGTTTATTTGAAATTACAGTTCCCAATAAATATCCTGCATCGTCAATCATTGCACGCCCAGTTTCTAAAATCAGCAGGGGCAATTCATTCTCAGTAAACCCTGCATTGAGAATGGCAGTTGTTATTGACTCTGCAAACTGGTCAAAGGTTGGTGAAGTATCCACTCCCTGCAAGTAAGAACCTTTCAAGGTATTTTTAGAAGCAAACCCACCTCCCATATCAATGTACTGTATGTTTTTTTTGTATTTCTTTTTAATTGCAAGTGCCAGCTCGGAAAGTTTTCCGGCTGCAATACCATAAGCACTGGGAGCAAGCATAAATGTACCAATGTGACAATGTAAACCAACTAAATCCATTTTATCATTCAGCATAATTTTGTTGATAGCATCCCATGCCTGCCCATTCTCATAATTGAATCCGAAACGATCCCACATCGGATAAACACCAGTATCCATATTCACCCGAATTGCAACACGTGGACGATGGTTTGTTTCATTCGCCAGTTCTTTAATCAGGTACAGTTCGTCTAAATGATCAATATGGATTAAAGAATCATTATTAATGGCAAGCAACAATTCCTCTTCCCGCTTATCCGGACCGTTAAAAATAATTTTATTTCCAGGCACTCCATTTCCCAATGCTTTATTGTATTCAAATCCGGACACAACTTCAGCCCACGAACCTTCCTGGTGAAAGACATTACAAACTGCATTAACATAATTTGTTTTATAAGACCAGGCGAACTGCACTTTTGGGTATCGGTTTTTAAAAGCACGGTTTGCACTATGGTATGTATCTCTAATTGTTTTTTCAGATATAACAAAAAGAGGAGAACCAAATTTATTTATTAACTCTTTCACCGAATTATTTTCGATATGGGTAACAGGACTGTATTCAGTTTTAGTTCCAAATTTATTCATCACACCTGTATTCAATTTTTGAATAACCGGTCTTTCGTATTGCAATTTTTTAGTTGTCATAATTTTGTTTTTATAATTCACCTAATGTGGATATTGTTTCAAATTCTTTCAGAGATACTATCATATCGTAGGAATAACGAACAAACATTTTTCCGATGTCATATTTTTTAAATGGTTTTACATCTTTTCCAAGTGCTAATTGAACCAGTGCCTCAGGATGGTTCTGCCCGCACCCCACAGCTAAATATACCCATGCAGGAAAACGAGGATTTATTTCCAACAAATAATAATCTCCTTTATTTGTTTTTATAATTTCAAGTTCCATTCCGCCTCTCCATTTAGTAGAGCGAATTAACTTTTGAGTCATGGATAATAAATTTTTATCGTCTATTGAAATTCCCGACCATGCTTTTCCTTTGTCTGTTATATATTGTTTTCTCATTGGTACCGCCCCTATCGTATTGCCTTTCCCATCACCAATAGCTGTTACGTTTACTTCCTGTCCCGTTACAAATTCCTGAATGATTATTGGCAAACCCCATTTTGCACTAATTTTATTAAAATACGTATAAGCTTGTTGTTCGCTATAAGCAATGTAAGCATCATAAAACTTACCTTTAACGACCAACGGATAAGCAAACTCCTTTGTTAATTTTGGAATTTCGGCAGTACTGAATATTACCTTACCGTAAGGTACTTTTATTTTATGCTTTTTCCCATAATCAGAAAGATTTGCCTTATGCCTGTCTTCAAACTGTTCCAGAGTTGGAACAAAAACATTTATTCCCATTTCTTTTTTTAACTTGTCGGAAAGAGTAATAAAATTATATAACTCTGCATCAAAGTTGGGAATGATTACGTCTATTTTTTCTACTGAATTAATATATTTCAGGCGTTCCAGCAAACTAGCTTTCCCTGCAGAAGGCAATGGTATCTGATAAGTTTTATCAACAATATCGTGCATATAAATACCAGGTTCAAGTGCCTCGTAAGACAAACCAATAATACGAACATCAAAAAGTTTACTTTCTTTAAGTGCGCGAATCACTGGTACTCCGGGACCCGGACTATCAATTGCATTAAGCCCGGTAACAGCTACGTTAATCTTTTTCTTTTTCATCACCGTCAGTTAATCTGTGTTTGGTTAACATATTTATAAAATCATAATTGTCTTTTTCAAATGTCGCTTCATCAGTCAAATATTTTTTCAGAACAGCAGTTTTTATTTCCTGATGCGATTTTCCATCTTTCAGCATTTTTATGATTTCCATTCCAATCAGATTTGTAGTAAATGAATCTCCCGTTGCAGGGTCGAACACAAACCCAGAGTCACTAAGGGCAATATTTTTTTTAATTTTCATAACGATTAGTTTTTTATTTTTTTCTGTTTTAATTCAACTAATATTTTTTTAATTGTTCCATTGCATTTTCACTAACCTGTTTTACTTCCATAAACTCAACAATTATTTTATCCATACTATCATTTACTTCGGCAAGTGCTTCCATTTTACTTAACGGTTTCAACAAGGGTCTTAAACCCATAAACCCAACTGATGTTTTCATTCGATGAGCTATTGCTCTTATTGTATCAAAATCATTTTCTTTGATTGCTTTCCCTATTTCTTGTATGTCCGAAGGACTTTGTTCTAAAAATAATTCAATCATTTCTTTTATAAATTCTTCATCGCCTTTTGCTAATTCATAGAGTTCTGCAAGATTAATTTCTTTTGAAGTGCTATTAATTTTAAACTCTTCAGTGAGAGGTTTTTCAAGAGAATCTTCCAGCGATGTATCGCTTTTTAAATACTTGTCTATAATATTATACAATTCAATTTCTTTAAAAGGCTTGGATATATAATCATTCATACCAAAGCTGACACATTTTTCTTTTTCCCCGGGCATTGTATGTGCCGTCATTGCAATAATTGGAACGTTTGATTTTACTTCCTCTCGTATTTTTCCAGAAGCCGTGTAACCATCCATAACCGGCATTTGCACATCCATTAACACTAAGCTATAATTATTGTTTTTCACCTTTTCTAAAGCAATTAATCCATTTTCAGCAATATCCACTTCTAATCCAAATCCTTTCAAAATAGTAGAAGCCAATTTTTGGTTCATCACATTATCTTCAGCTAATAATACCGTAAATTTATTTTGTTCAGTTCCGAATACATTTATTTCCTTTTTCTGATTTAAGGAAGATATTGACTCATTATTAACCTGGTAAGTTATTTCCACTATAAATTCAGAACCTTCGCCTTCCTTACTGGTTATACCAATTTTTCCATGCTGAATTTCAACGAGATTTTTCACTATGGATAAACCTAAACCTGTACCACCATATTTTCGGGTTGTTTCTGAATTCCCCTGGTTGAAACGTTCAAAAACATCATTTATTTTATCTGATGGTATTCCAATTCCAGTATCTTTTATTCTGAATACCATTCTGGCTTCGTTATTTTTAATATCATTTAATTCGCACGTTACTTTCACTTTTCCTTTATTTGTAAACTTGATTGCGTTATTAATCAGGTTTACCAAAATTTGAGTAAGTCTTGTAGGGTCTCCGTAAACACTTTGTGGTATTTTGCTGTCGGTAACAATTTCAAATTGAATGTTTTTTTCTTTTGCCTTTTCACCAAACATTAATTTCAACGAACTAACCAAATTGGGAATACTAAATGGAATTTTCTCCAGGTGCAACATTCCTGCTTCTATCTTTGAAAAATCAAGAATATCATTAATAATATTCAATAAATTAGACCCACTGTGTTTAATCGCCAAAAGATATTCCGATTGTGACTCATCCAGTTTTGTTTTTTCAAGCAATCCTGAAAAACCAATAATAGCGTTCATTGGTGTGCGAATTTCGTGACTCATGTTTGCCATAAACTGTTCTTTCAGCATTGCGCTTTCTTCCGCTTGTTTTTTGGCTCCCCGTAATTCTTTTTCTAATTTATTCCTTATATTTATATCCCTGAATAAAATAAATATCGCTAATAAAGAAGCAAGAATTCCTATTATTATTTCTCCGTAAGTCCACTTTTTTGAGACATCCAAAAGTTCATTACTCCTTTTAATCAGTACTACAGATGCTTTAGTTAATTCATTAACTATTTCAACCAAAGTGCTGTTTATCTCT
Source organism: Bacteroidota bacterium (assembly GCA_025363555.1). GTDB lineage: Bacteria > Bacteroidota > Bacteroidia > 2-12-FULL-35-15 > 2-12-FULL-35-15 > 2-12-FULL-35-15. The sequence goes on along the minus strand of JANYDQ010000227.1, from coordinate 2,925 downwards.
TCAATTATTTGTTTCCCTTCGCTTGCTCCGTTGTTTCCCTGGCTCATCCCGGGAATATTAGCTTTTTGCGAAACCACCTTTCCTTCCATTAATTTTTTGAAGGTTAAATCTTTCAATTTGCCAAACAGCATCGCTTCCTGGTTATCATTCAGATAAGCTCCAAGACTATCCAATTGAGAATTTGTTTCAGATTCTTTTCTTATATAATGTTCCATGAAAGTTTTGTCCCCGGTAATACTATAATCTCTCTGATATCTTCCCAACGTGTCAATATTGTTTCGGAATAATTTCATTGTTTCAGAAATTTTATACGAAGCATACAACTTCTTATTGTTTTCAGACAATTGATTTATATAATCGTTAGACTGATAAGCAATAAATAATATCAAACAAAAGCTAATAATAAAGCTGATGATGATGATTAACTTAGTATAATTTTTAAGTACGACTTTCATTTTCAATTTGGTTTTTTAAAACATTTACAATTTGTTTTAATAAGCTATGGTCTTTCTAATAAATGAGGAGCCCATATTTGCAGTGAAGCTACTGCACCAATAATTGCCACCACAATAAATAACAAAATAAATACGCGAGTTCTGGACTTGCTAACTTCCGATTTTAAATCGCGTAGTTTTAAACATTGAAGAAGCGACATATTTAATTTACGAAACATGTGTTCGTTCTTTACAATATAATCATGAGCACCATGTTGCATTGCTTTTACAGCTATATCAGCTTTTTCCTCACTTGTAAACATTATTACTTCTGTATCCGGACTGTGTTTTTTAATCATGTCAATGGTTTTTACTCCATTCATTGCATTTTTTATCTTGCTGTCCAAATGATAATCTACAATAGCCAGGTTGGGTTTGGTTTTAATAGATTTTTCGCATTCTTCTCCTGATTCAAAGGTTGAAATAACAGGATTAAGTTTGGGGAATGTTTTTTCAATTTCATTTTTTAGTGCTTTTGCTAACATTTTATCATCATCAACGATGAAAATACTGATTTGATTATCTTGTGCCATTTTTAAAAAATTTAGATTATTGTTTGGTTGTTTTTTATTTTGATTACTATTTTTTTGATTTTTGTATGTGTTCTATTATTCCTGTTAAATATGACATATCGAAAGGTTTGTGTATAAAGTAACTGAACTTCAAGCCACTTTTTTTAAGTATTTCGTTTCCTTCGTCCATTGACGAAATTACAATAACAACCGGCATCCATTTTGAATAGTAATCTTTCAGGTGACTTATAAACTCCGGACCGGTAACCTGTGGCATCATCATGTCACAAATTATAATATCAATATCTCTTTCCAATTTTATAAAGTTCATAGCCTTTTGCCCGTCGGATGCAGAAAATATTTTATGACCAATGCCGGAAAGTGAATGATTCAAAACTTTATGAATCATTAAATCATCATCTATTATTAATATGTTCATTTTTTTCAGTTTTTAAAATTAATACCTTTTGCTGATGTAAAAGTAGAATATGTTTAATTATACCAATCAGTTTTTCGTTGAACAGGCAAAAAGAATGGCTGAAAAGGGAATAAAAAAATTAAGAATAATTGAATCAGAGCAAATTCAATCGTTTCATTAAATTAGAACGCTGCGCATCCCCAATGGGAATAGGGTGTTTGTTAATAAATGCTGTTCCTTCTTCCACCTTATCCACTTTATCTAATGCTAAGAGATAAGAACGATGCACTCTTAAAAATTTAGAGCCGGGCAATTCTTTTTCTATTGCACTTAAAGTATAATGGATAGTAGATTTTTTATCAGGGGTATGAATGGTAATATAATCCCCAAATGCCTGAATGTAGAGTATATCGGAAATTAATAATTTTATTGACACCCCTTTTTCACGAATAAAAAAATATTCTTTATCGTGTTCTAATGGTTTGGTATTGCTATCAAAAATTTCTTTTGCCCTGAAAATAGCTTTCAGAAAGCGTTCTTCTTTTACCGGTTTAACCAGAAAGTCAACCACATTACATTCAAATGCTTCTACTGCATAGTTGGAATTAGCAGTGATAAGTATGGCTAAGGGATGATTCTTTAATGATTTCAGAAACTCAATTCCGCTCATTTTTGGCATTTCAACATCCAGCAACAACAGGTCAATTTTTTCTTTACTAATAAAGCTGGTTGCCTGCATCACATTTTCGCATTCACCTACCAGGTTTAAAAACCCAATATCACGCACAAAATGTTTCAGCACGGTGCGCGCCATTTTATTATCGTCAATAATAATACAGTTCATTGTGGAGCTTAAACCTTCTTTAAAGCATTTTTCGCATCCTCGGATTGCGGGTTATATTCAAGGGCTTTTAAAAAATAATTTTTTGCTTCGGGTTTTTTACCTTGGTCAAGCATTATTTTTCCGGCAAGCAAATTACTATCGAAGTCGAAAGGATATGATTTTATAACCTTTGACACATAGGTAAAAGCATTGGTATAATCCTTTTTAGAATAATAAATATAGCCTATCCTGTAATTTGCAATTGAATTATTCGGATCCAATTTTAAAATATCAAAATAAATAGCAAGTACGTTATTCATATTCCCCAAAGCTGCTAATGGCAAAACTTCTCCGAAACGAGCCTCTACTGAACTCGGTTCTAATTCAATTGCTTTTTTATAATACTTTTCTGCATTTGCATAATCCTTATTCAAATATTCCAGCCAACCAAGGCGGAAATTAACTTCATACGATTCGGATTTCAGAGCAAGTAAAGATTCGATTGCCTTGGAATATTGTGTATCGTATTCAAATGAGTAACTTTTCGAAAATGCTGTTTCCGCATTGTCTTGTGCTTTCATACCTGAAACCACTAAAGAAAATAGTACTAAAATTTTGATTTTGTTTTTCATAAATTTAAATGAATATTGTTTAATTATTTTTGTCAAAAATACTTTT
>JANYDQ010000216.1 GCA_025363555.1 Bacteroidota bacterium | reverse complement strand
TGAATTAGAAATTCCAAAACCGGATTACCATTTGAATGTGGGTTCGGGAGATCATGGGAAACAAACAGCAGCAATGGTGGAAGGCATTGAAGAGATTTTATTAAAAGAAAAACCAAACTGCGTTGTTTTATATGGTGATACCAATTCAACACTTGCAGGTGCCATTGCAGCTTCTAAGATATTTGTACCTATAGTGCATATTGAAGCAGGTTTACGTTCTTTCAAAAAATCAATGCCGGAAGAAATTAATCGTATAATTTGTGACCACGTTTCAACGCTTTTATTCTCACCAACCGCAACAGGATACCATAATCTGTTAAAAGAAGGATTTAAAGAAAACAATTCTCCCCCTTATTCGATTGATAATCCCCGAATATATCATTGCGGTGATGTGATGCTTGACAATACCCTGTATTTCTCTTCCGTTGCAGAGCATAAAACAACTATTTTAAAAGATAATAATTTACAAAAAAATAATTTTATTTTGGCAACCATTCATAGAAATAATAATACAGATGACCCCAAAAGATTAAATAATTTATTCAATGCAATCCATTCTATTGCATTTGAAAATAAAATAAGAATTATTATTCCTTTACATCCGAGGACAATGAAATTATTGGCTCAAAATCTTTCACCTGAATTATACGGTAAAATAAAAATAAACGAATTCATTAACATTTCTCCTCCTGTTTCTTTTTTGGAAATGATAGCTTTAGAAAAAAACGCCAGACTTGTATTGACTGATTCAGGCGGAGTTCAAAAGGAAGCATTTTTTTTTAACAAACCTTGTATTATTCTACGTTCAGAAACAGAATGGGTTGAACTGGTGACTTGTGGTTCGGCAAAGTTGGCTGATACGGATGAAGACAAAATAATAGCAGCATTTAATCATTTTTTTAAAAGCAATAACCTTACCTTTCCACGTTTTTTTGGTGATGGTAAGGCTGCAGAATTTATTTGCGAACAGATTATAGACAATATTAAATAAGTTATGCTGCTCATTTATACACATAAAATTAGTCACCGTAATAAGTATATTTTTAACTTAATCTTTAAAGATATACTTGGTATTGATTTTATTATTACGATTGACGCTGAAGAATTCAAAAAACATAAAGGTGCTAAACTAAGCTATACACATACCGCCTTAGGTGATGAGTTGTTTTTCGTTTCAAGAAATTTGCTGTTTGAATCCGGAATTCTTGAGCAAAACATTTCCGTTTTTGAATTCAATTCCAGTAAAGTGTTTTATGCTACGGGGAAAATTTCTAGTTTGCCGTTTGATGTATTTGCTGCTTCGTTTTACCTTGTTTCCCGTTATGAAGAGTATTTGCCCCACATCAGAGATGAGCACGATCGCTTTGAAGCTAAAGACAGTTTGGCATTTATAAATAATTTCTTAAGCAAACCTTTAGTTAATATTTGGGCAGGATGGATAAAAGATTTGCTTCAAAAAAAATATTCTGATCTTATTTTCCCTGAAAAGGAATATGAATTTATTTCAACCATTGATATTGATAATGCCTATGCCTATCGAGAAAAAGGCTTTACCAGAAGCATTGGCGGTTACCTAAAATCTTTTTCTGAATTTAACTTTAAAGAAATCAGGCAACGTAACCGTGTATTACTTGGATTTGATAAAGATCCGTATGACACTTATGATTTTCAATTAACCTTATTGAAAAAGCATAATTTTAAAAGCATTTATTTTTTTCTGCTTGGTGATTACGGGGTAAATGATAAAAATTTGCCGATTGAAAGCAAACGATTTCAATCGTTGATTAAAATGCTCGGTGATTATGCGGAAATAGGAATTCATCCATCATATGGCTCAAACAAAAGTAAAGGACAACTAAAAAAGGAAGTAAATAGATTGGCAAAAGTTGTGCATCGTGATGTAACAAAAAGCCGTCAGCACTTTTTAAAATTAACTTTGCCAGAAACGTATCGCAACCTGATTGATATAGATATTACTGATGATTATACTATGGGTTACGCATCGCAGGTTGGTTTCAGAGCAAGTATTTGCACACCATTCAATTTTTATGACCTGGATATGGAGTTGGAAACCAAATTGAAAATCCATCCTTTTGCGGTAATGGAAGGAACATTGAAATATTATATGAAAATAAAAGCAGAAAATGCCATGCAAAAAATTAGACCATTAATTGATGGAGTTAAATCTGTAAATGGCGTTTTTATTAGTCTTTGGCACAATGATAGCTTAAACAACCAGGAACTATGGCTAGGTTGGCGAGAAGTGTATGAAGAAATGGTAGAATATGCTGTGAAGTAAAAAATTCAAACTTAAACATGAAACAATTTGTTTTAAAATTTGCTCCTCAATTCATCCTGGAATTCGGAAAAAAACTGAAAAAAAATTATCGAAGAAAGCAATTGTCTAAACAGCAACAATCTAATTCATGGGTTACAAAACAAAAATTAATAAATGATCTTAAAAAAATCGGAGTAAAGAAGGGTGATTCTGTTTTAGTTCATAGTAGTTTAAGCAAAATGGGGTTTGTTGAGGGGGGCGCAGAAACCGTTATCGATGCTTTATTAGAAACAGTTGGCAAAAACGGCACTTTATTATTTCCAACTTTCAGTGCTAAAGGAAGAAACAAAACTTATTTAGAAGAGTATCCTTTTTTTGACATAAAAAAATCTCCATCTCAAATGGGTATAATTACTGAATATTTCCGGAAGTCTGATAATGTCTATCGCAGTTTTCATCCAACAGATTCCGTTTGTGCTAAAGGAAAATTAGCGGAGTATTATACCAATTCACACTTTGGACAATTAACTCCTTACAATGAAAATTCTCCGTTCAGAAAATTATGCAAGATGAAAGGAAAAATTTTAATGTTAGGAACAACTTTAAATGGCGCCTGTACTAATTTACACACATTAGAAGATGCGGTAGATTTTAAATATCCTGTTTATGATGCTAAGGTATTTGAAGTTGAGATGACAGACGAAAAAGGAAACAAATTAGTAATGCAAACAAAGGTACATAATCCCCAATTTTCCGCAAAACGTAATTGCGATGCTTTAAAACCAATGTTTGAGAGAGAAGGTGTTTTATCGAATGGAATGATTGGTGAAGCGAAAAGTATGCTTATTGATGCAAATAAAATGCTGGAAGTAATGATTAAGAATTATTATGAAAAGGGTATTACCATGTACACACCTTTAGGTAGTTAAAAAATAGCAAATTGAATATTTACATTACACTTGATTATGAAATTTACTTTGGTAAAAACCATGGTACTGTTGATAAATGTATTATTTATCCAACAACTGAATTAATCCGCATCGCGGAAAAACATAATGTACGTTTTTGCTTTTTTGTGGATTGTGGTTTTATTTTAAAATTACGCGAATACAAAAAAAAATTTCCTCAATTAGAAAATGAATTCATAACATTAACGAATCAAATAAAATATTTATCAGAAACAGGACACGATATTCAATTACATATTCATCCTCATTGGGAAGACAGTTATTTCACAGGGAAGCATTGGGTGATTGATGTAAAAAGATATAAACTGACTGATTTTAATGAGTCGGAAATCGAAAATATCGTTTTTAGATATAAAAAGGTACTTACAGACCTAACAGGAAAAGATGTTTTCACCTATCGTGCCGGCGGATGGTGTTTGCAACCTTTCGCAAAAATCAAAAAGGCATTAAAGCAAAATAACATTACTATTGACAGCAGTGTTTTTAAGAACGGATTTTATGTTTCTGAAAACTACAGTTACGATTTCAGAAATGCTCCTGACAAAGATATTTATAAGTTTGAAGATGAACCCGATCAAGAAAACCAATCCGGTTATTTTACTGAATTACCAATCAGTTCTATCAGAAATTCGCCATTGTTTTTTTGGAAACTATTTTTGCTTGGAAGAAAAAATCCTTATTTTCATAAACCCTTGGGTGATGGCAAAGCAATGCCCGCTCCGGGACAAAGAAAAAAAATGCTTACGCAATATACAGATTGTACGGTTTGTATTGATGGTTATAATGCAAGCCTTTTGGAAAAGGCGTTAAGGAAATTGCAAAAAAAACACTTTAACAATATGGTTGTAATTGGTCATCCTAAAGCATTATCACGATATTCAATTCAAAACGTGGAAAAATTTATAGAGCGCAATAAAACGAAACATAACTTTACAACTTATTCGAAAATGTTTAGAAAAAATAAATGATTAAATACATCGAACATAAAAATATTGACAAACTAAAATGGGACGAATGCATTATCAATAGCGCAAAGCCATTTATATTTGTTTATTCGTGGTATTTGGATGTAATTGCTGGAGAGTGGTCTGCTTTGATTTTAAATGATTACGAAGCAGTTTTTCCGATTGCTTCTAAATCCAAATATAAAATCAACTATATTTATCAGCCATTTTTTAGCCGCTATTTTGGGGTTTATTCAAAACAAAAAACAACGGACAAATTGATAAACACATTTTTTCAGGCTATCCCTTCCAAATTCAAATACATTGAATTTTCCTTGCCTGAATGTTATATCATTAATCAAAAGGATATCGAAACAAACGAGAAAAAATTTCAATTATTAGACTTGAAATTTCCTTATGAAACTACGCTAAAAAATTATTCGGAAAACACAAAGCGGAGTATTAAAAAAGCTATAAAATCAGGTTTAAAAATACGACCGGATATAGAGCCCGAAAAAATTGTAAATCTTTTCAAAATCACCAAAGGAAATGATTTGGAGATATTTAAGGAATCTGATTACAAAATTTTGATTAAATTAATGAAAGTTTGCCTGGAAAATAAAAAGGGACAATCTATTGCTGTTTACGATGGAAACGAATTATGTGCTGCAGCATTTTTTATGTTTAATGATAACACATTCACTTATCTGAAAAATGGTATTTCAGAGAACGGAAAATCAAAAGGGGCAATGTATTTATTAATCGATTATTTTATAAAACAAAATTCAGTAAATAAGTATCAATTAGATTTCGGAGGTTCATCAGTTCAATCGGTTGCTGATTTTTACAAAAAATTCGGAGCAAAAGATTACGTATATTTACAGATAAAAAAAAACAATTTGCCAACAGTGGCTAAATGGATTAAAAAATTAAAAGCATAAAACTATGGTACACATTTTAGGAACAACCAATTCAATCTTCAATCAATTCATTGCTGAAATTAGAGATGAAAACATTCAAAAGGACAGTATGCGTTTTCGCAGAAACCTTGAACGCATGGGTGAAATTATTGCTTATGAAATCAGTAAAACTTTAAATTACGAAGTTCGCGAAATAACCACACCTCTTGGCATTGCTAATGTTCACCAAATAAAAGAACAACCGGTTATTGCAACCATTTTACGTGCTGGGTTGCCTCTGCACCAGGGAATGATAAATTATTTTGATAAAGCTGACAATGCATTTATTTCGGCATACCGCAAACATCATAAAGATGGAACTTTTGATGTGAAAGTTGAATATTTAGCCTGCCCTGATTTGAATAACAGGGTAGTAATTCTCTGCGACCCTATGCTCGCATCAGGCGCTTCAATAGTGTTAACTTATAAAGCACTGATGCAACGTGGCAAACCTTTGCACACTCATATTGTTTCTGTCATTGCATCGGTAGAAGGGCTCGACTATGCCCGGAAACATTTACCCGAAAATGTAACTTTATGGTGTGGTGCAGTGGATGATGAATTAACTGCCCAGTCTTATATTGTTCCGGGTCTTGGCGATGCAGGCGATTTAGCTTACGGTACAAAACTTTAAAAACAGTATTGTGAATTCCTGGTGGGAAATAGTTTTAGTTTTTTTGGTCAGCACCATAAAATTTGTTTTTGGTGGTATTCCTATGGCGTTAGGCATGGGCTTTCCTTTTTTTAAAGCAGTTACTGTTACTTCACTTGGCGGTTTCACAGGGGTTATCTTTTTTGTGTATTCAAGCGATAAACTTATTGCAGGTTACAAACACCGACAAGCGCTAAAACGAATATCTCATCCCAATCTAAAACCTAAAAAAATATTTTCCCCAAAAAAAAGGTTTATTATTGGTATTAAACAGCGGTTCGGATTAGCAGGTATCGCCTTACTTACTCCTTTATTAATTTCTATTCCTTTGGGTTGTTTTTTAGCAGTTCGCTATTTTAAAAAAAAGAGAATCATTTTAGTTTATATGTTTTCCTCTGTTTTAGTGTGGTCAGCCACCTCCTATTATTTATATAAACCTATTATTAATGCCATACGAACATATTTTTTTTGATTTAGACCATACTCTGTGGGACCTTGAAACTAATTCCCGCGAAACTCTCACTGAACTCTTTATTGAATTCAAATTATCCGAATCAGGAATCAATTCTCCTCATGATTTTATTAAGGAATATCTACACATCAATGACAGAATGTGGGTGGAATACAGGAAAGGATTAATTGACAAAAACACTTTACGCAACTCCCGTTTTCACGAAGCTTTTCAGTTATTTGGTATCAACAATATTCTCCTGGCAGAAAAATTCGGAAACGAATATGTAAAAAGGGGGCCCTTAAAAACAAACCTTTTTCCTCATACTATAGAAGTACTGCAATACCTGGAACAAAAATATAAACTACACATCATCACCAACGGGTTTGAAGAAGTGCAACACCTTAAAATGAAACATTCACGAATCGACAAATACTTTCTTAACATTATCACTTCCGAAGCAGCGGGTTATAAAAAACCCGACATCCGCATATTTCAATATGCTATAAAGAAAGCAAACGCTACCCTTGCCAACAGTTTAATGATAGGCGATAACCTTGAAGCAGATATTGCAGGTGCGCGCGAAGCCGGACTTCACCAATTATTTTTTAATCCCCAAAAAGAAAAACATTCCCAACAGATTACCTTTGAAATTAATAACTTAAACCAACTGTTCTATATTCTGTAATTTCATTTCGCATAAAAAAGCCCTGTTATATTTCTATAACCGGGCTTTTCTATTTCCGCAAATAACTTCGCTATTTTTTAGCAGGAGCATTTACAGGAGTTGCTTTTGCTTCGGTTGCTTTTGCATCACCTGCTTTTGCATCACCTGCTTTAGCTTCCGATTTGTGGCAACAAGCTTTTCCTTCTCCTTTTTTGCAACAAGATTTTTCATCTTTGCTGCAACTTTTTCCTTCTTTCTTCTTGTCATCTCCTTTTTTGTCATCTCCCAAAAATACAATGGTACCTTTGGTAAATGTTACTAATGTGTTTGCTGATGCCGCTCCAACAATTCCTGCGAAAGCAAGCAATAAAAATAATTTTTTCATTTCGATTTTTTTTTAATTGATTTATGTTTTTAATTCTATGCAACAAAGATACCAAAAATCCCAACGTCCGCTATTTTGCTGTTAAGAACTGTTAAACCTTTATTCAAAGGTAGCAATCACAGTTTCCCCGCCTCTTACTTTTTCATCCAGCCCCACCTTCATCTTCACCCCCACAGGCAACAACAAATCCACCCGCGAACCAAACTTAATAAAACCAAACTCCTGCCCCTGCGCAGCGTCATTTCCATGCATCGCATTATTCACAATCCGCCTTGCCAGCGCACCTGCAATTTGCCTGAACATTACCTCCTCACCCTTTGGCAGCTTAACTACTATTGTTGACCGTTCGTTATCAGTAGACGATTTGGGATGCCACGCCACCAAAAACAAACCGGGATGATATTTCACATATTTAATCATTCCCGAAACAGGGAAACGGTTAACATGTACATTTAAAGGCGACATAAAAATAGAAACCTGCAAACGCTTATCATTAAAATACTCCTGCTCCAGCACCTGCTCTATCACCACTACTGTCCCATCAGCCGGGGCGATAATATTATTATCATTAATAACCAGCGTCCGCGAGGGGCTTCTGAAAAACTGGATAATAACCGTCAGCAAAAATGCCGACAGTGCATACCCCAGCCAAACCACCACCGGGTAAGCCCGAAAAGAAAAATAAGTTACAGCATTAATAACTGCAACCACAAAAACTGTAACCACCAAAGACGGATACCCCTCTTTATGAAATGTCATAATATTATAAATTTTGATTCCCGGCAAAGATAATAATAATGTACTCCCGCCAATTATATTTCATTAATGCTAAAAAATACCCACACTTCACCAAAATGCACAAGACAAGGTCATTTAATAAAGACTTAAAATATGTAACATTTTCAAAAATTTATATAATGACCGAAATTTTAAAAGTACCCACCTTTGCACCATCAAAAAATGAAATATTATTTTTTGAAAAATATATTTGAAATACGATTATGAAAAACGATGCTAAAAACATTCCGGGAAACGACAGGGATTTGAACAAAGCAAATACTTTTCCGGATAATGAAACAAATATGTCGGGACAGGGGGATTTGAACAAATCAAATTTGGTGGAAAAATCGGATAGTGACGGAGGTAACGCAAAGAAGGAAGAAGAGGATAAAAAACCATCATCAGATAAAGGTAAAAACAAGAATTCAAAATAACAGTGTATTCAATAAATTAATAAATCTAAAAAAAATAATTATGGGAAATTTACTTTATATTATCGCAGTCATCCTGATAGTAATTTGGGCGTTAGGCTTTTTTGCTTATCATGTAGGGGGTGGTCTTATTCACATTCTGCTGGTTATAGCGGTAGTGGCAATTTTATTAAAAGTTATTCGCGGAGACAGGCTCTGAAAAATAAAAAAAATTAAAACAAATAAAAATGAAATCTAAAAAACAAAAAAAAATGGAAAACGGAAAAGTAGTATTAAGCGTGTTGGCAGGAGTTGCCGCAGGAGCATTGTTAGGAGTTTTGTTTGCACCTGCTAAAGGTTCGGAAACAAGAAAAAAAATTGCCGAAAAGAGTAAAGATTATACTGATGCGTTAAAAGAAAAGTATGAGGAGTTAATGAAAACAATGAGTGAAAAATTTGCCGAAACAAAGGAGGATGCCGGAGATTTGGCAGAAGAAGGAAAATCGAAATTAGATGGTATTAAAAAGGAGATAAATAATTCGATGAGTTATTAATCGGTAACAGCAAAAACAGGAAAGAAAAAAAAATAAACTTTTAAAAAACATAAAAATGGACACAGGAAGAGTAGTAATGGGATTATTGACCGGCATAGCAGTTGGCGCTATAGCCGGGGTTTTGTTTGCTCCGGCAAAAGGAACAGTTACCAGGAAAAAATTGTCGAAAAAGGGAGAAAATTACCTGGAAGACCTCGAAGATAAGTATAACGAATTGATCAACCGAATGGTTGGAAAATTAGAAAATACAAAAGGAGGTGTGCATAAAAATATTAAACATGCCACATCTGCGGTTAATCATATTAAAAAAGTGGTGAAACATTCAGCGCGATAAAAAATACCAAACATTTATTAAACTTTAAAATAATATGGAAACCAAAACGGGAATAATAGAACCTATAATAGAAAAGGCGGAACAATATGCCAACACATCGTATGAATTAATACGATTAAAAACTGTTGAAAAAATGGTGGGTGCTGCTTCCATTGCTCTTTTTTATGGAGTCGCAGTTCTGCTGCTGGCATTATTTATTACTATTTTAAACATTGGTGTTGCCTTGTGGATTGGTGAGCAATTGGGTAAAACGTACTATGGCTTTTTCTGTGTGGCAGGATTTTATGTGTTAGTCATTGTTATTCTTTTCTTAATTCAAAATCCCATTAAAAAAGCAGCAAGCAATACCTTCATTAAACACATACTTTGAAAATGAAAAAAATAAAAAAAATTAACACACTCGATGAGTTGAAGCTGGAAATAGCTGCCCTGGAGATACAGCGAGCCAATGAGCGGGAAATGCTGAAAGAACAGGTTAAACTTTTGCAGGAACACCTGAAACCGATGAATTTAATTAAAGACGTTTTTTCTGGTTTCACACATTCTGACAAACCCAAAGTGGATATCCTGGGTACTATTATAGGCATGGCTACAGGCTATATTACTAAAAAAGTAGTTACAGGCTCCTCTCTTAATCCATTAAAACGTATTGCCGGAACATTTTTACAAACCAAAATATCTAATTCCGTGGCTACACATGGTCCGCTTTTAAAATCATTAGGAATGAGCTTGTTTAAAAAAATAGTAAATCTTAGAAAAGACAAAGAAAAAGCGGCACACGCTGCCTGACTTAGTTAAACTAATAATAATTTTAAAAGAACAAAAACATGAAATCTAAAAACTACTTTAAAACACAAACAGTAAATGCAATTTTAATAATGGGAACTGCATTTGCACTTACCTCCTGCAACACTAACTCCAATAAGGAAAACCCAAAAGACATGGCACAGGAACATAATGATGCAAAATTCCCGGAAAGCAAACAGGAAAAAAAAGATGCTGATTTTTTGGTGGATGCAGCCGAAATTAACTTAGAAGAAATACAGTTAGGGCATCTTGCACAAAATAAAAGTACAATGGCAGATGTAAAAGAACTGGGCAAAATGATGGAAACAGAACATACCAAAGCCCTTGCCGACCTTACCAAACTTGCAGCTAAAAAAAGCATCACCATTCCTACTTCCATATCCAATGACGGACAAAAAGACGTTAACGATTTGAACGGCAAAACAGGAAATGACTTTGATAAAAAATATTGTGAAAAGATGGTTGATGGTCATAAAGACGCTATTTCCAAATTTGAAAAAGCCTCCACCGATTGCCAAGATGCAGACATTAAAGCCTTGGGCAAGCGCCACACTTCCTGTTTTGCGCATGCACCTCGACCATTCTTTAAATTGCCAGAAAAATGTGGAAAACCAATCGAAATAAAAGGTAAGCAAGTAATTGCCCAAACAGATTAGTACAACAATTTCTGCTTTCAAAAGAAACTTTTACCTGACCACCATACGGCACTACTTCATTACTTCTATTGGCAAGCGTGGCTTCCCGGGTTTCTAAAACTTCTATTCCCAATTGCAATGCAATATGTTGGGGAATACATAAAAAATGTTGAACCACTATCAACAAGGCACCTTACTTCTATTGGTTTCATTTCAGGCTTTAGCGGATTTGACAAATTTATTATACTATGTACTAATCCCATTTATTATTTTTTTACAAAGAAAAAGTATTTTTTGTTACACAGAGGGAAGCGGAGAAGGCACAGAGCTACACAGAGAAATAAAAAACTCCCCACGCTTTTTGGTGGGGACGCAAAGAAAATAATAAAAAAAACGAAGATTTTTTGCCCCGCTTTTTTATTGGTAAGTAAAACTATTGAATATTTATTTTTTTTGCTGTAAGGCGGGACGCCTTGTTAAACCGGACGTAGGGGGACCCTACGCCCAACTGGGAAAATCAATCATTTATTTTTCAAATAGTTCCTTAATATCAATATCTAATATAGCATTATCACAACTTGTTGAAGATTTAATTAATTTAATTTTCCCATTTTCAGTAATAATTGCTGAAACATTAGAAATTGGAATATTTAATCTATCTAATTTATCATCCTTGTCAAATAATATTTTCCAATTCTTTTTTAAAAATTTTGAAGCATAAACATCATCAGCTATTATAAAAGATATTTTATCCGAGGGTTCAAGTAACTGGTCAATGCTTGTTAAAGATGTCCAGATAGCACCCTTGCACCCGTTTTTAGGAAGTGTAATAAAAATATGTTTTTCCGAGGGTATGGACAAATTAAATTGTTGATTCAGGTAATCAGAAAATATTGAAGTAGTTGTAATTTCTTTTTTTTCTGAAGTACTATTACATGAAATTAACAGCATAAACAAAAAAATTGCGAGATATGGTTTCATAAATTAATTTTAAATAATTCAAAACGATAAGAAAGATTTTGTGAAGTATTTGCTTGAGAGTTTCTTAATGGTATCAGCAACCCTTGTTTTGTAATATAAATTGGACCTCTGGCGTATCGTGAAGGGTTAAAATTCACTTCCCCGGTTTTTATTAAATCTTTATTTAAAATAATAATTGACCAGGGTTGGTCAAATATTTGTTTGATGGTTGTTTTATCTTCATTTACATAATTTGTTTTTCGCATTGCAATTCTATAATATAACTTTTGATATGGGTCGTAGTAAATCATTCCATATCTTGGAGAGGTATTTTGGTATCTCATGGAGTAGGCAATATTTCCAAGACTATCTTCATTAAATTTTTCAAAACTATTTATTGAATCACTTTTTGCATATATT
>JANYDQ010000147.1 GCA_025363555.1 Bacteroidota bacterium | reverse complement strand
TGAATCTCTTGATGACAAACCTGATGTAGGTTCATCGACATATAATACGGAAGGTTCACGAATAAGCTCTAATCCTATATTTAAACGTTTACGTTGTCCTCCTGAAATTGTTTTTTCTAGTGGAGAACCAACTTTTAAATCTTTGGTTTCTGTTAATCCTAAATCTGCTAATAAGGAATGGCATTTTTTGGCGATTTCATCATCATTCAAATTACCAAAACAAAGTTTGGCATTGTAAAATAAATTTTGAAAAACAGTTAATTCCTCAATCAGCAAATCATCCTGGGAAACGTGACCTATAACTCCTTCAATTTTTGTTTTTTCTGAATGAATGTTTATTCCATTAATTTTAACCGTACCTCCGCTTGGAATCTCGTTACCATTCAGCACATTTAATAAAGTAGATTTGCCTGCTCCCGAACCACCCATAATGCCAATGAGTTTTCCGGAGTCTTCACTGAAATTAATATCTCTTAATCCCAATTTGCCGCCTTTAAATTTGAATTCCAGGTTTTGAACCACAAACGATACTTTGGCTTTGGAAGTATCGCTCATAAAGGAACTCAAAATATCACTATAATATACCGGCTTTACTTTTGAGCTTCTCAATGAAGAACCAGGTGTAAGAATAAATACTTTTCCCTGGGTCAGCACTTGTCCGTTCAGGTATAAATCACTTTTACCAAAATAAAGCAATGCATATATACTTACACTTTGAACCCACAGTATCCTAGCTTGCCCGGTTACTCCATCGGCATAAATATGTTTGGCTTCAGTTAGTGCAGGAGATGTTTTATTATCAATGACAAGAATATTTGAAGAATCAGGAACATGGTCAACACCAGCACGGACAAACTCCATGCTTTGATTAAACTCGTCATTTTCTATGTTAAATGTTTCGGCAACTGTTTTTACAAATTCGTGTTCCTGTTCTGAAATATCCGTATTTGAATTAATAAATTCTATCAGCCGGATGAGCACCACCACCTTTTGAACCTGGGTAAGCTCACTGTTAATCTGGGTACAAATTCTTAATACCTTCACAGAGTGTAGCGAAGTTCTTTTGGCAGTACCGTCCTTCTTTTTCGAAATCTGGTGATGTGCTTCCAGGTATTCGTCAAAAATGGCGAGATACTGGTCCACCAACTCCTGGTTGAGCTGTTGTTTCAAAAACGATTGAACTATCAACCTTCCGTTATCATTAATACCGTCAACCCGCGCAATGATTGCAAACAATTGCATAAGGGCTTTTAATATCCGTTCACTCATTTTTTATAAATAAATTATTTTGAAAAAAAAAGACATTAATACCGCAGTAATTAATGCCTTTTAAATAAATAGTTAATGTGTTTTATTTTTGCTGTTTAAATCCAATTAGTATTACTGCCCTTCCCGAACTCTGCCCGCCTTCGCCATTTAATTTTGCTTCTATCACACAATCCAATGTGTTATTAATTTTAAAATCCCAGTACGATGCGTTTTTATAATCTTTGTTGGTATAAAGTAAATGTCTTTCCGTATCGTAAACAGAAAAAACAAGATTGCCATCGCTCAACCCGCTGCACGCAGCAATACGGTAAATGGAACCTCCAAATAAGGTGGTGTGAAACTCTGCTGTTTCGTCTGTATTCATTAATAAGGCGCGGTATTGCTGACCATCAGAAATAAATTGATTTTCCAGGTGGCGCGCACAGGCATTGGCTACCGTATCGTTCACCTGTGCCGAAGCAGCAGTAACCATTAAAAAACCACCTGCTATTAATACTAATTTTAATATTCCTTTTTTCATTTCTATTTTTATTTTTATTGAATGAGTGTGATGTTTAATTTTTATCCAACTATCTGGCTCCTTATTGATTTAATTTTTTGAGAAATAGATTCAATTTGTTCAGGAGTTATTTTTACTTCTGTGGTGCTGTTAATAATGGTCATCTTGTTTGCCGGGTCAATAGATGGCTTTTGATAAGTGTATTTGAATTCAACACCATCAAACACCGTTTGCAAATCGTTCAAATTGTCAACAAATTCGGTGTATTCCGGCTGACTGTAAAATTGAGTTAATAATTTAATCAAACTTTGCAACGAAGATTTTTGTTCGGCAATTCTTCTTTTTACTTCTTCCGTTGGTTTTATTTTATACGTATTGGTTGCAAAATACAAACTTTCTATCCAGCCGCCTGCAAGCACCAAACCGCTTACATCATTGCGGTCGTTGTTTTTCAAATACGTGTCGGACGAGCGGTAAGCCACCCCCACAAGCACCAACATGGAATCCTGGTTACCAAGATTTTTTTGGAATCGGGTTATCGTTGGCGCATCAAATGCACCGGCAACACCCAATTCGTCTGCCAGTTTTTTAGCAGCATTCAAATAACCCAACGCATCCTGTGTCTGGTCATAAATGGTTACATACCCCAAATCGGCACCGTATATACCCAGGTTAACTCCTTTAGAAAAGTTGGTGGTATAAGTGGCTGATTTATTTGCCGGATTTAAAATGGCTTTGTTATAAACTGCACCGCTGTTTTTGAGTAAAAACCCGGTTTGAATAGGCGAAGGAATACTGAAAATTTCACCGTTTACATTTAAAATAGTACTTTGAGTGCTATCCACGGGCGGAACTTCTTCCGATTCTTTTTTACCGTTATTGTTGTTACAACCCAAGGCTAACAGCGCAGTAACGGATAACACTATTATTTGTTCTTTAATTATGTTTGATTTCAATTTCATGTAATAATTGTTTTTATAATTAGTTTTCAAATGTAGTAAAAATATTTATGATTGGTCAAAAATAATATTTAATCCCTTGCGGATTCCTTCTTTTGATGTTTTTTTTACAACGGTACACTCTTTTATTGTTTATTACATTTTTAGTTTAGTCTTTTTTTCTAATAAATTAATCGTTTTACAAATGCACCTTTTTTATTGTTGGACTTGACTTGAACCAAGAAATTAGCAGAAACTGCAATTGGGAGCATTATGCAGTGAATAAAAAACGAATGAACCAATGTACAAACGAACCAATTAACTATTATTATCTTTGCACAAAATATGTAATGGAAGAAAATGATTTAAAAATGATTGCCAAAACCATTTTTGGTTTGGAAGAAGTATTGTGCCGCGAATTGCAGCTGCTTGGGGCAAAAGATATTGAAGAGCATAACCGGGCAGTGAGTTTTACAGGCGATAAGGGGTTTATGTATAAAGCAAATTTGTCGTTACGTACTGCGTTAAGGGTGCTGGTTCCGTTTCATACGTTTAAAGTAACGGACGAAAAATCGTTTTACGATTCCATGCAGGCAATTAACTGGGAAGATTATATGGATGTAACCGATACCCTTGCCATTGATACAGTTTTAAATTCTGACTTGTTTACTCATTCGCAATACCTTTCTCAAAAAGCGAAAGACGCTATCGTGGACCAGTTCAGGTCGAAACACGGGGAGCGTCCTTCGGTGGATTTGGATAAGCCTACGGTGAGGATTAATATTCATATTTATTTTGATACGTGTACGCTGGCTTTTGATAGTTCAGGAGAATCGTTGCACAAGCGGGGCTACAGGGACAAAACCAATCTGGCTCCTATCAATGAAGTATTGGCTGCAGGCTTAGTTTTATTAACAGGCTGGGATAAAAGAACCAATTTTATTGACCCAATGTGTGGTTCGGGAACCATATTGATTGAAGCGGCATTGATAGCGAACAATATTCCCCCGGGATATTATCGAGAAGATTACGGGTTTGAGCGCTGGAAAAAATTTATGCCTTTTGATGAAGAGCTATGGAACACTATATTTGATGCAGCTGTAAATAAAATAACGAATCACGAACAAAAAATACTTGGCGGGGAAATTTCGTCTAATGTTGCTAAAAAAGCAAAAGAAAACATAAAACTTGCTAAGGTGGATGATGTGGTTTCTATAAAAGTATGCGACATGAAAGATTTCGATGTGCCAGCAGGAAGAGGTGTGGTGGTTATTAATCCGCCCTATGGGGAGCGAATGGACAAAGATAATATTGATGAGTTGTATAAAATGATGGGTGACACGTTCAAGAAAAACTTTTCAGGATACGATTGTTGGATTTTAAGTTCGAACATGGAAGCATTTAAAAATGTGGGGTTACGACCATCCAGAAAAATTGCTTTGTTTAACGGACCTTTAGAATGCAAGTTTATGAAATACGAAATGTATCAGGGAACAAAAAAAATTCACAAATTGGAAGAAGGCTATGAAAAACTAAAAAAGGATAAACGTAGTTCGGATAACGAATAAATACGCATTTACCAATCTGTGTTCAATAATAGTAATTAGTAAGTTTAGATATCGGCAACTTATCTCAATATAACAATGAAAAAAATAGCAGTACTTACATCAGGGGGCGATTCGCCAGGCATGAACGCCTGTTTGAGGGCAGTAGTGCGCACGGCAATTTATAATGAAATAGAAATAATGGGCATTCGGCATGGGTATGATGGAATGATAAAAGACGATTTTATTTGTTTGAGTACTAAATCGGTCGCAAACATTATACACCGAGGAGGAACTATTTTAAAAACAGCTCGCAGCAGTGAATTTCTTACTTTGGAAG
>JANYDQ010000070.1 GCA_025363555.1 Bacteroidota bacterium | reverse complement strand
TTTTATGTGATAACATAAAAGCGTTTCCACTATTTTTTTATTTTATAATTACTAATTTGTCTGCTTTCACATTTTTATCCCCTACTTTAATAACATTCATTTTGCTTAATGCTAATTTAATTACTTGTTTTTTCATGTTTTTTGTTTTTGATTGTTATTATTAATTATTATTTAAGATAAACTATTTAAAAAAAAAGACGCAAAACCGCAAAGTATAATAATTTAATATATTTCCACTTTGCGCCTTTGCGCCTCACACCCTGCTTTTCCAGGGACATCAAAATTTTAATATCTCAACTCAACTTTCACCCTAATTCTCTCCTTTATTATATTGTTCTTATTTTTTTTACTATTGCGAATACAATAGTAAACAATATTTTTAAACATACAATAAAAAAAACACACGTCATTTTTATGTTCATCATATTTTGTTTATTTATTTTAGTGGCTTAAAACTAAAACACACACCATGGCAACAGAATTATTTTTTAAAACCAAACCACACTTTCAATCGGATATGTGGGACGAGTATTGCGCCTTTATGGGCAAAGAAAGATTATTACATGTTAAAAAGATACTGAAAGGCACACGATATACCGCCAGTACAGCTCTTGATTATGAAAATTTAATGAATAGTTTTTTATATTTTGATAACGGGCTGTTGCCATCTGATGTGGAAGCAGCCTTCGATATTCCACATTCTACTACTTTACGGCATCATCGTTTGTATAAAAACATAATCCCATAATTATACCCTGAAAAAGTCCAATGTGGCAGAATCGGACCTACTTGTTCAATTTTTTGCTTTCTAATTAAAATTATTCATTTAGGTTTACACCCAATTTCAACTATTCGTTCTTTCTTTCTTGTTCAAAACAGTTGCCAGCAAAGCAGTTTGGCTTAGTGTAAACAGTAAACGGATGGCTTTATACAGGCAATCCATCCAAAATTTACCGCCCTAAATTGCTTTTGCTGCAAAAGCAGTTGCTTTTATGACGAAACCAGTTGCTTTTATGACGAAACCAGTTGCTTTCGTTAAGAAACCAGTTGCTTTTATGACGAAACCAGTTGCTTTCGTTAGGAAACCAGTTGCTTTTATGACGAAACCAGTTACTTTCGTTAAGAAACCAGTTGCTTTCATGACGAAACCAGTTGCTTTTATGACGAAACCAGTTGCTTTCGTCAAGAAAGTGATAAAACGCTAAAGAACAGGAATAAAAAAGAATGCAAAAGCAGGTAAGGGGATAATAAAGTAGTAAACAGTAAATAAAAATAGTTAAAAATCAATTTAAAACAAAAAAAAATGAACAAAACAAAAAAAGACTCCATTAAAAATGAGGAATGGACGGCACAAGACCGCAGGCTCATTAAGCAGCAAGAAAAAAAATTAACCAAAATTAAAACCGTTTCAGATGCCAGGCATTATATGCACAATGCGGAGCGAATGAAAGAAGGACGTACAAAAATGATTATTATGATTACGGTTCAAAAAACAAGGTTGATAAAAGCCAAACTGGCAATGCCGGACGCGGAATTGCTTTATTTGAGAAAATCGGAACTGATGTATTCTGCTCTTTTTGACAACACTTCCGGTTTTTTTACCTCACCGTTCGATTTGCTGGCTACCTGGGCATTGCAAAACACCGCTCTTAGCAATGCTTTTACTGATATAGATAACCACATTGCGGGAGCAGAAGGAGATAAGATTACGGCAATGAACGATTTGAAAATTACTTTAATACTTGCCCTGGCATACGTGAACAAACTGGCATTATTAAACCAGCGCCAGGCGGTGGCTTTGATTACTGCTGCCCACATGGTAGTGATAGGCAGAGGCAGGCACGATGCCCAGGAGATTGAAGTAAAAATAGGGAATGCTTCGGGTGAGGTGATTGTAAAATGTATGGTACCAAAGGAAGGTACAAAACAACTGGTAGTAACTTATTTTGTGGAGGTTTCTACCGATGGCGGTATTTCTTTTTCGCCCCTGGACCCCTCTCATCCGTCAAAAGTGGTGGTTAAAGAATTAGCTCCTAACAAATCGGTAAAATTCAGATGTCGTAATTGGACTAAAAATGGCTGGTCGGATTGGTCGGTTTCCAAACCTATTACTCCTTATTAAAATAGAAATATTTTAAATTCTAAATTCTAATAACTAAATTCTAAAAATCCCGCTCCCAAAAAGGGCGGGATTTTTTTCCCTCCGAAGGGGCTTGTTTGCCCCTTTGGAGGTTAACGCTTGCACCAATCAGCCCCTTTGGAGGTTAGGTTCTACACAAAAATCAACCTCCAAATTCGCCTTGAAGCGAATTCGGAGGAAAGGCTTACACGAAAATCAACCTCCAAATTCGCCCAAAGCGAATTCGGAGGAAGAGCTGCCTAATGAAAAAAATAATGCTTGATTTTTACCACCGCAAAAAGAGCAAAAAACACGAAGAGTGAAAATAAAAGTATTTTATAACTGCCTTTAAAAAACGATTTATTGTCTTTTTTATCTTTGCGGAAAGCAAAGCTGATGATGATTACAAAGGCAACAAAAAATACAATGGCAAAAATGATTTGTCCGGTAGAAAACATAAATAGTATGGTTTTTTAGGTTCAGGCAAAGACGCAAAGACCGCAAAGTATTGACTAATACCAAAGCATTTTCTCTGCGAACATTGCGTCTTTGCGTGAAACCTGTTGATTAAAATTCTTTAATTGAACTGCGAAATTACACTTTATAATTTCTTTATGAAATAATGTAATAAACAAATTGACCGATAATGTTACTTTTGCACGAAATTTTAAAACTCGTATGAAGAGAAACCACCTGTTTTTAGTTGTCTTATTTTTGTTTTTAAACCAACTGGCAGTAGCCGGAAAAATATCGAAAGCATTTGAAGCACTGAAACTGTATAATTATTTTGAAGCAAAGCAGTTGTTTGAAAAAGCAATGAAAGGAGAAACCACACCTGCTTCTTATGGTTTAAGCATTATTTATTACCGGAACGATAACCCGTTTTCGAACATAGACAGCGCATATAAATATATCATTAAATCAGAAAAGTATTTTCAATCTGCTGATGCTAAAGCAAAATTGAACATTGCAAAATACAATGTCAATGCAAAGTCCATCGATTCGCTGAAACAATTGATTCATGCCAAAGGGTATGAATTTTATAAAAGCAAAAACGACCTGGATGTATTGAATATATTTATTGAAAAATATGGTACCGCACCCCAGGTTGCCCAAGCTATTGATTTGCGAAACGCCATGGCTTTTGAACAAGCCAAACAGCACGATACCTGGCAGGCATATAAAAAGTTTATGGAAACATATCCCGATGCGAAACAAAACAAAGAGGCCAAAGCACAGTATGAAGCCACACTTTTCAGGGCAATGACGCTCAATAATACTATTCCCGAATACGAGAGTTTTTTGAAACAATATCCTAACAGTCCGTTTAGAAACGAAGCACAGAATAAAATTTATTTATTGTCCACCCCTCACGGAACGATAAAGGAGTATTCAGAATTTCTGCATAAATATCCCGACAATAAAAATGTGGAAACTGCCTGGCATAATATCTATGGCATTTACACAGCCGATTACACTACTTCTTCGCTGCTGCAATTCAAAAAAGATTTTCCCGATTACCCGTTTGCCGAAAAGGTAAATGTGGAAATAGAAT
>JANYDQ010000092.1 GCA_025363555.1 Bacteroidota bacterium | reverse complement strand
ACTGTGAGTTCGGGTACGAATATCATTTGTTCGGGAAAAACAACGAGTTTAACCTGTAGTGGAGCGCAAAGTTATACTTGGTTACCAGTTGCAGCTATATCTGGTTCAGCAAACGGGGCAACTGTTACAGCAAGCCCAAGTGTAACAACTACTTATACAGTAAAAGCAAGCTCAGTGGTAGGGTGTATAAATAGTTCTACTATTAAAATTTCGGTTAATCAAACACCAACGGTCAATGTAAATTCAGCCACTATTTGTTCGGGGCATTCGGCTATCATATCTGCTACGGTTAGCCCGGTTGGTGCATACACCTACACGTGGACAAATGCAGGAGGACTAAACAATACGCATGTTGCCAGTGTTTCTGCTAATCCTGCAAGCACGACTATTTACACCGTAAGTGTTAAATCAGCACAATCTTGTGGTTCTATAGCAACAAGTACCATAACAGTTAACGTAACGCCCATAGTGAATGTTAATTCTGTCTCGCTTTGTTCAGGGAATTCTGCAACACTAACAAGTACAGTTAGCCCTATAGGAACCTATATATATAATTGGACACCTGCTGTTGGAATTAGCGGTCAGGGAACTGCTTCAATTGTAACAACTCCAAGTGCTACAACACATTATTCACTTACCGTTACTTCCGTTCTAGGATGTTCAACTACGGCAACCAGCACAGTGACTGTGGCTACCACTCCAACGATAGCGGTAAACTCAGCAACTATTACTTGTCCAAGTGGCTCAGCTGTATTAAACAGTACAGTTATCCCTGCAACTGGTGCACATACCTACACCTGGACACCGGCTTTGGGTTTAAATGTGGCTAACCTATCACATGCCACCGCCTCACCTGCTGTTACAACTATTTATACAGTCACTACCAGTTCGGGTGGTTGTAAAGCAAGTGCAAGTAGTACGGTTACCGTTACACATGTAAGTGTAAACAATGCTTCCATCTGTTTAGGAAGTAATACAGTTTTATCGACTTCAGTTAATACAATTGGAAGCTATACGTATTCTTGGGCTCCTCCATTAGGCCTTAACAACACAACAAGTCCCACTGTAACCGCTTCGCCGACGGCCAGCACAAATTATACCGTCAGCGTTAAAACATCGCCAAGATGTATTTTTATGGTTGTTAGTTCCGTTGTTGTAAATCCGAATCCAACCCTAAGTGTAAATTCTATTACCGAATGTTTAGGTAGCCCAAGTATGCTTTCGGCTACGGTAAGCCCTTCTGGAACCTATACCTATAACTGGATACCTGTAACAGGATTAAATAGTTCTAATAGTTATTCAGTTTTGGCGTCCCCTTCTGTAACAACCATATATACAGTAGTTGCTACATCTTCCGCTTCTTGTTCTGCAGCAACAACCAGTACTGTAACAATAAATCCAAGCCCAACTATAACCGTTAATAATGCAATTATATGTTTAGGAAGAAGTAGTACATTGGCGGCGCATGGCGCAGATACTCCAAGTTCTGGAACCTATTCTTGAACACCAGCAACAGGATTAAGTGCTACTAGTGGATCTGTTGTTTCGGCCAATCCTTTGGTTACAACTATATATACGGTAACTGGTACAACTTCAAATGGTTGTGTTGGAACGGCTACTTGTTTAGTTACCGTGGTAAGCCCAACTATTACAGTAAATTCTGCAACCATCTTTGTAGGAGGAACTGCTACTTTAACGGCAAGTGGAGGAGCAAATTATCATTGGTCACCACCAACTAATTTAAATACAACCATAGGGGCTACGGTTATTGCCAGCCCACCTGTTACTACGGTTTATACAGTAACTGGCATTGGTGGTGGGAGAGAATGCCCCGCGATAGCCACAGCTACGGTAACAGTTATTTCAAGAGAAACTTCGTGTTATTGTGTAAACTCCTTTGCTCCTCTGCCTGGCCATAAATATTTGGTTAGTGCTTGGGCACGTGAAGACGCCGCTAGTCTTACCAAAACAACATTTACCAATCCGGCTATTTATTTGGATTTTTCTAATTCATCCGGCGCAGCCATTTCCACACTTGGTCCATTTTATCCTTCCG
>JANYDQ010000090.1 GCA_025363555.1 Bacteroidota bacterium | reverse complement strand
CGGCTGACCGACTAATTTTATTTCTTTATCTTTGCTCATGTTGGAATTATTTCTGCAAAAACAAATTTCAACATTTTTGGCAAGTGGGGAAACTTACTTGCCTTTTTTATTTTTCTCGGTTAGTAGTGTTATTTTTTATTTAATTGTGTATTTAATTTTTAATTGTTTATAAACATTTTATCTGTGCTATGTTGGTTTAGGTTAAGATGGGCATCATATATTGCTAACCTATTAATCCGTACCTGCAAGAATACTAAATTATTTATAATTTAGTATTCTATTGGTACTATCGGATATTTATCTCTTTACCATATTTTTTAATAACCACACCGTTCGAATAATAAACCATTCGAAAGCCCTCATAATCTAAAGGAACGTCCTGCCCCAGCATATTGGTGGTTCTGATTATCTTGCCGGATGGTCCGTTAGTATTATCAATAGAAATAATGTTGAACTGAAAAGCCATGCCATTAAAATCTACCTGGGTAAGGCGGTAATAATTTAAACCAGGAGGAGGATTTCTGTCTATCACCTGGTAATCTTTTTCGCTGTCAGAATTTCCTGCACCATCAATAATTCCGATGGTTTCCCAATTGGCGGCATCGCTGCTTCTTTTTACCATAAAATAATCGTTGTTTGTTTCTGTGGCAGAAGCCCATTTAATGATATTGGTACCATCATTTTGTCTTTGTCCGTTAAACCACAGCAATTCTATGGGCAAGGGAGCCACACAGGAAATGGAGGCAGTACCGCCAAAAACCAAAGGGACATTGGTAGTAACATGGCTCCAGTTGTTAAACATCACTACATATTGCTGACCGGCAGTAACCGGTAAAGCAGGCATGGAATAATTGCCGGCACTTCCCCCTGCGGGAACAGAAGATACAATGCCCGTTCCTCCAACAGTGGTTGCATTATAGTTACACCTTACGGGAGCCACGGTATTGCCGGGAATGGCTGCGCAATTTCCGGTATAAGGGTACATAATCCAATCGTAAAAACTGGCTTGCGTACCCAAACCAAGTGTAAATTCAAGGGTTCCGGTTCCGGAAATATTAATTAACCACCAGGTAGGCGATTGTTCCAGCTGCGCCATACATCCACCCGGATTTCCAAAACTTCCGTAAGCAGGGAGGTCCTGGATGGTTCCAATACTATTGGGTTGGATATGAAAAGTGAAATTAGAACAGATGCTGTAAGCCGAGAAACAATCGGCTGCAACCACAGCCGGTTCGGTGATACAGATGGTAAAATTATAAGTAGTTGGCGAACCTGAAAAATCGTAAACCCGGATAAAATATTGAGTAAAAGGTTGCAAAGCGGATAAATTGGCAATTTCGCCACCGCCAATACCGTTGACGTTTGTGCAACTGAAATTACTCCCTGCACACGAACCCTGGAAAACTTCAATAACGGGATTGAAACCTGCCGAACCGGTAATAGTAACGGTGGCTGTGGTACTGTTGGGCCAGAAGGAATACCATACATCGTCTGAAGGAGTTCCGCCACAGGTATTAGCATACCCATCGGGTGTAGCTCCTCCCACTGTGCCTGCCGTAGGAGTGCAGGTATAGCTGGCATTAAGCGGAGTAGCATTTGAACAAGGGTCGTTTGCCGGTGGTGGAGTAGGAATAGTTACGCAAATGGTAAAAGTAGTGTTACCCGGATAACCTGCCCCTGCATCATACACTCTTATCCAGTATTGAGTATTGATAGTTAACTGAACACCTGCTGTGAGCGTAACGGTTTCTGTACCACCTGCTCCGGTAGCATTTAAACAGGAAAGAGAAGTTCCTCCGCAGGAAGTGGAAAATACCTGTACCACAGGGTCGAAAGTTCCGTTACCTACTCCTGTAATTACATACGCCTGGTTGGCGGTAGCAGTGGTGGTGAAGGTGTACCATACATCATCATTTGCATTTCCCGAACAGCCGGCAAGCGTTTGAGTGGCACCCAAATCGGTGCCTGTTTGCTGGTTCGAATTGTTAATACAATTCGTGGTCAAAGGTGTTAAAGCAATGGCACCAGAACAATTGTCGTTAATGGGGGGAATGGTTACACATACTGTAAAGGTAGTGTTTACAGGGTACCCTGCTCCTGCATCGTACACTCTTATCCAATACGTGGTGTTGGCTGTAAGCTGAACACCGGTGGTTAAAGTGGTGGTTTCTGTACCACCACCACCGGTGGCATTTACACAGGCAATGGAAACCAATGCGGCACAAGTTCCGGAATACACCTGGAGTACAGGGTCGAAAACACCCACTCCTGTGCTGGTAACTACATAGTTTTGTAAATTAGTAGCGGTGGTGGTAAACGAGTACCACACATCGTCATTGGCAATACCTCCGCAGGTAGCTACTGCCGATTGTGTTGCACCGGATACGTCTCCTGTTTGCTCGTTAGAACCGGCAACACAGGTGGAAGTTAAAGAAGTTAAGGCTATTGCTCCGGCACAATCATCGTTTGGCGGTGGCGGATTTAAAATACAAATGGTAAAAGTGGTGGTTCCGGGGGCACCTACATTATAATCATACACTCTTACATAATACGTTGAACCGGGAGTGGTAGCAATTACAATGGTTTGGGTGGAACCGGGAGCACTTCCGGGAGCTACGCACACCATAGAAGTAAGACTTCCGCACGGACCTAAAAACACTTCAAAGCCGGTATCAAACGAACCTAACCCCGTAACGGTAACTGTATGAGAAGTGCCCGAGGCAACAAAACTATACCATACATCATCATCAGGGTTACTGCCAGCACAACCTGCCGAGGTGGGGACTCCTGAAGGAGTGGCTACATTCACATCACCCGTTACCGGAACACAACTGCCGGAAGGAGTAAGAACAGTAGCAGTGGCGCAATTATCATTAACAGGAGGTGTTTGAATACAAATAGTAAAAGTGGATGAAGCGGGGATACCTGTTCCGGCATCATATACTCTTATCCAATATTGAACACCAATTCCTAACCCTGTCATGGTAAGAGTTTCTGTACCGCTTGCACCATTAACATTTACGCAGTTTACAGAAGTGCCTGCCCCTCCGCAAGGATTGGTTGAATACACCTGGAAAACAACATCCATTGTTGCTGTTGGTGCAACTGTAATTACATGAGAAGAAGCGGTAGTTGTAAAAGTGTACCAAACATCATCGTTGGTTGTATTAGCAGCTCCGCAAACAGCTGGTATAGCTGCTTGTTGTGTTGCACCGGAAGTAAATCCTGCCGTGCCCCCGCAACTTGCAGACGGAACTAAAGGAGTTAATGATGTTGCGTTTGCGCAATCATCATTGGATGGAGTAATATTAACGCAAATATTTGACACTGCCATATTACCAACCGCACCAACATTCACCACTCGTATAAAATATGTTCCGGCAGCTAAAATACCTAATGATACAGCTTCTGTTTGTGAGGTATTTGAATTAATATTGTTAGCACAACCAATTTGAACTTCAGTTCCTGCTCCGCATGTGCCCGAAATTACCTGGATAAGTAAATTACTGGTACCGCTTGTAGCAGTTCCTGTAACAGTTATAGGCTGACCACCCGGGGCATTAAACGTGTACCACCCTTCTCTTCTAAAGATACCACCACCTATACAAGTCATGGCTGGGGTAGTGACTTCCTGGGTAAAATCTGTCATGGTTTGAGCTCCTGTACACCCGGGAACATTTCCTGTACCTCCAATGGCTACAGCGGTAGTACAAAATGCACCCGGTGCCTGTGCACTTGCTTTATTAGTATAAAAAGAAAAACTCAACACTACTGCTGCCAGCAGTAGCGCATTGAATTTTGACTGAAATAGATTTTTTAGGAGCAGCATGTTCTTGTTATATTTAATAGTGGTCAGTAATTTTTTAGGTAAAAAACTTCGGCTTTCTATCTATAAGACGCGTAAAAGTACAAAATAGTTGCAAATAAACAAAAATTTCTTTTTGATACGATATAATGTAGAGTGAATCTATGGGCTGGCGAGAAATCGTGGGAGTTCGAATCTCCTCCCGGACACCTTTTTTTATTTTACCTCTTGGAGAAATACCTTTGTATTTTCTTTTTCACAAAAAAACAATCCCTGCATTTCTGCAAGGAGTTTTTTTGTTTTGTTAAACCTTCTTTCTGACATGATTTTTTGGTTTTAGGTTAATTTATTGATATTTATATAGTTATAATTGTTAAAAGAGTTTTTAAAACGGCTAAAGTCATGACTGGAACAGTTAAAGTCATGACCGGAACAGTTAAAGTCATGACCGGAACAATTAAAGTCATGACCGGAATGATTCCGGTCAGATAAGTAAAAGTGTCGTGACATATATATGTATTATAAAACGAGAGTTGAGGATAGTAGGAGAGAAGCATTTTTTTATTTTTTTTGAAATTTGAAATATGAAATTAATATCTACTTTTGCAACGTATGAAAATAGGAATAATTTTCGGTGGCTTTTCCAAGGAGCGCGAAATTTCGTTTGCCGGGGGACGAACCGTTTACGATAATCTAAACAAGTCGCTGTTTGATGCTGTTCCTGTTTTTGTGGATAGTTTCGGCAACTTTGTGCTGCTCAACTGGGAATTTGTGTACAAAGGAAGTATCCGGGATTTTTATCCACCGGCTGAATTTATTCCTGAAAACAAAGGAGATTTTCAGATATATGCGGAACAGATTGGTAAATTGACGGAAGACGAGCAACTCCACCTTATAAACAGAATAGGCAAAAAGATAGAACCGCAGGAGTTAAAGAAGTATTTCGATTTTGCTTTTCTATGCCTGCATGGTCCGTTTGGTGAAGATGGAAAAATACAGGGCATGTTAGAATATTTGACTATTCCTTATTCAGGTTCTGGCATTTTGCCTTCTTCTATTGGCATTGATAAATCGGTTCAAAAGCGATTGATGGTGAATGCCGGATTTAACAGCCCGAACTATTTTGCAATAGACAGGGAAGAATACATCAGTGGCAATTGTAAAGAAGCATTTGGGAGAGCAAAACAGGAAATAGGTTTTCCGATGGTGGTGAAACCTGCTAACCAGGGGTCGTCCATTGGCATCACCATTTTGCATAGCGATGAAAACAAGGAATGGATGAAAGCAGTGGAAAAAGCTTTTTTTACCAGGTGGATAGATGCGGCAGAATGGAACAGTTTATCAGCAAAAGAAAAGACAGTACTGGTGAGAAATGCAGCAGATATTCGGGAGGGGATTGGAATGCCGCTTCAAATTATAAATTCTAAATTAGAAATTCTAACTGTTGTTTATCATCCGCAAGACCTTATTGAATCTCTTGCTAAAATTTTTGAAACGGAAAAAGAAGGCGTTATCCTGGCTGCACTGGATGGAGAGAGTAAAGTATTGATTGAAAGTTTTATTGAAGGGAAAGAATTTTCGTGCATAGTAGTGGAGGGTGAAAAAGGAAAAGCGATCGCATTGCCTCCAACAGAAATTCGGAAAGGGAAAAAATTGTTTGACTACCGTTCCAAATATCTTCCGGGATTGTCGAGAAAAATTACCCCTATTGATTTACCAGGTGAACAAATTCAAGCTATCAGGAAGGAGTGCGAACGGTTGTTTTACGAATTAAGTTTTGATGTGTATGCGCGTATTGATGGTTTTATAAATAAGGAAGGAACCATATTTCTGAACGACCCTAACACTACTTCAGGGATGATGCCTTCCTCTTTTTTCTTTCACCAGGCAGCAGAAATAGGCTTGAACCCTTCCCAATTTTTGACTTATATTATCCGTCAGTCCTTGTCATCCAGGATTAATTCCAGTAAAAATAGCGGGGTGTACGATGCGTTGTTAAAAAGTTTGGAGGATGCCATTCAGCAGGATAAAACAGCAGCAGCAAAGAAAATAAAAGTAGCGGTTATTTTGGGTGGTTATTCTTCCGAACGACATATTTCTGTGGACAGCGGAAGAAATATTTATGAGAAACTGGCTTCCTCTGCCAAATACGAACCCATTCCTGTTTTTCTGACCGGTAATGCGGATGAACACATCATGTACCAGATTCCCATAAATATTTTACTGAAAGACAATGCAGATGATATAAAGGACAAAATTGAAAATTATAAAACACATGAACTGGTAAAACAAATAATAAAGGAATGCTCCGGTATTACCTCCAAATATTCAACTACCGATAATTTGGTTCAACCAAAAAGAATTACTTACCAAGAACTGGCAACTATTGCAGATGCGGTGTTTATTGCTTTGCATGGTCGCCCGGGAGAGGATGGTGCTGTACAAGTAAACCTGGAAAGAGTGGGAGTGCCTTATAATGGTTCGGGAGTGGAAAGTTCGCAAATTACCATTGATAAATACAGAACCAATGAATTGTTAAAGCAAAACGGTTTCCTGGTGGCAGAACATTTATTAATAAAAGAAGAAGATTGGAATAAAAGCAATGCAGAGGTGTTGAATACCATAAAACAAAAAATTCATTTCCCTTTTATTGCCAAACCGGTGGACGATGGTTGTTCATCAGCAGTAAAGAAAATAAAAACCGAAGAAGAGTTTAGTGCTTTTGTGTCACTCCTTTTCCGTAAAGAAGAAGCATTAATTTCATCCGCTGCACGTGTGCTGCATATAAAGGATAAGGAAGAGTTTCCTCAAAAGCAGGTAGTACTGGTAGAAGAATTAATAAGTAAAAGAGATGCAAAGCACTTTTTGGAAATAACAGGTGGAATGCTTACCCGTTATGATGCGCAGGGCAATGTAATTTACGAAGTGTTTGAAGCATCGGAGGCATTATCAGAAGGAGAAGTTTTATCGCTGGAAGAAAAATTTTTGGCTGGACAGGGACAAAACATAACACCTGCACGTTACTCTTCTAATGCAAAGGAACGTCAGCAAATATCTGATAAAGTAAAACAAACGTTTGGAGAAGCAGCGAAATTATTAAACATAAACGGGTACACCCGTATTGATGCTTTTGTACGAATTTATGACCACCCCCCAACCCCCTCCATGAAAGAAGTAGAGGGAGTGAAGGTTGAAGTTATATTTATTGAAGTAAACTCCCTGCCAGGCATGACTCCGGCTACCTGCATCTTTCATCAAACCGCACTACAAGGCTACAAACCCTACGACTTTATTGATAAGATACTGGAGTTTGGTTTTCAAAAAAAAGCACATCGTTAAAAAATATTTTCCGTTTCACACAATAAATCTTGCGCTTCTGCGTTAATTGTATTGAAATTATTATTTACTTTTACTTAAATGAAATTATCAAAAACCGTTTTTCTTTTATTTTTAATTCTTTTAAGTGTCAACTCCTTTTCTCAAATAGGCGGAAACAATACCTACGAATTTCTGAACCTTCCTCTTTCTGCACGAGTAACCGCCTTAGGAGGAAATTTAATTGCCGTAAAAGATAACGATTTGAATGTAGCCCTTTCCAACCCTTCTTTGCTTACAGATTCTATGAGTGGAAATGTGGCAATGAGTTTTGTAAACTATTTCGAAAGTATTAAATACGGAACCTTTGCGGCAGCAAAACATTTTAAATACGGAGGTAATTTCACAGCAGGATTTAATTTTCTTGATTATGGCACGATGAACAGAACTGACCCATTAGGTAATATTACCGGAACTTTCGGGGCAAACGAAACCTGTATCAATTTAGCGTATGCACATCCGGTTTTAGATACGGGATTTTCAATAGGTGTAAATTTAAAAACAATATTTTCAATCATGGATACTTATAACTCCTTTGGTTCAGCATTAGATTTTGGCGCCACTTACTGTAACCCCCGCAATAATTTTACGATAGCTGCGGTAGCTAAAAATGTTGGAAAAGTATGGAAACCCTATTCAGAAAAAGAGAAAGAAAAACTACCTTTTGAAGTTCAGATAGGTATTTCAATGAAACCTAAATCTTTTCCCATTCGTCTTTCTGTTGTCTATGAAAATCTTGAAAAATGGGATTTGGTTTATCACAATCCTTATACACCGTATATGCGCGACCCGGCAACAGGAGAAATTATTGAAGAAAATAAAAATAAAGTGTTTGCCGACAAATTAATGCGTCACATTGTTATCGGAACTGAATTTATTGTTACCAAAAATCTATTTTTGCGTGTTGGATATAATTATCAGCGCATGGTGGAACTAAGCGCTCCCACCAACAATGAATTTTCCGGCTTCTCATTTGGTTTCGGATTTCGGGTTTATAAATTTCATTTCAGTTATGGCAGGGCGGTATATAACCTGGCAGGAGTAACCAACAACTTTTCCATTAGTTTTAATTTGAATAGTTTTTATACTAAATAATATTTTTAATTAAATAAGTAATTCGGAATAAACCAAAGCAATATTTTTTTTACCTTTGCCTTAAATAAAAAAACAAACTATGAACATAAGTAAAATAATATCGATAGCAGGCTTAGGCGGGCTTCACAAAATGATAGCTCAAACTAAAAATAATGGTTTAATAGTAGAATCATTAGTAGATAAAAAAAGAATTGCAGCTTATCCTTCCCAAAAAATGACCAAACTGGAGGATGTTTCAATGTACTCAACGGGAGATGAAGTACCTCTTCGTACTATTTTTTTAAACATTTATGAAAAAGAAAAAGGCGGTGAGTGCATGAGTTCTAAGCAACCCGACTTGGAACTAAAAGCATATTTCAAATCTGTTTTTCCTGAATACGATGAATCAAGAGTTCATGTATCCGATATTAAAAAAGTATTGAACTGGTACACCATTTTAAAAGCAAGCGGGACGATGGAAGAACCGGAAGAATTGTTAAGCGAGGAAGAACAAATGAAAATAAAAAATGCAAAGGAAATAGAAAATTCAAAGAAGTCAAATTTAAAAAACACTAATTCAAATCAAATTAAAGCATCACAGTCGAAAGTGAAAGCGGCAGGTGTAAGAAAAACAGGTGTTGCTTAAAATTACTTTAAAATCATATTGTTAACCAATACCCCTGACAAAGCTAAAGCTCTGTCAGGGGTATTTTATTAGAATCAATTTTTATCATAGCGTAAATTATTATTATGGAAGTGCAGCAAATTACAGCCCCCGTGCGAAGATTTCTACCAAATGAAATCAGAATAGATTCGTGGGAAACAATTGAAAAATATTTTAAAGATTTAACGGAAAGAAATATCTCTTCATTGGAAGATTTTAAAAAATGGTTGCTTGACAAAAGTGAGTTGGAAGCCGTGTTGAGTGAAGATATGGCGTGGAGGTATATTAAAATGACATGTGACACAACAGACGAAAAATTAACTGATTCGTTTACTTTTTTTGTTGAACAAATAGAACCCCATATTGCTCCGTATGCAAACGAATTGAATAAAAAACTGGTAGCATGTTCTTATTTAAATGAGTTAGATGAAAACTTGTATCGCATCTACATCAGAGGGGTTAAAAAAGCATTGGAAATTTATCGGGACGAAAATATTCCTCTGCTAACCAAACTTGCTACCGAGTCGCAAAAGTATGGAGCCATTACAGGTGCTATGACCATTGATTGGAAAGGGGAAACGATTACTATGCAAAAAGCCGGAAGTTATTTGAAGGACGTGAATAGAACCATCCGTGAACAAATATTTATACTGATACAAAAAAGAAGAGAGGAAGATAAAGATAAGTTAAACGATTTGTTTTCCGAATTGGTTCAGCTCCGTCACCAGGTGGCATTAAATGCAGGTTTCAAAAACTATCGTGATTATAAGTTTGCCGAGCTGGGACGATTTGATTACACGGTAAATGATTGTTTCCTTTTTCATGAATCTATCGCAAAAGAAATTCTTCCCCTTGCGGAAGCTTCTTCCCTGGAACGAAAAAAACTGTTGAAACTGGAACTATTAAAACCCTGGGATACGGAAGTGGATGTGGAGGGAAGAACTGCACTTCATCCGTTTGAAACAAGTGAGGAGTTAATAAATAAATCTATTGAGTGCTTCTTCAAAATTCGTCCTGCTTATGCAGATGTATTGCAACTAATGAAATCAATGGGGCACCTGGATTTGGATTCCCGCATTGGTAAAGCACCGGGTGGGTATAATTATCCGTTGTACGAAATAGGTGTTCCGTTTATCTTTATGAATTCCGTTGGCGCACATCGCGATTTGGTAACCATGGTACACGAAGGCGGACATGCTATTCATTCATTTGTTACCCGCGATTTGGAAATTACCGATTTTAAAAGTTTTCCTTCTGAAGTTGCCGAACTGGCTTCTATGTCTATGGAATTAATTTCGATGGAACATTGGGAGGTGTTCTTTAAAAATGAAGATGACCTGAAACGGGCTAAAAAAGAGCAGTTGCAGGATGCCTTAAAAACATTGTTATGGATTGCGGCAGTTGATAAATTTCAGCACTGGCTTTACGAAAACCCAACACATACTGTGGAAGAAAGAATGAAAGGATGGGAAAATGTAATCAACCAGTTTAACAGTAAAGTGGTGGATTGGACCGGGATGGAAAATATCAAAGCACGTAGCTGGCAAAACCAGTTGCATATCTTTGAAGTGCCTTTTTATTATATAGAATATGGAATGGCACAGTTAGGGGCTATAGCAGTATGGCGCAATTATAAACGGAATCCTGAAAAAGCACTGGATGATTACGAAGCGGCACTGCGATTGGGATATACTAAATCAATTCCGGAAATATATAAAACAGCTGGCATCGAATTTAATTTTTCACGGGAATATGTAAGAGAACTTGCACAGTTTGTAAAGAGCGAACTGGATAAAATATAATTGGATAACAGGCATTGAACTAACTTTAACTATCCCCACATTCAAATTCAATAAACTCCAAATGGAAATAAAAGAAGCCCAGCAAAAAGTAGATGAATGGATAAAAACCGTTGGTATTCGTTATTTTAGTGAGTTAACGAATATGGCATTGCTTACAGAAGAAGTTGGGGAGGTGGCGCGAATCATTGCGCGGGAATATGGTGAACAATCGAAAAAGAAAACGGATACTGATCAACAACTTGCTGATGAATTGGCAGATGTATTGTTCGTAATTATTTGCCTGGCAAACCAAACAGGCATTGATTTAACTAAAGCCTTTGAACTAAACCTGGAGAAGAAAACAAAACGTGATACGGAAAGGCATAAAGAGAACAGGAAATTGAAAGGATAAAAAACCCTTCCAAAAAGGATTTCATTCCTCTTTTTCTTTTACACTTATGTTGGGAGACCGGACAATAAAGCATGCTTTCCCGGGAATTAAGAAATCAGGGAACCAAAATAATATTGACTCTGCGGTTTTTTTCCTGTCCTAGTTTTGTTTCATTGGGTGCTATCGGCAAACGGCTTCCGTATCCTTCCACTTTAAAAGGAATTTTAGTCCCACCCGAATTCTTTTTCAAATAATCGGCAACTGCTTTTGCTCGTTTTTTCGAAAGTTGTTCGTTGTAATCATCCTTACCTGAATTGTCGGTATGCCCTTCTATCACTATTTGTGACGGTTTCAATAACTTTATTTCTTCTATTATTTTGTTCAGTTCGGTTTTGGCATTTGCCAATAAAGTAAAATCATTGACCAGATACAGTACTTCATTTTTTAGTGTAATTTGTTTGCCCGAACCTATGGCAGCCACGGCATCTATGTCTGCACCGGGCCAGTCGCCTTTGCAATCGGATTTTAAATCGGTGAGCCGCACATAATGAAACACTTCACCCGCCTTCACCGAATCACCAATATCTACAGATGCTGTGCCGCCTGCTATTTTACCCGCCATAATCCATTTTTTTCCATCTTTCGAAATTTCGAGATGGGTGGACTCAATGTATTTGCCCATTTCAAACACATATAAATCAGGTCCCGGAATATTTACAATGGCATTATCGGTAAACAATAAAGTGAGGGAACCACCGCAACCGAGGGAAACAAAATTTCCTGCAAAGCCGGTAAAGTCTGGCTTACCGAGTGCAAGCATAGAATCGCAGGCGGTTTCTATAGCATGGGGATTGCCTCGTTTAAAGCTGACTACTTCATCAGCAAACGAAATGTCTCCCATGGGCAAGAATATTTTTCCACCATGCCCATCTGGATATTGTTTGCCTTTATCCTGGGCTGGAGTAATGGTAAAATTAAAAAGTAGGGTAAAAAAGGCGAGTAAAGGAAAGGCTTTCAACACACTATTTTTTAGAAACGACTGCAAAGATATGTATTGTAGGCTTTCTTTCGTTTCGGCAATAAGTGCTTCATCCTGTTTTTAAAATTGAAATTTTTTAAAACAAAATTCTTTTTTGATTTATGATAACTGCTGCGAGATGATTTTAATGCACTTTCGTTTACTGAAGGCGATGCAATTTGAAAACGTATGTGAAAACCATTGTCTAATGAAGGTTCTATGTTTTTATTTGGTGCTGAAACCTGGGAAATGTTTTGTATTTGCTGCTGAACGGACGGATTGTTATTTTCAGAAGCATTAATAAAATCATTAGAGAGGGGAGCGTTCGTTTTATTACCTGCACTATTAACCATTTGCAAGGAAAGTTGGTTGCTTTCGTTTCCGGTAAAATTTACCTGAGCAAATAAAGTGTAAGTGCAAATCAAAAAAGCGGAAACAACAGTGTATCTTTTCATGTTACGGTATTGGAATACTTATTTGTTCGGGCTTCACAATCATCATGCTCGGTTTGCCTTTGGTGAGAGTTACTTTTCCATGAAATATTAATTCCTTATCCAGGAAAAACTCTTTCGGGTTTTCATGAAATTTAGAAATATCCTTTTCATAAATAACCACCTGGAAGGTTTGGTCCGGGAAAGGATGCCCTAAGTTAAGAACGAGTGATTTCTTTTCTCCATGTGTTTCGTAGGTGCTCATTACTTTTCCCTTAACAGAAACTATTTTATCTCCAAAATATTTTGCAGAATCGGGAGATACCAATTGAGCTGATATAAACTTTGTACAAAATAAAACAGTAATTAAAATAATTATTTTCTTCATCTTATTTTAATGTTATTTGGTCAGAAGAGGTAACCATTATCTCCGGTTTGTCTTTGTACATTTTTACTTTTCCTTTTACATAAATTGTTTTGTCCTTCAAAAATTCAGACGGGTCGTATTTGAATTTGGATAAATCTGCTTCCTCTATTACCACTGTAAACGATTCGTTGGGGTGGGGTTTTCCAAAATTAAGAAGAACTTTTTTGCTTTCGCCTTTGGTTACGAAAGTGGAAGTAACTTTACCTTTCACGGTAATTTCCTTTCCTTCGAAATACATAGCAGAGTCGGCTGATATAACCTGGGCAAAAGAAAGTGATGATGCAATAATGAAGACAGGAAGTAAAAGTATTTTTTTCATTTAGGATAGGATGTGAATTATTATTTAAGACAAATATAACCAAAACGGAGAGACCTCCACTGTTTTCTATTTTAATTTAACTATTTTTAGTGGAGAACAATTTTCATTTCCGTTTACTAATCTTACAAAATAAATACCACTTTGAAGTAAAGCAGTAATAGTAAACGTTCCGCTACATTGAGTTATCGGGAAAACAGCTACACGCCTGCCTGTCCTATCAGTAATTTCGAGGGAAGCCGCATTCTCCACTTTGTTTTTTAATTCATACCGAATCGTTGTTTGTTCTGAAAATGGGTTAGGAGAAACAGAGAGCTTATCATTTACACCAGCTATTTCGTTGACAGAAAAACCAAGTGGAGTTAGCTGAACATTTTGAGTTGTTACTATTCCTGCTGCTAAATTAATGCCTGAAAACGTTTTTGAATTATATCCTGTTTTAGTATAAGTAACGGTATACGTAGCGCCTGGAGAAGGAATACCCATGGCATAATCTCCCGAAAAATTACTGCTGTCGAAAACCGAAGTGGAGAGAATGGAAACTACTGCATTGTTTAAAGGGAACCCGGTAAGCGAATCGGTAACATTTCCTTCGAGGTAACAGGCGCGAACATAAGCAGGAGTGAACACAAATAAGCCTTCGTGAATGTTGGAAACAACGATTGTTCCCGATGGTAAATAAGGATACACGCCCCAGTCGCCATCAAAACCGGTGCCTGTACTCGGATAGGTATCATAGTTGCCCACCTGTACCATGTTTTGAGGTCGCCCCACATCTGTAATAGTAAACCCATCGCGATACCAGGACGTTACCGCATAATCATTTCCTGCAACTCTTATGATATGTGTGTTATGAACAATAGAGCCCGAGCCGGGGTTGGATTGTATTCTATCCAGTTCGGTAATGTTATTAAGGTTGGAAATATCATACGAAGTGAGAAACGAATTGGTAACTTCATCCGTAGTAAATAAGGTTTTACTGTTGGTGGAAAGCCAGGTGTTATGCGTAAAATGCCCGGGTGTTGTCTGGCTTGCCAGTTCTACAGGATTTGCTTTATTGGTAAAATCAACAACAGTAAAATAACCGGGGTAAATGTGTGCAGCATACAGCGTGTCGTTCCTTACAAATCCATCGTGTACATATCGCTGGTTATTTACACCATAAGCATAATGCCCCACATACGTAGGATTCCAGGGGTCAATGATGTCAACTACTTTGGCACAACCGTTCAAAATATTTCCACCATATAAATAAGCATAATGCCCATCAATATGCAGGGAATGAATGGTGTTCAGGGAGCCCGCAATGTTACCCGCTGCGGTGCTGTCTCCTGTATAGGAATGCATCTGTATTCCGGAAGTGTCGGGCAAACTGCGAAGGTTAAATATTTGTAACCCGCCACCACCTTCGGTGGCTACATAGGCATAGTTGCCCCTTACTTTTATTTCCTGCCAGAGAGACGAAAACGGAGCAATATGATGATACACTTCTACCGGGAGGGCAGGATGAGTAACATCCACAATAGACAAACCATGAGAAGCCCCAACCAGGGCATATTCATTTCCTAACGAATCTACATATCCGCAAATGTTAGCGCAGGTTTGCCCGGGGTACTGCAATTGAGCACGAAAAGTAACATTCAGATTTTGAGATGAAACAACTGAAGGAAAAAAGAGGAAAAGAAAGATAAAAGATTTAATAGATTTCATTTTTAAATTATCATTGGTAAAAATAAATTTTTCCATGTATTATTTCATTTTCACCACTTTCACGGGAGCAGAAATTTCACTTCCATTTATTAGTTTTACAAAATAAATACCGGCACTGATGGTCGGATTTAAAACCACACTTCCTTTGAGTTGAGAGATAGGAATACTATTTACTACTCTGCCGGCAATATCAATTATTGCCACAGAAGCAGAAAGTAGTAATTTACTTTTCAGTTCATAATTAATTGTTGTTTCATCTGTGAAGGGATTAGGAAAAACCTGTATGGAAGTATTCACATTACTGTTTTCGTTTATCCCCGTTGGTCCTTCGGAGATTAAAAACTTATCGAAACCTGCTTCCACTATATGTCCCGGTGCTGCGTCTGCGGTGCGAACAATCACTTTCATGGCAGCCGTTGGAGCGATTACAGTATTAATGTGTAAAGATTGATGAACCCACGAAGAATTGTTCGGTGTAGCATAGTTGGCAAAAAACAATTGAGAAGTTATGGTTCCGTTATTCAGATAAATGCGCAGCGAATCGTTAGGAGTTCCTGTGCCGCCTGCGTTATAAAACCAATAGCTGAAATCAAGATAAGGGTTAGTATAAGTAGTTAAGTCGAAAACAGGAGAAGTTAAAACAGTAGCACCATTATCCACATCTTCATCACTTGCCGTAACACCGGTATTACCTGTTATGTATGCCATGTTGGAGCAATCTGTGCTGTCGTCCAACCCCGGGTTTGCCAGCACAGTTCCATTAAAGGTACCCAGCGGAACATCTCTTACCCACATCCCTGTGGAAGCGGTGCTGTTTACTGTCCATCCAAAATCAAATGTAAAATCATCGTAATACCCTTTTGTAAGTGGAATGGTAATGGTTCCGCTTCCTGAATTTATCATTTGATTTTGCAAACAATTGGTTACATAACCCCATTTTCCTGCTATTACTTCGTAGGTATCAGTATACACTGCAGGTAACGTAAAATTTCCGCTTGCATTGGTAGTGGTTTGGAAATTAAAATTGCTGTTAAATACGGTAACGTCTGCATTTGCAACAGGAGTGCCCGTACCAGCTACTATTACCTGTCCGCTCAACGCAAAAGTTTGAAGCGGTGCCAGTGCCACACTTTGTGTAGTAACTATTCCGGATGATAAGCTTACCCCGGAAATGGTTTTGGGATAATACCCCGGTTTGGAATACGTAACGGTATAAGTGCCGCCCGGAGAGGGAAGTCCTGTTGCGTAATTGCCACTAAAGTTAGAATGGTCGAGCACAGAAGTGGTTTGTATTTGTATGCTTGCAGAATTTATCGGGAACCCGGTAACGGAATCAGTTACTATTCCTTCGAGGTAGCAGGCACGCACATAATTAGGAGAAAATACAAACAACCCTTCATTGATATTTGACACCACAATGGTTCCCGAAGGCAAATAAGGATATACTCCCCAGTCGCCATCGAAGCCCGTGCCGCTTCCTGAATAAGTATCGTAATTACCTACCTGCACCATGTTTTGAGGTCGCCCCACATCGGTAATGGTAAACCCGTCCCTGTACCAGGACGTTACCGCGTAATCATTTCCTGCAACTCTTATTATGTGGGTGTTGTGAACAATGGAGCCGGACCCGGGATTGGATTGTATTCTGTCCAATTCGGTAATGTTATTAAGGTTAGTTATATCGTATGAAGTAAGAAAAGAATTAGAAACTTCATCTGTTGTAAATAATGTTTTGCTGTTGGTAGAAAGCCAGGTGTTGTGTGTAAAATGGCTGGGAGTAAGCTGGCTTGCCAGTTCCACCGGGTTCAATTTGTTAGTGAAATCAACAACGGTAAAATATCCCTGGTAAATATGCCCTGCGTATAAGGTGTCGTTTCTTACATATCCATCGTGTACATACCTTGCTGTGCCCACTCCTACCGAGTAGTTTCCTGCATACGTGGGGTTCCATGGGTCGGTAACATCCACCACCAGTGCGCCACCATTAAATAAATTGCTGCCATACAAATACACAAAGTTATTATCAATGTGCAGTGCATGTATAGAGTTCAAGGTGCCGGTAATGTTTCCTGCCGCTGTGCTGTCGCCTGTGTAACTGTGCATCACAATACCTGCCACATCCGGCAAACTGCTCAAATTAAATATTTGCAAACCACCGCCTGCTTCGGTGGTAACGTAGGCATATTTGCCCCTTACTTTTATTTCCTGCCATTCGGATTGTGTATTGGCAGGTCCGATGTGCTGATACACTTGTGTTGGAGTAGTTGGGTTGGTTACATCTACAATGGATAAGCCCACGGATGCACCCACTAAAGCATATTCGTTGCCCAGCGAATCTACATACCCGCATATATTGGCGCATGTTTGCCCCGGATAAGCCAACTGTCCCTGCAAGGTAACATTCAGATTTTGTGCTGTTATAACAGTAGTCAATAATACACCTGCTGCAATAAATAGTTTTTTAAATTTCATAGTGTTGAGTTTATAAAAGATTTAGATAGGGCGAAGTTCGCAATATAATTCTGGATTACCAAGAAAGATGATTTTACAACCAATAATTTTAAAAACGATGGTTTGTTGTGGTAAAAGTGCGTTTTAACAAATTGTTTGCGGAAAGAGTAATCTATATATTGCAGCAGAATCTGGAAAAATGTTTCAATATAATTCTTCGAAAGTTTTTGTATATTTGTTTCGCTTATTAATATGTTAGCCGTAATGCCAACGCTCCGAAATAACGTGTCTGCTAACTTTGAAGTTTTACGACTGAACCCGAAAAAAAAACAAAAATCCCACCCACCTCCCAACAACCTTTATACAAAAAACATAACCAATTTAAAATATACCTTTGCAACCTAATAGTTAAACAACCACAAATGGAAGAACACAATTTTGATTCAGCATTTGAAACAGTAAAAGAACTTGTTGCAAAATTCCAAAAAGGAGAAAAACATTATTTATCAAACTCCTATCAAGAGGCAGAAGTAAGACAAGACTTTTTAGATAATTTTTTTACTGCTTTAGGTTGGGACGTTGGACATAAAATACAACACGACCCTTACGAACAAGAAGTAAAAGTTGAAAAGGGAGTAAGAGTTTCAGGAGCGCAAAAAAGAGCAGATTATTCATTTGCCATTGCTCCAAATTTCCGAGACCCTAAATTTTTTGTTGAAGCAAAAAAACCATCAAAGGCATTAAAAAACGAACAAGATTATTTTCAATCTATTCGTTACGGCTGGCACAAAGGACATACACTTTCAATACTTACAGATTTTGAAGAGTTTCATATTTTAGATTGCAGATATACACCTGACATAAATAATTCTCTTGACAAGTGTTATAAAAGATTTCACTATACAGAATATTTAAACAAAGAAAAATTTGCTGAAATATATTTTTTGTTTTCAAGAGAAGCAGTAGCAAATAATTCAATTGAAAAAATTGCAGAAACTTTACCAAAAAGAAAAGGCAAAGCAACAACAAAAACATTATTTCCTTATGAAATTCACCAAACAATTGATGAAGCATTTTTAAAAGTAATTGATGATATAAGAGAAACTCTTGCAAAGGCATTTAAGAAACAAGACGAAAATTTAACAAGTGAAGAACTAACAGAAGCAACACAGCGAACAGTTGACCGCCTTGTATTTATTAGGTTTCTTGAAGATAAATTAATTGAGCAAGAGCATTGGGTAAGTGAATTTGGCGAAAAAGGTTCCGTTTGGAATGATTTTATTTCAGCGTGTAGAAAACTTGATGCAAAGTATAACGGAATAGTTTTTAAAAAACATTTCATTGACGACCCCAATTTTTTAGGAGCAGACGAAAGCCAGTTCAGAATTATTTGTCAAGACATTTGC
This sequence comes from Bacteroidota bacterium, assembly GCA_025363555.1. Taxonomy (GTDB): domain Bacteria; phylum Bacteroidota; class Bacteroidia; order 2-12-FULL-35-15; family 2-12-FULL-35-15; genus 2-12-FULL-35-15. Next base: position 2,970 of record JANYDQ010000090.1, on the reverse strand, counting down.
CATCTTAATTCACGTTTCTTATTCAATGAAATTCCTATTCATATTCTTGGCTCTATCTATGAAAGATTTTTAGGAAAGGTAGTACACGCGACAGCAAAACGAGTAACAGTAGATGATAAACCTGAAGTAAAAAAAGCAGGTGGCGTTTATTACACTCCAAAATATATTGTTGATTACATTGTACGTAATACCATTGGAAAACTTATTGAAGAAAAAACACCAGAACAAATTGCAAAGCTCCGCTTTGCGGATATTGCTTGTGGTAGCGGTTCATTTTTAATTGGCGTGTTTGATTGCTTGCTTAATTATCACAATAGATATTATCAGAAACACCCCGATAAAGCAAAAAGGGATAAGTGCATTGAAAAAGACGGACTTTGGGTTTTAAGTATAAAACAAAAACAACAAATATTACTTAATAATATATACGGTGTTGATATTGACCAACAGGCAACAGAAGTAACACAATTATCACTTGCCTTAAAAATGTTAGAGGACGAAACCACAGCAACAGCAAATGAAATGCAGGTACTGTTCCACGAAAAAATACTGCCTGATATGAGCAAAAATATTGTGTGCGGAAATTCATTAATAGGGACCGATATTCTTACACAGGACTTGTTTGGAGGCGGGGCGGAAGAAAAGAAATTAAATGCAATGGATTTTGATGCGGTGTTTCCTGAAATATTCAGAACTAAAACAGAAAAGGGAATAATGAATATACCTGATGAATTTGATGATGAAGGTACTCTTATTGCTAAAGAGCCAATGGTAAAATATGAAAGAAAAGTAAAAGGAGGTTTTGATGCTATTGTGGGGAATCCGCCTTATGTAGTTGTAAAAGGCGGTCGTTATACAGGTTTTGAAGAAAGTAAATTAGTTATTGATTATTATAAAACTAAATATGAAAACTTACAACAACAAATTAATATTTATGTTGCTTTTTTAGAGAAGGCAAATATTGTTTGTAAAGAAAATGGTTTTATAGGTTATATAATACCCAACACAATATTAACTAATGATTACTGCGTAGGTATAAGAAAATATTTATTGAAAAACACTAGCATAAATATTCTTAACAATGTTGGTCAGGTATTTAATGGTGCGGTAGTTGAGGGTTTGGTAATAGTTACATCAAAAAATAAGAAAGCATCATCATTGTTAACTATATATCGGAATAAAGAAAATAATATCAATCAATCCCTTTTTTTAGAAACGTACTTAAATAGATTTTTATTGCATTTGTCTCCGAGTGTTATTTCTATTTTAAAAAAATGCGATTCATACAATACAAAATTGGTTGATTTAGCAGAAGTTAGGAGAGGGTTAACTACTGGTGATGATAGTAAATATTTAAGTAATAAAAGGGTAAATAAAAATTATAAAAAAATTGTTCAAGGAAAGCAAATAGATAGGTTTTTTATTGAAGATAAAGAACTCTATGTAAATTATGTTCCTGAAAAATTAGATAGACCACGTCCCCAAGTAATTTTTGAAAAGAAGGAAAAAATAATTAGTAAATTTATTGGAAAAAAATTAGGATTTGCATATGATACAGACCAACTATTTGTAATTAATACTGGGGTCGTAATTTTCTTAAGAAATAACATCCTAAATACAAAATATTTGTTGGGAATTTTAAATTCCACTTTATTAAATTTTTATTTTTTTAATTTATTTACTGATTATAGAGATGTGTTTCCTATTATTAAATCTGGGCATTTAGAGGAATTACCTATTCCAAAAATTAATTTCAAAAACAAAACAGAAAAAACACAACACGATAAATTAGTACAATTAGTAGAACAAATGCTTGCCTCCAAAAAAGAAAGCAGCACCTCCACTACCGATAAAGACAAAAACTATTACCAACAAAAATGTACCGCCATAGACAGGCAGATAGATAACCTTGTGTATGAACTCTACCGGCTTACAGAAGAAGAAATAAATATAGTGGAAGGGAATAATTAACTCTATGCTTTAGTGCAGAGAGAACAGAATAGTAAACAACACAGGGTTCTATCCCTGATAAAATATAATAAGATGAAACAAAAGAAAACAAACAAAGCAACACTTCCCAAAAGCAAAAAGGATAAGACATTGCTGAAAAAAGCTATAATCGAACGTGCCACCCGCGAGTACTTTTTAGATAAAATGCACAAGCGACTTTCTCGTGCCTGGAAAACCAATTCCCTGCATACACCTATGAACAAAGAAACGTTAAAGCGTTACCAACTCTTTGAAGATAAAATAGACAAACTGAATGACCAGATATTACGCCTTGTGCCTATAGGCACTCACTATTCGGAATTGCAATTTAGGATAACAGATATGTGATAAAATAAATTATCATTATTTCTATTTGCTTGGCATCTTAAACTCTAATCTTATCAATTGGTATTTCACAACTTTTTTAAGTGAAAGTTTACACTTTTACCCTAATGATGCTAAAAACCTACCAATAAAAGAAATCAACTTTAAAAACAGCGTAGAGAAAGCAAAACACGATAAAATTGTTTCTTTGGTAGAACAAATGCTAATCGTCAAAGAAGAAATAAAGAATGCAAAAACAGATAAAGACAAAACATATAATGAACGTAAATATTCTTCTCTTGATAACGCCATAGATACAGAAGTTTATAAACTCTATGACATTACACCACAAGAACAAATAATAATTGAAGAAAAATAAATGGAAACAGTTTATAAAATTTTCGGCACCAGCAGCCGCGAGTTTGTTTAACTCGTGGCAATTATTCGGTGGCGTCCCGCCACCATAAGGCTCATCTCCTTAAACAGTAGCCCCGTTAGGCGTAGCGTCCCGCTACGTCCTGTTTAACTCGGCATCTTGCCGAAATAAGCGGAAGAATAAAAATAATAAATAAGTACGGAGGACTTGTTAACTAAAACGTAGCGGGGGGAAAGACTGTATCCTTTACATATACCAAAAGCTTGCACCTGTGCATAAAA
>JANYDQ010000087.1 GCA_025363555.1 Bacteroidota bacterium | reverse complement strand
TGTAGATACACTTACGGTGGCGGAAGAACTGGACAAAAAAAAGTACCGTACGACATTTTTGTACAAGTGATAGAAGGGGCAGCTAGTATTTTTATTAATACTAAAAAATATGAGATTTTGGAGGGAGAAGGCATTACCATTCCAGCTAATGCGGAATATAAATTTAATTCGTGCAGGGAGTACGAAACCGAGTGTACCACTGTAAAAAGCTGGTACGAGGGGTAAAAAGAGATTGGATGGGGTGAGGTGAAGGAAACTAATGACTCTTCTGTAAATTTTGAGAGGGTTTGCAGACAGAAATCAAAAAGACCTTCACCTCACGTCATCCAATAGTTTGAAAACCGTAAGATTAATTTCTTACGGTTTTTTTGTTCTTGCATGCGGGAATGAACTATAAGCAAATCTTCAACTGAAAATTCTTAATGACCCCCTGATTTTGCTCTTTAATTATAATGATATTATTTTTTATGCTAATTCTGTATCATCGGTATCCCTTGTGGTTGTTACCTTTGCAGTAAAAGAACTACCCCATGGATGCGAACCGAAATAATTTGAACATGCTTCACCTGAAAGGGATGAAAAATGTGTTGGAAGGAAGACGACTACAAAAACTGGCACTTGAAAAACGGGATTCGTTTTTATTAGCCGAAGGCAAAAACATGGAAATACTCGGCAAACTGCAAATAGACCTTAGCCAGACTAAAGAAGAACTACAGAAAATAAGGCGAAAAAAATAAAACGAAAGCAGGTAAAAAAGGGCAGTTCTTTAATTTTTTGGAAACAGCGGTCCTCATAAATGACGAACTCTTTGTCTAATTTAGAACTGCCCTTTATTTTTCTTCTACCAAAAAATCCTTGGCAGAAACTGGTGTTTGATCTATTTGATAATTCAAAAAAATGGCTTTTTCGATAACTTCTTTCCATTGGTTTAAATCGTGGGGTTTGCGAATGTAAAGGTTGGCAAGTAGAACAAGTGCATAAACTGTGCATTACATAATTGTTCTAAATTTATTACATGATTTCTAAATCAACATTAATTGCCCCATTTTTCCTTTGAATGATGTAAAACATGAAGCTTATTCTGTATCACTTAACCTGGCTCATGCCTGTACCTTTGTATCATTAAATTTAAAGAAATGAGTGAAACGCGCATAAATAATCCAACTGACTCTCCCGAGCGCAAGCCCCCACTGTGCGACCTGCCTTCGGTGAAAAAGATAATGAAAGCAAATACTACAATGTTGTGTACAGCTATTGATTCGTTTTGCAACCGGATGGGAAAAAACCTGGAAGAGATGAATACGGCTGTAAAAAACGGAAACTACGAGCAGATTGAAAATATGGCAACTACCATTGCTGCTTTTATTGTAATCTGGAAAATTGTTTCGCTCAAAGATATTTTGAAGGAAATGGAAGACCTTGCCAAAAAAAAGGAGAACATCAAGAGACTGGCTTTTTTGAATACTCAACTGCATTACATCAGTTGGCGGGCAATAGATGAGCTGACGGCTGAACGAATGATATTATTGCAGGAATTGAAAACAAAAAAAGAGGGGCAAATAGAAAATGACGAAGCGGGAGATAATAAATAAGCCACTTCACCGATTTTGATTACTTTGCAACAATTTTATAGAAACAACTTAAAATTTTAAAAATTACATCATCATGTTATCCAAAACAGAAAGATTAGAGTTGCTGCACAAAAAAATGGTGGATGAAGTTCAGGATTTTGCCATTATTTTGCTGGATAGACGGAACTATACCTCAAATGATGTAACACGTTAACCATTTTATATGACCACCTTTGTATCATGATAAAAGAACTAAATAATGTCCGGATGCACATAGTGCTGGCGGACGATGATATAGATGATTGTTTTTTCTTCAAAAAAGCGCTGAAACAAGTACCTGTATTAACGGAATTGACGATAGTGAATGACGGGGAAGAATTGATGCAGTATTTGAACGAACCGTTGAAAACGCTGCCGGATATCATTTTCCTGGACTTAAATATGCCCCGCAAAAACGGGCTGGAATGTTTGAAGGAAATAAATAAGAACCTTCAGTTGCAAAATATTGACGTGATAGTACTGGCTACTTCTTTTGGAAGGAGCGAAGACTTTGAAATTCGACTAAAGAATTTGATAA
>JANYDQ010000076.1 GCA_025363555.1 Bacteroidota bacterium | reverse complement strand
GATTAGCCAAGAGCGAATAGGCAATAGAGAATGTGTGGTAGATGTAAGTGCGCTCAAGAATGGGTTGTATTTTGTGGAAGCTATGACTGAGAAAGGAGCTTTAAGAAATAAATTTATAAAAGAATGAGGTATTTGATGTTTGTATTATTGTTTTTCAGCGCTCAGACAGGCACTTCGGGCAGGGAGATTGCGGAAATGAATTTATCTAATTTTAAATTTGAAAGAGGGATTACGGAAGATGATATATTGAGGGCAAAGCTGAACAGCAATGATACCATAGCGATGCCAAAAGACAGCATTATTGAAGACATCACCCAATTTATACATAATGGAGGGGGAGTAACCAAGGATGATATGCTTGCCTATTATTATGCCGACCGTGGAGATTACGGTGCCACTGATTCGATTATTGCCTATGACGAGGGGTTTTATGATAAAGAAAACGAGGCAAAAATGATTTCGGTTTATAAAAGTCTGAAACAAAATGGAAGAAGTATTTACGACCTGATAAGTGATACCACACTTCAACAAAAAATAATGCAGGTGGTGAATGATAGCACCCGTGCAGGATATGCAGCAGCATTAAGTATTTTGCAGGAAGTTTTTGGAGCCGTGTATCACGAACCAATTGATGATAGTTATGACGGGGGAGATAAGAGAATGATTACATCGCATGTTTCTGATAATTATAATTCGGAAGCTATTTTACAGTGCTATCCTAATCCAACAAAAGAACTTATTAATTTTAAATATACATTGCCAAATAACGCTACACAAGGAGTTATACATGTTTATAACTATTTAGGAGATTTGATTAAATCACTTTCTATAAATCAAACGATAGGAATTGAAACTGTTAACCTTTCCAATCTTTCTAATGGTTTATACTGTTATACACTTCTGGTAAATAATACTACAATAGCTAAAGGTAAATTTGTACTAAATAAATAATCTAAAATCAGCCCTTCCATTGCTTTGGAAGGGCTGATTTTTTTAATAAAATTAATATGAAAAAAATAATATACTTATTAATACTTCCAATAAATTTATTCGCACAACATTGGAATAGTATGGGAAACTTGGACACCATAGGCACCATTAATGGAAATAAGTTTGTGATGAAAATAGTAAATTACAATAATAACATAACCATCACAGGTGGATTTAAGAATGATAATTTAACAAGATTAAACAGCATTGGTCAATGGGATGGTAATCAATGGCAGCCAATGGGTATTGGTGTTTGGCACACTGTAGCGGCAGATAGTATTGGTTTCGTTCATTGCATTGCAGTATATAAAAGCAACTTATATGTAGGAGGCACTTTTATGGGTGCCGGAGGAGCTTATATTAATGATACTTCTCATTATGCTTTTAACATTGCAAAATGGTCTGCGGTAAATTGGCACCCATTGTCTAACCCAAATTCAGGCACCAATAGCAGTCTTAATTCAATGGTGGCCTATCATAACAATCTATATTTTGGGGGTTATTTTGGGGGTGCAACAGATTCAACGGGTTATCATCCGGCACAAGGAATTTGCAGATGGAACGATACTGTTTTTTCTAGTTGTGGACAACTAAATGGAGACTTTCCACCCTTTGGTGATTTTCAAGTTCAGGATTTTTGTATATATCAGAACAAACTAATAGCAGGGGGAGGTTTTACATCAATTGATGGCAGTGCTTTTGGCACTTATAGTGGCATAGCAGCTTATAATGAAACGTCATGGAGTGCTCTGGGCAATGGGTTTAATGATGTTGTTTGGTCGCTTGCGGTATATAATGGAGAACTATATGCAGGTGGAGTTTTTACTGCAAGCAGGGACGGCTTAACAGCCCTAAACCATATAGCCAAATGGAATGGAGCCAATTGGCAGCAGGTCGGTGATGGGCTGAATGATACTGTAATGGCTTTAACTGTTGATAGTGTAAATAATAAACTATATGCAGGCGGTGGTTTCACACAAACAGGGCTTGGCGCAACTGCCAAGCATCTTGCTACTTTTAATGGTACTAATTGGGTAGAAGTAGGTGGAGGAACGAACAGAGATGTTTA
>JANYDQ010000052.1 GCA_025363555.1 Bacteroidota bacterium | reverse complement strand
CTGAAACGAAACACTTCCAAAACTACTGTTAACTATAAGAATATGAGTAGCCGTGTCTAATACCATACTTGTTCCATTATAAAATTCTTTTATATCTGTAACTCGCCCCCCGGCTTCACAATAAAATAATATTTAAACCCTGCATCATTGCTATAATAAATTAAATCAATGTTATAATATAAATCAGGAATTACTAAGCGTTGATTACCGTGTATTTCCGTAATACCATCGGGGCAAAGAGTAGTGAAATAATTTAAGTATGGTGTTTGTTCTTCCAACGGATATATTTTTGCATTATCTAAATCTGAACCCGGAAATGATACATCAACTCGTTGCATCGTGTCATGTATAGCAACAACATTATTTATATGAGAGAATACAAAGCTAAAACTATTATTTGTAAAATATAAATTAGGATAAGTATTGTTTGTATAAAATCTTTCGTTAGGTACGGAAACGGGTAAAGAATCTGAACTTTGAAGTTGCCCCTTATTTTCGTAATATAGGAAAGAGTGAGCTGCCGGTTCATTATGCAAATCAGTCGGAGTTATAATTTCCCGTTCCACATACTTACACGTTTTATACTCATATTTTCCGTTTGGTAGTTGCGATTGTCCGCTAACAATAATACTTTGATCATTATCATCCACAATTATATTAAAAGGAATATCGCTAAGGTGGCTGTTTCCATCGCTTTCAATGTGCCATGCTTCTGCGCCTGTTCCGTTCAAATATTTAATCGTGTGAAAATTTAAACCATTCATCACACTTGGCGAAAAGCCCGTTACATATACATTTTGCGCGCTATCAATAGCTATCCCTGTTGCTTCGCTGTCACCGTTCAATGAATCAGCATAATATTTTGTCCATTGCCAAGTACCGCTGCTATTGAGTTTCATCGTAACGTACTTTTTATTTATATTCGTTACACTTCCATAACCAGTACAAAAAATATTGCCCGAATTATCCAAAACCAAACCATTAAATTCATCATCCAGGTTATTACCACCATCAAAATTCACTGCAAACACAGTATTTAGAGCCGTATCTAACTTAATAACACACATATTATATCCAGATGTAGAAGTCGAAATTTTTCCGCAAAGATAAATCCCTGTTCCATCTTCTTTAAAATCTTTTACCTCATCCACCGTTGTGCTTGATGTTCCTGCGCTTACTTGCGAATTGCTGTAAACTAAATTATGAAGTTTAAATTTAACGGTTGCGTAATGATACCCTCCTGTTTCTTGAGATACCCCTCCGATAAATAAATATTTGGTATCAAAAGTTACAGCGTTAGCAGCATCGTTAAGGTTGTAACCCGGGTTGTCCCAAAAGTTGGATAGCAGTATGCTTCCATCAGCATTCGCAAGTTTCAGCACCTCCATATCCGAAAACAAAACACTACTATTGAAACTACCGCCTGTTACAAATACATCTCCGCTATCGTTCGCAATTAGCGCACCTCCACAATCATAACTTGCGTAAGCCCCATCAAAAGAATTCTCCCAGCGCACCACCCCTGCTGCCGTTACTTTCGCAGTCCACAAATCAGCACTACTGTTGGTTTTCAAGCCTGTCAGGTAAATGGCAGTGTCGTGAAGGATAAACATATTAGTAAAAAAATCAAGATTTGTACTTCCCAAGGTTTGTGTCCAGAGGGTATTTCCGTGTTTGTCCAGCTTTTGAAGAAAGCCATCATAATTGCCACCCATTACATTCCACGTTCCTCCGCAAATATAAGCGTTGCCATAACTGTCTTTTGCAATTTTGTTTTTGTAAGGCGAATTTTGTGAAGCCGCAACTTTTCCGTATTGTTCCAATCCAGTTAATACTGCCTGTGCGTGTGCATTCAATGTCATTATGAGAATGAATACAATTGTTAGTGTGTAAATTTTTTTCATTTTCCTTTTGTTTTTGATTATTTATTTATAGTTGTTTATTTTGTTGTTGTTTTGTTTTGTTGTTTTTTATTCGACTGAAGTTTTGCCTTGCAATTACGGTA
>JANYDQ010000022.1 GCA_025363555.1 Bacteroidota bacterium | reverse complement strand
AATTAGGGTTAAAAAAATTGATAATAACCATTGAAACATTAGTAAAATAAGGAGAAACAGTAATAAGCAATGTTACCGGGTAAACCCGGAAAAGATAAAAAAACCAATTATAAACCAATAAAAAAACAAAACAAAATGTCCAGAATTACACTCAGCCCGAAAAAATTTGATGATTACATTACATCAACAGACGACAATTTACAAATCATTACCCGCAGGAGGGAGTGCAATGTCATTAAGTTAAGGTTTTCGACCTTGAAAAGGTCGCATGTTTATAGTAATAAAATTAAGAAGCAAGTGTACGACCCCTTCGGGGTAGCCTGTCACTGATTGCTATTTTTACTATACACATATAATGCCATACGGCATTGGGCTTAACTTAATGACATTGGGAGTGAGTGTGTTTCACTCGTTCCGATTATTCGGTAGTGTACCCTCTAACAAACCGTTACGCAATATAGTTTCGCAGCCAATCTATAGGTTTTTCAGCAAAACTATATAAGTTTCCACCAAAACAATATAAGTTCCGGGAGAATTTACCGGGTTCGAGAGAATTTAGACTGGTTCAAACGAAAAAACAAAAATGGGAATAAACTTTTGTGTTCCTGAATGCCAATGAGGAATAAATTATTAAACAGGGTGGTGGCTGAGAATTATTTGCAAATAATATTGAAAATTATTTGCAAAATAATCTGGTTAGGTTATAGATATAGTTTGAAAGATTTATGAAGTTTAAAAAAGGGAGTTTCCCGTCCCGTTTAAAATAATCCGTTATTCAATGCTACCAGGGCATCTTTTTTTAATTTAGTATCTACCAGCACCGAAACATTATTTTCGCTGCCACCATAAGAAATCATACGGATAGGAATGTTTTTTAATGCTTCGAATATCCGCATGGCGTAGCCTTGTTTTTCGGCAGAGAAACTACCAACTATACAAACAATAGTTAAATCCGTATCCACTTCAACAGAACAAAACTCGTTTAGTTCTTTTACAATTGCATCTAAATTTTTGATATTATCTATCGTTAACGAAACCGCTACTTCCGAAGTAGTAATCATATCAATTGGAGTTTTGTATCGTTCGAAAATTTCGAACACGGCACGCAAAAAACCATACGCCAGCAGCATTCGAGCTGATTTAATATTAATGGCCGTTATCCCGTCTTTGGCTGCAACGGCTTTGATGCTGTCGCCAATTGTTTTGGAACTGATGAGTGTTCCTTTTGCAGAAGGCTGCATGGTGTTCAGTAAATGCACGGGAATGTTATTCATCTTCGCGGGAAGAATGCAGGTAGGATGCAATATTTTAGCTCCAAAATAAGCTAATTCAGCCGCTTCGTCAAAAGACAATTCGGAAATAGGATAAGTGTTCTCCACAATGCGCGGGTCGTTGTTGTGCATTCCATCTATGTCTGTCCATATTTGTATTTCCTCTGCATTAACAGCCGCACCGATAATGGTTGCAGAGTAATCACTACCACCCCGTTTCAAATTATCAATTTCACCAAATGAATTCCTGCAAATATATCCTTGTGTAATAAATAATTTTTCAGCAGGATATTTTGCAATTTCAGCTTTGCAATGGGTTTTAATATAGTTCATGTCCGGCTCTTCGTTTTCATCTATACGCATAAATTGAAGAGCAGGAAGTAAAACGGAACCAATGTTTTGTTCTTCCAGGTAATAATGAAACAACGCGGTGGAAAGCAATTCGCCCTGTGCAAGTATGGCGCGCTCTTCATTAACGGTAAATAAATCGATGGTGAACGAACGCAGGTAATCAAAATGAGAAGTTATTAATCCTTCAGCTTTAAATTCTGCTTCTTTTGTTCTATATAATTTTTTAATTACTTCAAGATAATTTTTCTCCAGAGCTGCAATCCATTCTGTAGCTTTTTCATTGTTGTGCTCATATAAAGCAGTTGAAATGTCAACCAGTTTATTGGTAGTTCCACTCATGGCAGACAGCACAACCAGTTTAGGCTCTCCATCATTTATTAATGGAATAAGCGCTTTCATTCTTTCTGCAGAACCTACCGATGTACCTCCGAATTTTAAGACTTTCATTTATATAGTATTCAAAATTTTATCTGTGGCTCCAGTTCTTTTTTGCACATAAAACTTTGCAATATGAGATGCAGTTTGTAAAACAAAAGGGTCGTTTAACAGTCGCATTGTTCTTTCCAGTTCTTCTTTGTTTGCCACTGAAAATGCACCACCAAGGCGAATCAATTCTGTAGCTTCATTAAATTTATAATATTCTGGTCCGAAAATAACAGGCAAACCAAAGGTAGCTGCTTCCAGTATATTATGAATACCCTTGCCAAAACCACCGCCAATATATGCAACAGTTCCATATTGATAAAGAGAAGAAAGCATACCGATATTATCAATAATAAGTACATCTGCTTTTTTTACATTCTCTTCATTTGCTTCCGAATACTTAATCATAGAATAAGGAGAGAATTGCTGAACAAGCTCGCGGATATGGTTTTCATCTATTTCGTGGGGAGCAATAATCATTTTAAAACCTGGAATTAACAATTTTAAATCTGCAATAAGTTTTTCATCTTCCCTCCAACTGCTTCCGGCAATAAAAATACTTTTGCCCTGGCAGAAGTGTTCCACCATTGGAAAAGATTTTACATTTTTTGCAATATCATTCACCCTGTCGAAACGGGTGTCACCATTTACAGTTACGTTGGTATATCCCCTGGATTGTAATAAAGCTGCTGATGTTTCGTCCTGCAAATAAAAATGAGTGAAAGCGTTTAACTGCTTTACAAACCAGTTTCCATAAGGTTTAAAGAAATAATGGTTTTCTCTGAATATTCCGCTTACGAGGTAGGTGGGAATGTTCCTGTTTTTTAATTCATTCAAATAATTAAACCAGAATTCATATTTTATAAAAAACACTTTTGAAGGTTGTACAGCGTCAATAAATCTTTTTGCATTAGATGGGGTATCCATTGGTAAATAAAAAATATAATCAGCTCCTGCATAATTTTTTCTTATTTCATATCCCGAAGGAGAAAAAAAAGTGAGAACAATTTTAATTCCGCCCTGCTTGCTGCTAATTACTTTAGACTTCATACTTTCTATCAACGGTCGTGCCTGTTCAAACTCACCTAAGGAAGCACAATGAAACCACATAATATCCGAATCGTGATTAGTTACTTTTATGTTTTGAGATGTTCTGCCGTTTACCCACAACTTTGCTTTTGAATTAAAAAGCGAAGCAACTTTAATTACGAATAAATAAAGGAAAATGGAAAGAGTGTACAATAACCGCATCTGTAAAGGTTAATGGGTATAAAAATCCTGGGGTGGTTTTTTATATAAAGGTAAAATCCACATTAATCTGGCACCGTATAATATATCTATCCTTTTTTTTGTATCGTGCTCCATGGTATCAAAGTTATAGCTTCTGCGGTTTTGAGTAAAGCCTTCGAAACATTCCAAGCCAATATACAAATTGGTTAACCGGTTGTTGCTTAAATAAAAATATCCAAGGTTTTCGCTCAACAAAAAACCATTTGTTAACCTGTCGTAACCTTTTTTGTATTCTTTGGAAAGTTGCGGAACATCGTTTCCAATTACTTCTATTCGTATTTTATGCTGAATAAAACCAAATCCCATGTTGAAAATTATACCAGAATTGGGGTTGGGCTTTTTGAAATGAAACAACCTGCCGAGTGTTGCCTGTATGGCAAATCCGCGTTCCCACAAACGAATGTCTGCTATGGAACCATCCCTGTTGATAATATATCCTTCGGGGGTGGAAATGGCAGTAAACAATTGTTCTTTGACATTATTGCCGAACATATAGCTGCCGTTTAGTCCGACCATTATGTATGCTTTGCTTTTAAAATCTACATTGAGTTGGAGGGAAGAATTGTTTCCGAAACGGGAAAGCATATCGCCACCGGAAAGTTGGTAACCATATGAAATACCAATCATAGGTGTGTAAATAGAGGAGTCTTTAATGCTCATTTGGGCGGACAAAGAGCAGGAATAAATAAGAAGAAAGAGTAAAAAAGCTTTTTTCATTTGGTTATAAAAGTCCGCAAATATACGTTTTTAACAGCACTTGTCTTTTTAGCTTTTTGGCATTTTGTCCATGTCCATATATAATACATTCCATCGGTGGCCGTCCAAATCCTGGAAACCGCAACCATACATCCATCCCTGTATTTCCAGAGGTTTACCAAATACGTTGGCTCCGGCTGTTTCTGCTTTTTTAACTATTTCATCTACCTCTTCCCTGCTTTCCGCATCCAAGGATATCATCATCTCCGAGGAAGTTTTGGTGTCTGTAATTTCGGTTTGTGTAAAACTTTTGAATTGGAGCTCTTCAAAAAGCATTACAGGCACTTGTTTGTTTCCCATCAGCAGGCAGGCGGAAACAGGAGTGTTGCCCATACCCTGGCTAAATTCAAATCCAAGTTTACTAAAAAACTCTTTTGATTTTTTAATGTTTTTTACCGGAAGGTTCAGCCATATTTCTTTATTCATTTTGTTATTGTTTTTGTTAATTTTAAATGAGTTTATTAAAATGCGTATCCCAGGTTGATACCAAATATAGCATTGATATGGGTGTTGTAAACTTTACCAAGGTCTTTCGAATCTATTTGGGCATAGCGATAGGTAGTTGCGTGGTAATAAAGGGTGTTGTTTTTGTATCCTAGTCCGAAATATAAATCGAAGGAAGTTCTGTTGCGATGAGCAGCCTGGACGCCAAAGACGAGGTTTGCGTTGAGGTCGTGGAACTCGTAATAGGTATGAGCATAATGGCGGCTTAAGCCAACGGCAAGATGGGCGTTTGCATAAGAAATGAGGGGACCGAAATAGAAGCCGGAAGGGGCATGACCCCTGCGGGAAAGGAGATAAAATTTATGAGCGTACTGGATTCGCCAGCCGCTAATTTTATAGACTTCGGTGGAGGTATAGTTGTACGCTTTTTCATATAGTTTCCAGAGAATGCTTTTGCCGAGCAGTGAAATGCCTACCTGATCGGATTGGTTTCGGGCTGTAGTCATTTCAAGCATGAGGCGGTATTCGGCAGTGAAGGGAAAAATGCCGCCACCGAGGAAAGCGGTGGGGCTTGTTTTTAAAATCATGGGGGCGTCAAAGATTTTGTCTTTGAGGTTATTAATTTTTTTTGTTTTCAATTGAATGGTGTCTCGGGGCACAAAGGCAAAAGCGAATGCAGGAAATGCAGACAGGGCAATGAAAAGCAGGAGGGGGAAGATAGAAGCCATGGTCTCTTTCGGGAAGGAAGAACGGACGGTGAGCGGAGCAGGGGGCGAAAGTTTGATAATTGACACTTTTAATATATATTGGTTTTACAGGGCATACCTGGCAAGAGGAGTAATGTTTTGAGTTGTAAAATCATTTTTCAGATATTTAAAATACCCCGTAATGGCTATCATGGCTGCATTGTCGGTGCAGTATTGAAAATCGGGAATAAATGTTTTCCATTGCAACTGCTTTTCGTTTTCTTTTAAGGCTTTTCGTAAAGCACTGTTGGCGGATACACCTCCGGCAATGGCAATATTTTTTATATTGGTTTGCAGAGCAGCTGTTTTTAATTTGCTCATTAAAATTTCAATAATAGTATGTTGAATGGATGCGCAAATATCGTTCAGGTTTTGTGAAACAAAATCAGGGTTTTTTGCCGTTTCGTTGTTAATGAAATTCATGAAACCTGTTTTTAAACCACTAAAACTAAAATTTAATTCAGGCAGTTGAGGCTTTGTAAATTTGAATTGAAGAGGATTGCCAAAAGTTCCATATTTATCTATTAAAGGACCACCTGGGTAGGGAAGGTTCATTATTTTTGCTGCTTTGTCAAATGCTTCACCGGCAGCATCGTCAATGGTTTCTCCTATCACTGTCATGTCGAAATAATCTTTTACCAGTACAATTTGTGTATGCCCGCCAGAAACAGTTAAACACAAAAAAGGAAAAGAGGGCGACTGCGTGTGGGATTCGCTCTTAATGAAATGAGCAAGGATATGAGCCTGCATGTGGTTCACTTCGATGAGCGGAATGCCTAAACCCATGGCAAAAGCTTTGGCGAAAGAAGAGCCTACGAGGAGAGATCCCATTAAACCGGGACCCCGGGTAAAAGCAATAGCAGAAATTTCGGAAATTTTTATTCCTGATTGTTTGATAGCGAGGTCCACTACAGGAACAATATTTTGCTGATGGGCGCGCGATGCCAGTTCGGGTACTACGCCTCCGTACTGCTCATGGACATGCTGATTGGCAATTTTATTGGCAAGTAATATCCCATCTTTTATAACTGCGCAGGCAGTATCGTCACAAGATGATTCGATTGCAAGAATGATGACAGGTTTGCTCATTAATTAGTAACTTTGCCCGATTTTAAAAGGATTTTAGAGAACAAAGTTATTAAAAAACTCGGTAAAATAGTATTTCGAATTTTTTCAACACTTATTTTAGTGTTGTTGCTCGTGTTTATTTTAATCCAGATAAAAACGGTGCAAACCTATGTGGGACATCGGGCAGCAGTTTATCTGTCAGGAAAGTTGAAGACCAGGGTGGAAATTGGAAGCTTGGATATTGAGTTTTTTAAAAAAATAGTGTTGAATGATTTGTACATCGAAGATTTGCACAAGGACACCTTATTATATGCTAAAAAATTAAAAATAGGGATTGACGAGCTAAATGTAAACCAACATATTCTACATATAGGAGATGTGATACTGGTAAAAAGCAATTCGAAAATAATTAAGTACAATGCCGAGCCCGATTTTAATTTTCAATTTATAATTGATGCATTTAAGTCGGGCGATACTACCCAACACTCCGCGCCCTGGGATGTGCAGTTTAAAGGAATTACATTTATCAATTCGTCCTTTGTTTACCGCAGCGAAAATGATACCTTACTTACCACAGGTGTAAATTATTTTGATGTAGGAGCCAAAAGCATTAATGCTGAATTCTCTGACATTCGATTTGATAAAGATACTATTCATACCACCATTAATTATTTATCTACGCGGGAAAAGTCGGGATTTGTGTTGCAGAACCTTAGCAGTTTTGTAAAACTAAG
>JANYDQ010000021.1 GCA_025363555.1 Bacteroidota bacterium | reverse complement strand
CCATTTTTGAAATAACCAAGGAACGCCTAAAAAGAGCCGCTGCAAAAATTAAGAAAGAAAAGCCGGATTATAAAGGCGATTTGGGTTTC
Source organism: Bacteroidota bacterium (assembly GCA_025363555.1). GTDB lineage: Bacteria > Bacteroidota > Bacteroidia > 2-12-FULL-35-15 > 2-12-FULL-35-15 > 2-12-FULL-35-15. Next base: position 5,938 of record JANYDQ010000021.1, on the reverse strand, counting down.
AAAATTTTTGAAACCATACCTATTTGGGAGGATTACAATTTTGAAGCAGACGAATTGACCAATCAAACCACCCTGTTTAACGAAACCAAACTTACGGAAGATGATATAAAAGCATTACTCATTACCTGGAAAACATACGATGGAATTGCATTAACGCAGGATTTGCAAAAGATTGAATTGCCCTTCGGCTCCGCTCAGGGTAAAAGTTACACCGCACATTATGGCAACGGCAAATTGTACTTGATGGATAAAGCATTTACCACCGACCATCTGAAAACACTGCTGGAAAAAATAGATTCGGACAAAACCTTTGAACCTAAAGTTATTATTGCCTTTGGTTATCATTTTGAAAGTAAAAGCCTACGGGAACTATCAGAAAACGTGAAGTCGTACAGCAACAAGAAAAAAACAGAAATAGATTTTATAACACGATATTAGTTTTGAGTTTTAAATTTTTAGTTTTTAGTTAGTGAAAGAGAGTATTATTAAAAATAAAAGTTTTGAGTTTGCATTGCAAATTATTGCTCTGTACAAAAACTTAAAGGAGCATCAGGAGTTTGTATTATCAAAACAATTGTTGCGAAGTGTAACAAGTATTGGAGCAAATGTAAATGAAGCATTAGCCGGTGTTAGCAAAGCTGATTTTGCCAATAAAATGGCTATTGCAAGTAAAGAAGCAAGAGAAACATTGTATTGGCTTGAATTATTAGAAAAAAGTCAGATGGTTAAACTTGATTTCAAACCATATATTTTACTTAGCGAAGAATTGGTTAGAATTTTAACAAGCATTGTAAAAACAAGTCACAACTCAACATTAAAAACTAAAAACTAATGCACTTTAATTTTGAAAAAAACTTACCTCATCAGGAAAAGGCTGTAGATAGTACCCTTGCTGTATTTAATGACTTGCAATTACATTCGATGCCCGAAGTAGATAAAAACTACATCAACCCAGTGTTTAATAAAATTGAAAAGCAGGGTAATGTATTTTTTAATAATATTCTGCCTTCCAATCAATATTACGACAATATAAAAGCAAGGCAAACAAAAAACAATATTGTTGAAAAAACAAAACATACGAGTAACATCATTGATATAATGATGGAAACAGGCACAGGTAAAACTTATACCTATACCAAAACCATTTTTGAACTCAATAAACAATTCGGCATTTTCAAATTTATTATCATAGTGCCTACTTTATCTATCAAAGCAGGAACAATTGACTTTTTGAAATCGGACAGCAGCCGCGAACATTTTAAAGAACAATACGGCAAAACGCTCCACCTGCACATAGTAGAAAGTCAAAAAAGTACAAAAAGCAAAAAATCATATTTACCACCTGCCGTTACAAGTTTTGTAAATGCAGGTAGTTTTGATAAGAATAGTATTCAGGTAATGATTATCAATGCAGGAATGATAAACTCCGAAACAATGCAAAAAAGTTTTGATAAAGGTCTGTTTGATAAATACACTATTCCATTTGATGCAGTGGCAGCTGTCAAACCGTTTATGATTATTGACGAGCCACACAAGTTTACACAAAGCAGTAAAACCTGGGAGAATATTCAGAAAATAAGGTCGCAATTTATTTTGCGATATGGTGCCACCTTCCCCGATAAAGAAATAGAACAGATAAATGCAATTACAGAAAAGAAGGAAAAAATAAAAGTAAAAGATTATCACAATCTCATTTATCAATTAACTGCTGTTGATTCATTCAACCAAAACCTTGTAAAAGGAATTATCGGGCATATTACAGAATTTGAAAGTGGTAAAAATGCAATAGTAAAATTCATTGATTCAGATGGCACAGAAGCAAGTTTTGAAGTTGTAGAGTTTAAAAAGAGTAAATCGGATAAAACAGAGGAGCATACAAGGAATGTAAAGCTTACCAAAAAGGAAAGTTTGCAAAAAGTTCATTCCGAAATGTCGGACCTGACAATTGAAAATCTGAATAAGAGTACAGTTGTTTTGTCCAATGGATTGGAACTAAAAAAGGGAGATAAAATCAATCCTTATTCCTATGCTGTAACCTTGCAGGAAATAATGATTCAAAAGGCAATAAAACACCATTTTGAAATTGAAAAACAAATGCTGACAAGGGAAGTGAAAATAAAACCACTTACACTTTTCTTTATTGATAATATTGATGAATACCGGAACAAAGAAGGTTATATCCGCAAGACCGTTGAACAATACATAGAAGCAGAAATAAAAGAATTGCTCAAAACAGAAACTGATGTTTTTTATAAAGCATATCTTGAAAAAGCATTGCAGGATATTTCACTGACTCACGCAGGATATTTTTCTAAAGACAATTCAGAAAAAGACGAAGCCATTGAACAGGAGATAAACGAAATTTTGCACGACAAACAAGCAATGCTTAATTTGGAAAATCCAAGACGTTTTATTTTTTCTAAATGGACTTTGCGCGAAGGTTGGGACAACCCAAATGTATTTCAGATATGCAAACTCCGAAGCAGCGGAAGCGAAATATCAAAATTGCAAGAAGTAGGCAGGGGATTGCGCTTGCCGGTAAATGAATATGGTAACCGGGTAAAAGATGAGCAATTTTATCTCAACTATTTTGTTGACTTCACAGAAAACGATTTTGTGAACAAACTGGTAAATGAAATCAATGAGAAGTCAGGAGCAATTTCGATGGAAGAAATTCCTGAAAAAATTTCTGAACAAATGATTAAGAAAATTTGCGAACTCTACCAAACGAATGAAGATGATTTGATTGATGAACTGGTAGAGAAAAAAATAATAAAAGCATCACATAAATTTTTAGAAGGTGGTTTTGATTATATTAAGCTAAACTATACTCGCATTTTTGAAGGTGTAGGCTCCAACAAAGTTCGCAAAGCAACCGATGTTAAAAAGAAAATTACCATTCGTACCTCTAAGTACGATGAGCTGAAAGACCTTTGGGAAAAACTGAATGAGAAAGTAATTCTGGAATATAAGTTTGATAACGAAGCAAATTTTAAAAAATTATTTACAGATTATCTTTCTGAACAGAAAAATAACCTACAAAATATCGGTGTCCGCGAAAAAATAGCAAAGATTGAAATTAAGGATAACAAAGCAGAGATAAAGGAAGAAGAATCGGCTTACGGTAGAAAGCCTACCATTATTTCCACAATAAAATACAGCGATTTTTTGAAAGAGCTTTCAAAAAATCTGAACATCAATATCAAAACATTACATCAATCCATCATTGATTCAAAAACGGAAATTAATTCCTATCTCAATTCGTCAACTCTTCGTGTAATCAAACAAGGGTTTGATAATTATTTGATGTCGAAAGCTTTTGATAAATTCAGTATTGAATACAAAAAGGTTTCAAACAACATTCATCCAACTAAACTTACTGATGTGAAAGGAAATGTATTAAAAGAAATTTCTGCTTCCGATGTTGGTGTTTTGTTTTCAGAAGAAGAAGTTGCAGATTCCTATTTATTTGAAGAATTATATTTTGATTCTGATTTAGAGAAAACAAACATTAAAACTGAAATTACAGAAGTAATTGTGTTTACAAAAATTCCTAAAAGTTCAATTCGTATTCCAGTTGCCGGTGGCAAAAGCTATTCGCCTGACTTTGCGTATGTACTGAAATTTAAAAACGGCTCACAAAAACTACATTTTATAGTTGAAACAAAAAATGCAAGCGGAGATGCAAGTTTAAGAGATGAAGAAAAAATCAAGATAAAACACGCTGAAAAATTCTTTGGTGATACTGTTAAAATAAAATTCACAAAACAGTTTAGCGATAATAAAATTGTTGATTTGATTAAGGAGGTTTTAGATGAGGAATAATTTACCTCGCTGGTCGAGATTTGCAATCTCGACCAATGAGCAAAGGATTTGTAATCCAATATTTATTAATTTCTAACGTTGGGATTACAAATCACAACCAGCGGGAAATAATTGTTAAGGAATAAAGTAAAAGCAAAATCTTCACACCAAAATTATTTAAAATGCTGCCAGAAGCAGAAGAAACAGACAAGTTGAAAAAAGAATTAGAACTTTTGAAAACAGAATATGTAAAACTTCTGAATGATAAGGATGTACTACTCAGCTGGGGCAAACCCCAGCTGGAAGCACTTTATAACACCCGCATAGGCGCGCACAAATTACGTTTACTGGAAATTCAGTTACAAATAAAAGCACTCAAACGAAAGATAGAACTGGTAAGAGCATGCGTAAATCAAAATAGAATACCTGATTTTAATGAAATAGAACTTACCATAGCTGCCGAACTTGCAGAAGCACAATTGCAAATTATGCAAACTGCGGACTCAGTTGAAAACAGCAAGCACCTCCTCAAAAACCTTGATTCGCCACAGCGCAGTGCCGAACTGAGAACCATTTTCAGAAGCATTGCAAAAAACCTACATCCCGATGTAAACCCCGATTTAACAGAAGAGCAATTGAAAATATGGCATTTGTTTTTGAGTGCCTACAAAGAAGGTGATTTGGATAAAATGAAAGCAATGCAACTGGTGTATGAAAAAGAGTTAAATGTTCAGGGTGCTGATACACTTTCGCAGGAGCAATTGAGTCTTGCAATAGAAAGTATAAAGCAAGGTTGCAAACTATTGCAGGACGAAGTGCTGGCAATACGCAATGATTTTCCTTTCACTATCGAAAACCTGATTAAAGATGAAAACTGGGTAAGCGAAGAAGCCGAAAAAATGAAAACACAACTGAATGAGCTTACCCAATATGAAAAGGAACTGGATGCCGAATACAAACTATTAATAAGTTTATATGACTGAAAATAAAAACACATCACTCATCAAAAGCAGCCCCGGCTTGCTTAAACTACTGCACGAAAACAATACTACATTGGATGTTTTCAGGCGCGAAATGCTTGCACTTTCCTGCCTTGTTGCCGGCACTTCCTTTCTAAGTTTGCAGCAAACAGAACCAAAAATGACCGAAAACACTGTATTTGACCTCAAACGCGAACCCAAAAACAAATTCGATAAAAAAGCAATTGCCATATATTTTCAAAAAGAAAAAATAGGATATGTGCCGAAAGAAAAAAATGAAGTGATAGCAAACCTAATGGATGCGGGAAAAAAATTTTCAGCTAAACTCATAAGCAAACAATGGGAAGGCAACTGGCTTAAACTTGATGTGGAAGTTTATCTGAATGATTAATTCAATTAGGAGAAGTTTCGGTTAGCCTTGTTTTACATAGGATACAAAACTAAAGGCAGGTATTATCACCTTGATTGGACAGGTATCTAACGAGATTACCCGCAGACACGAGCGTGTTTCGCTCGTGGCAATTATTTGGTGGTGTCCCGCCACAATTAATATTCCTTATTCCTTTCTCTGTGCAACCCTTGCTGGTCGAGATTTGCAAACTTCGGAATGACAGGAATTGAGGGTTCATTTTCTTATTCTTACCCTTCTCCTTTGGAAAGGGCACTTGCCAAAGCTACGCGAAATCACCCGCAGGCGCGAGTTTGTTTAACTCGTGTCTATTATTTGGTGGCGGTCCGCCACCACAAAAAAATAAAACATATCCCCCGCTGGTCGAGATTTGCAATCTCGCCCAATGAGCAAAGGATTTGTAATCCAATATTTATTAATTTCTAACGTTGGGATTACAAATCCCAACCAGCGGGGGAACAAATATTAGAAAATCCCGCACTAATAAAAGAAGAGGACGGCATTAAAATTTATCAATCAATCGTTGATAATTATTTAATCCGTATCTTTGTCAACGAAAACAAAGACCCTAAATTAATAATCACTGTTTATAAAACTTCTAAAATTAAAAAATATGAAAGTTAAATATGATAAAGAAGTAGATATACTCTACATTCAATTCAGCGATAATAAAATTACCGAAAGTGACGAAGAAAAATCGGGCATCATATTAGATTATGATAACGAAGGTTCTATTGTCGGCATT
>JANYDQ010000400.1 GCA_025363555.1 Bacteroidota bacterium | reverse complement strand
TGCCCTTTGTGTTCTACTTGTGTGGCGGAGTAATTCATGACATAAATAGTTTTATAACTCCAAAAATACAAATTATTCTATATCAATATCCCAAAAAAAGATAAACCAGGCATATAAATCGTCATCTCGTTCACAAGATGGTCGTTATTTTTCTTGTTTACAACATGGACAACGAAGTTTACAACATGGACAACGAAGAAAAAAAGGTGTTTTTTGCTTTGAAGGAGGCTTTATAAACAGGGGGCTGTTAAAAAAAATAATAAAACGGGAGACCAGGAAATAACTTTACATACTATTTTTGAATTGAATTACCCAGCGGCAGCGCCCCATGGCTGCAAGCTTTCCAGGCTTTAATGCCACTCGTTTGGTTATTGACATGTTTTTAAAAAGGCAGCACCCGCAAAAATAAGTTTAGCACCCAGGCAGCTTTTGATATATCTATTTTTTATTTATCTGCCGGTGAAAACCGGGAGGGCATTAATTAATTTAAAATCAATGACCATGGCAATCGAAAAATTCTTTTTTTACTACCATCCGCAATTTCAAAACTCTGGGCAAACCCTGGCGCCCCTGGCAGCAAACACTATTTCGGAAGCACTTGATGCTGCTAAGATGGAAATATTGGGCAGCAGGCGAATGGGAGATTTGATAAAACTGGAAAATCCGCCCCTGCTGATTGCTCCGTACAAAAATTTTGATAAAACCGGTTTTACCGTTTGCCCGTCCTTTTATGCACAGGTGCAAGCTTTTGGTATATGTAAAGGATACAGTCTTTCCCCCCGCTACGTTTTAGTTAACAAGTCCTCCGTACTTTTTATTTCTTCACAAATCTATCAATAATTTTGTTTAAGGCGGGACGCTACGCCCAACGGGGTCCTTTCATTAGATGTCGTTTCATAATTATTTCATTCGGAAAATTTGGTTACTGTTTTCCCATCGTAACGATACAAACCTACACCTCTTGTGCCAAACCAAATATTGTTGTTTTTGTCTTCAAGCATAAAATAAACTTCTTTATTAAAAATTTTTGTAAATGTTTTTTCAGCTGTTTTATCTGTCGTTAAATTAGAATGCCATACTCCACCAAGCGTGTCGCCCATATCTTTTCCATAGTCAGAAGCAAACCATAAATTCCCTGCTTTGTCCTATTATCAACCACTTTTTAATTCTGCGTATGCAAGTATCGGAAATTCGGAAATAAATGTGGCGCATATTCGAGAGGCTTTAGCCACCTTTGTTAACAGTTTATATTCTCATACCAGTAGATTCGATAATTTTAATCCCTGGAATGGCATGACAGGAGACTTTAATGCCTTTGAAATAACAGGGTGGAATATTTTTAATGGCAAAGGAAAATGTATTGAATGTCATAACGGAAGCAATCTGGATGGTGCTTACGGGACAACATTTGAAGACATAGGTTTGGATGTAAATTATGCTGACAGAGGGCGAGGAAAAATTACTAACCATACAACAGATTATGGGAAATTTAATGTCCCTACTTTACGAAACATTGCATTGACTGCACCTTATATGCACGATGGAAGATATACCACCTTGCGACAAGTGATAGACCATTACAGCGAAGGAATACAGGATAGTCCTAATTTAAGCTGGCATTTCAGGAACATTCCTCAAAGTGCTATGGTGATTGATTCTTTTAGTCAATTTCCTTCAAATATACCTCCGTCAAATTTTGCATCATTCCCAGTACAACCTTTAAACCTTACAGAACAGGAGAAAAATAACCGGGAAGCATTTTTAAAAACTTTGACAGATGTACCTTTTATATCAGACCCAAAATTTTCAAATCCGTTTTAACACAACATCAAGCCATTTTAAAAAAAGCTTCCCAGAAATGTGAAGCTTTTTTTTATCATTTAAAATTAAATAATAACTTTGCCGCCCCTTAACAATCAACAATTAAACACATGAATCATTGGTTAGTAAAATCAGAACCTTCCACGTATAGCTGGGAGAAATTAGTAAAAGATAAAAAAGCTACCTGGGATGGTGTGCGCAACTATGCGGCACGAAATAATTTGCGCACAATGAAAAAAGGCGATTTGTGTTTTTTCTATCACAGCAATGATGGTCTTGCTATTGTTGGGATTGCAAAAGTGGTGAGAGAAGCATTTCAGGACCCTACCACAACAGATATTGCCTGGAGTGCTGTGGAAATAGCACCTGTTAAAGCATTAAAAAATCCGGTAACATTATCTTCTATTAAATCTGATAAACAACTTTCTGCCATGCAGATTATCAGGTTAAGTCGTTTGTCGGTATCTGCCGTTACTCCCGAAGAATTTGACAGGGTGCTTGACCTGTCGGCAACAAAAATGTAATATTACTTCTGCGAGTTTGAAAACATTGGTATCTGTACTGATAATTTATTACTTTTGCACGTTTTAAAAAAAACGATATAACAACTAAATGCAATCCTAATCATGCGTTCAACTTTTTTCAAACCATTACTTTTACTACTCTGCATATTTGTTTCACAAAGTGCATTTTCACAATCTTCCACAGGAACAGTGAGAGGTTTTGTTTACCTGAAAGAAACCGGGGAGCCGGTGCTTTTTACCAATGTGGTACTAAAAGGTACTTCCATGGGAATAGCTACTGATGTAAACGGATATTTTTCTATCACCAGGATTCCACCGGGAAGTTATACGATAATGGTTACTTCTGTATTGGGTGTAGATTCGTTACTGCAAAATATTACTGTTAAAGCCGGAGAAATACTAAACCAAAAACTTTACCTGGTAAAATCGAATATTAAATTAGGCGAAGTAGAAATTTCGGCAAT
>JANYDQ010000388.1 GCA_025363555.1 Bacteroidota bacterium | reverse complement strand
ATTTGATAAATCGGGAGGAACTTTTAACAAAACAAGTCTCCGTTTTGATGACTGAGGTCTCCGATTTAACAAATGAGGTTTGACGGGCTGTTTGGAGGCAATAATAGGTAATAGTTGATAAAAACGAAGAAAAAGGGGCGGATTTTTAATTGGTTTTTAAAAAAGCCTGGTGAATAAATTGGGATTATAACTGCGATAATCCAACAAGGGAGTTGTGGATAGTTTTATAAACAATTATAAATGAGCAAAAAAAAATTGTACTATTGCGGATATTTAAATGTTATAGGCAAGGCTGGGGGACGTGCTAACTTGTACCGACCTGCACAAAACGAAACGAATTGCGCCAAGAATAAATAGTACTTTTACGACCGAAATATAAATAAAAAGAAAATGGCAAACAGTAATCTCACAAATGCGAAAAATGCAAAAAACGATGAGTTTTATACGCAGTATCACGACATTGAAAAAGAAATTAATGCCTATTTGGACTTTAACCCAAAGGTTTTTCGTGGCAAGACAATTTTAATGCCTTGCGATGACCCTGAATGGAGCAATTTCACAAAGTTTTTCTCACAGAACTTTGAACGATTTGGACTTAAAAAATTAATAAGCACAAGTTATGCACCTGACAGCAAACAATACAAAAACAATTACCAACCTACACTTTTTGAAACTACCAACCCACAATTTGACAAAAAGAAAACAGTTAAAAACGGAAAAATTTTCATCCTTGAAAACGACATAACAGGTGATGGGAAAAGAGATGTGAATGATTTAGAATGGACATACTTAAAGGGCGATGGTGATTTTAATAGCGAGGAAATTAAAAAATTAAGAGAAGAAGCAGACATAATAATTACAAATCCACCATTCTCATTGTTCCGTAACTTTTTAGCTTGGATAGTTGAAGCAGACAAGCAGTTTGTTTTAATTAGTAATATGAATGCAGTAACATACAAAGAAGTTTTTTCACTTATCAAGAATGATAAAATGTGGATGGGAGTGAAATCTACAAGCCAAGCAATGTATTTTAAAACCTCTAACAAAGAATATGCACTCCGTGTAAGTAATGAAAGACCCGAAGGTTCTTGGTGGCGAAAAATAGATGGCGAAGTGTGTATTGGTATAAATAATTCTTGTTGGTTAACAAACCTTGACCACGGAAGACGCCACCAACCAATGCCACTAATGTCAATGGAAGAAAACTTGAAATTCAGTAAACATAAGGATATAAAAGGAATTGGTTATCAAAAATACGAAAACTACAATGCAATAGAAGTGTCTTTTACTGATGCAATTCCGAGTGATTATGATGGTGAAATGGGTGTGCCTATTTCATTTCTTGACAAATACAATCCAGAACAATTTGAAATAATAGGTTCAAATTTAACCCACGGTATTCCAATGTCTACGGTTGCAAAAAAAGGAACATTTGCACAAGGAGGACCAAGTTTTTATACTTCCAATGGAGATGGCACATTTAAGCGAATATATACACGAATACTTATCAAACACAAAAAAATCAATAAATGGAAACAAAATTAAGAACTGACATAACTATAAAAGATATTTGCGATGGCTTTGTATATAACGAGCTTGAAGGGAAAGGACTTTTTGGGTTATCAGGTAAATTAACAATTCAACCTGAATATCAAAGAAATTATATTTATGCTGATGGTAAAAGGGATGTAGCAGTTATTGATTCTTTGTTAAAAGATTATCCTTTAGGCTTAATTTATTTTGTAAAACTAACTAATGACAAGTATGAAGTTTTAGACGGTCAACAGAGAATTACCAGTTTTGGAAGGTTTGTGACTAATAAATTTGCAATTAAAGTTTCAGGCATGGAGCAATATTTTGACAGTCTTGCCCCTGAGTTGCAGTCAAAAATTTCGAACGCTAAACTAACGATATATGAATGTGAAGGAGAAGAACCTGAAATAAAAGCTTGGTTCAGGACGATAAATATAGCAGGTGTTCCATTGACTAACCAAGAACTCAATAATGCAATATATTCAGGGCAATTCGTAACACTCGCAAAGGAAGAATTTAGCAACAGTCAAAACGCTAATATTCAAAAATGGAGTGCTTACGTATCAGGTAGTGCAAATAGACAGGAATTTTTAGAATGTGCTCTTGATTGGGTAAGCAAAGGAAAAATTGAAGATTATATGGCTCTTCACCGTAAGGATAATAATATAAAAGAATTAAAAATCTATTTCACTAGTGTCATAGATTGGGTATCTTCTGTGTTTACAGACGTTGAGAGTGAAATGCGTGGAATTGAATGGGGGCGTTTGTATGAAACATATCATAAACAACCATATAATTCAGCAACTGTATCAGAACAAGTAAAGAAATTTTATGCTGACCCGTATGTAAAAAATCGCAGAGGAATATTTGAATATATTTTAGGCGGCTCCACAGACACCAAGTTACTTGAGGTTCGCGTGTTTGACGAAGCAACCAAAAAATCTATCTATGCAAAACAAACAGCAGAAGCCGAGAAAAAAGAAGTTTCAAATTGTCCGCATTGTACAATAGGACACGAAGCAAACAAGAGTAAGATTTGGAAATTAGCAGAAATGGATGCAGACCACGTTTCAGCGTGGAGCAAAGGCGGTGCAACAGTTGCGAAAAACTGCCAAATGTTATGTAAGACACATAATAGAGCAAAAGGAAACAGATAGAATATATTCTGCTTTTGCTTCCATATCAATATTATTACTGCCCGTTCCCCAGGTTTCAATAGTTACTGCATCTTCCATTTTTCCGCCCACACCAATTATAACGCCCGCTGTTATATATGGATACAGCTGTTTTCTACCCGTTGAGATTTTTATGGATGGAACTATCCTGTTCATATTAGCAGAAAGAACATGTTTCCGTTTTTCATGGTAATCGGATACATTGTCGTGAAATTCTCCTTTTACGGTTACCGAAATCCCCTGCATAAAGGAACCCCCCAGTTCCAGTGCCATATTATTGCTGAACATATAGCCTATGTAAACCGATTCGTTCCTTCCTTTGCCCAAAGAGTTGGGATGAGCAATGTATTCGTAGGTGTTTGCCGCGGCATTATAATTTGTTTTTTTATTATCAAAATCGTTTGTTTTGCCTGTCGCTATTCCGTAGCCACCGCCAAAGCCACAATAAAAAGATTGAGCAAAAGTGGCATTGGCACCTAAAATAGCAGTTACAAAAAAAATGCGCACCTTTCAAAAGCTCCCGTAAAGAAAGCGGCAGGCAACAAAAAACGGCACCTTTCGTTTGCACAGGCCTCCCAGCAATTCAAAACAAATAATAGACAGATTAAATGTGTTTGGTGTGTTGAAAATTAAATTAATGTACTTAATAACAAGCGTTTTACTGTTTTTTGAATAAAAAGTCGCCCAATTCGAATATTATTGATACTATTTATTGGAATTTCAATGTCTTTCACAATCTTGAATTCCTTTGCCCAACTAACAATGACACATGGAGATGTTTATAATTATAATGTGGGCAATGTTTTTCTTGTGAGAAGTTATAGTCAAAATGTAGCTGGTGGTCCGAGTTATCCTCCTGATACACTTTATAAAAAACAACCATTTTAAACAAATACTTTTCATTGAGTTCTGATACTGTTTTTTATAGTTGTTTAGAACAAACAAAGTATGTTAATTTTAACCAATGGATACCTCCCTATTTTTTCTTTACTTATCATACCCTCACAGATACCATATTTTACACTGATTTAATTTCTCCTATCCAAAACTATCCATTTATGCCAACTTATCTTCCTTGTTATGTAGATAGCATCGATACCATCTATGCTCCATCTACTGCTATTTGCTCAAAAAAAACATGGCATAAACAATATATCGGAGGGACAAGTTGTTTTGAAGAACCATTTCAAAACTATGATTATTTAGAAGGTTGCGGTGGTCCATATTATAATTATTTTGATGCTATGGGTGGGTGTGTGGTTTGGCAAGAATTAATTTACTTCATAAAAGGAATTGATACTTGTGGATTTAACATTCCTGTTACAGTGGGAGTTTCAGAACTTTCAAATATAAAGTTTGGTATTAATATTTCCCCCAACCCCTTCACTTCCCAAACAACAATTACTTTTAATGAAGAACAAAAAAACACAACAATAAAAATAAGGGATGTAGTAGGAAATGTAATTAAGAATTACGAATTAGGAATTAAAAATGGGAAGAGTGTAACAATAGATATGAGCAGTGTTGCAAAAGGAATTTATTTTGTGGAGATTACGGATGAAAAGAAAAACACAATAAATAAAAAGATAATAGTACAATAAAACCTAACTACCCCAACACCCCAAACTCATACCCTTCTGCTTTTGCAAATTTAATAAATAGGGGTAAGGCATATTCCAGCTTTTCGCGGGCTTTCAGGCTGTCGTGAAACAATACAATGGAACCATTACGAACATTTTCAGTTACATTTTTCAGGCACTGCCGTTTCCCTGTTTTCAAATCATAATCTCCGCTTAGCACATCCCACATAATAATGGAAAATTGCGGATTGCGGATTGTTGATTGCGGATTTGAGCTTCCGGGTTTAGAATTTAGAATTTGAAATTGAGCACGTTTCAGTTTGCCATAAGGAGGGCGGAATAAATTTGAATTAACCAGTTCAGCACATTGTTTTACATTATCAATGTATGTTTGGGTATGAGTATTCCAACCGTTCAAATGATTGTAGGTGTGATTGCCCACCGAATGCCCTTGTTCCAAAACCTGGTTATATACTCCGGGATGTTGGTTTACGTTGGCTCCTACACAAAAAAAAGTAGCTTTAATTTTTTCATGGTTCAATACATCCAACACCCATGGAGTAACTACCGGAATAGGACCATCATCAAAGGTTAAATATATTTTTTTCTCCTCCGCGTTCATTCTCCATACGGCAGCAGGGAAAATCTTTTTTATTAAATATGGAGGACGGACTAAATACAATTATTGCTAAATGGCTATATTGCTACATTGTTATTGCTACCCGAACAATAAAACAATATAGCAATATAACAATATACTATCGTTGTTTCAGTTCCGGCAAATGATATTGGGCATCCAGCTTGCTGTATCTGTCTTCAAATTCTTTCGACAGGGCTTCCTGTTTAAAGTTTTTAGCAAAATAAATCAATCGCTGCATTATATCCTGTGCCTGTTCAGGGTCGTTACCAAAGGTCGGAATTTCTTTTCTGTCGAAAGAATAATAATACCGGATATTGCTTTCGTAATTAGCAAATAATTTTTTTGCCAGCGCATTTCCTTTTTCGGTTGCCCCTGCCTGGTAATAGGCCATCGTGATAGCATACAAAGTTACATCGTAAGGTACATTTTCCTGGGGAGTTACCTCCAGGCATTTGTCAAGTACTTTTATGGCTTTGTCTTTTTTGCCTTCGTCTATCAGTGCATTAGCCAATGAACCGCACCGCTGACGAATGTTTAATGCACAAGAACTGATAAACACATTGTCTAAAAACGTTCCGGGCTTATCCATTCCACCCCATTTGAATTTAGTCATTATGTTATTATACATCACTTCGGTATTTATCCTGGTTTCCTGTTGTTGCTCTTCGGGGTTTTGTTTTACAGGAACAAGGCGATAAGCCAATCCTTCCAGTTGAAGATAAGGAGCCAGGTTCAAATACGATTTTGCCGGAGCAGTAGCGGCAAAATAAATAGGGCGTTTCCAATCGTTATGAGCAAGTAAGTCCAGCACCATCAAATCATTTTTCTGTACATAATTTCCTGTCATCACCCAGTCAATGCTTTTCACCACACGATTAGCCAATGCTTTCGGAACAGTTCCGTTGTTCACCACTGTTGCACTGTCCACAGAAACGCTCATGTTTTTTGTAGGGAAATAATTATAAAAAGTGCCACCCCCCATTTCCACTTTGTTTTCATTGGCATCGCTTTTGGCAAATTCCACCAACTCTTTTACATTAATAAATCCTTTCACCCCTCTGTCGTGAAATATCACCGCATCGCGCGTTCCCTGTTTATACTGGTCTTTTGTTAAAGAAAAAGGAACAGGGTCAGAGTCGTATGCTTTGTGTACCAACTGGTCAATATACCAATCGGTATTTAATAATTCAAGGCAAATAACCCGAACATCCGTTCGAATTCCTTCCACTTCCTGGGCATACCAGAGCGGGAAGGTATCATTATCTCCGTTGGTAAACAGGATAGCATTAGGTGCGCACGAATTCAAATAATTACTTGCAAAATCTCTTGCTATGGTGCGGTGGCTTCGGTCGTGGTCGTTCCATTCTTCCTTAGCCATAATGGCGGGAACAGCCAGCAAACAAACCACAGTAGCAATAAGAGCACTTTGCGTTTGTGCCATTTTTTTTGCCATGAAATCGAAAATAGCCAATACCCCTAACCCTATCCAGAAGGCAAATGCATAAAACGAACCTGCATAAGCATAATCCCTTTCGCGAGGTTCAAATGGCTTTTGATTCAGATAAATTACAATGGCAACACCCGTAAAGAAAAACAACAAGGCAACAATTGTAAAATTCTTTTTGTCTTTTTTATATTGATACCCTAACCCTAAAAGACCCAATATTAAAGGCAAGCCATACAGTGCGTTATGACCTTTGTTATTAGAAGAACCATCGGGCAGTCCGTCCTGTTGTCCCAAACGGAACTCGTCATAGGCTTTAATTCCTGTTATCCAGTTTCCCTGCGAAGCATCGTTATGTCCCTGGATTTCATTTTGCCTGCCTACAAAGTTCCATGCAAAATAACGCAGGTACATCCAGCCGCATTGATAAACAAAGAAAAATTTTAAATTGTCGCTGAAGAAATTTGGTTTTTCAAGCGTTTCCGGTTCTCCCGTCTGCGGATTGGTAACAGTTATGTGTTGATAGTTCCGTGGATTAGTCCAGTTTTTATAACCGGTAACATGATTTTGCTGGCTGCTCCACATACGCGGAAACAGGGTGCAAAAGCGGTCATCGTAATTAGGAACAGCGTTTTTCCTGTCATCAATTATTACATATCTTCCCAGTTTTTTGTTTTGCTGATAAACGGGATTGCCATCGCTGTATGGTTTTTTAATATCCTGCGGAGCAGAAAAATATTGCCCGTATAAAATGGGCCAGGTGCCGTATTGCTCACGGTTCAAGTAAGATAAAAGGTTTACTGCATTCTCCGGGTTGTTTTCATCCATTGGAGTATTGGCTTGCGAACGGATAACCAATACAAGAAAAGAAGAGTACCCTATAATGATAACGGTGAAACAAAGTATAACAGTATTCCAAACCGGTTTTCCTCTTTTCTTTGTAAACATTAATCCCCATACTATACCACCTATTACTAATAAAGCATAAAGTATGGTTCCGCTGTTAAATGGCAACCCTACTGAATTAACAGCAGTAATCTCGAACCATGCAGCCAGTTTTACTATTAAAGGAATAACACCTGCTTGTATGCCGCCTAAAATTAATATGGCTAAACCGGAAGTTATCAATATTCCGTTTCGCGTTACTTTTTCGTGCTTTTTGAAATAATAAGTAAACACCACTGCCGGGATAACCAGTAAGTTTAATAAATGGACACCAACAGCTAACCCGATTAAATAAGCAATTAAAATAATCCAGCGGTGAGAATGAGGGTCTTCTGCTTCGCGCTCCCAACGGGTGATTGCCCAAAAAGAAATAGCAGTAAAAAAACTGGACATGGCATATACCTCGCCTTCCACAGCCGAAAACCAAAATGAATCGGAGAAAGTATAAGCCAATGCACCTACTGCACCAGCACCAAATATAGCATACATTCTGCCGGTGGTCATCTCTCCCGATTTATCTGCTATTTTACGAGCCAATGCGGTGATAGACCAATACAAAAACAAAATGGTGAACGCACTGCACAAGGCAGACATACTATTTACCATTGCTCCCACTTTACTTGTGTCGCCAAAAGCTAATAAACTGAACAATCTTCCAATGAGCAAAAATAAAGGTGCGCCCGGAGGGTGACCTACTTCAAGTTTATAGGCACAGGCAATGTACTCACCACAATCCCAAAAGGAGGCAGTTGCCTCAATGGTGCTTAAATATACAAAAGCTGCTACTAAAAATACTACCCAGCCAATGATATTATTCAACCGCTGATAATTAGATGTGTTGTTCATGTTTTACTATTTAGTTAAAGGAATGTGTTTACGTATAAGATGGGCGAAGATAAAAAAATTAATTACTTGCAATCGTTAAAAAAACAGAAGATTAAAATTTATGCTTTGTGTTTAAACTTTATTTATTATTTTTGCAGCCCCAATTAAGCAAATGATTGGAAATTGTCCGATGGTGTAATTGGCAACACGTCTGTTTTTGGTACAGAAGAGTTTAGGTTCGAGACCTAATCGGACAACATTTCAACAGCTCCCTGTAATTTATTTCCAGGGAGTTTGTTTTTTATGCCTATTGTGTTTTGATTAAAAATATTTACTATTTGACCGAAGACATCAATGGTTTTAAAATAAAAGTTGTACTAAATGAAAAAAACAATTCACGTTCCTGTCCTTATTATTTTCTTGTTGCTTTGTTTCCGTTTTTCCAGTCAGGCACAAATTCCTTTAAACGATACCATTGAATGTATGCACGCTATTGGTTTGGCTACTTCGGGTGGGGCGCCTTTAGATGGGGCAGTAGTTACTATTTTCCAGGGCAATGAGGTAATAGAATGGAGCGAAATAACCAGCAACCCGAAACACGACCATCATTTCTCTTATAATCTTTTCGGGAATTCGTATTATACTATCCAGGTTTCAAAACCCGGCTATGTTACACGCTCTATTGGAATTAATACAAAAGTGCCTGATGATTTTGTTATTAATGATGATAACCCGAAAACAAAATTTGCGTTTGAAGTAGAAGTTTTTAAAATGAAGCCGGGTGCGGATGATGAGTTTCTTGATTTTCCGATTGCATTGGTTAAACTGAATGAAACCAAAAGAGTGTTTGAGTTTGACACTGAATATACCAAAAAACTAAAACTGAAAACAGGACAGTGATTATAAAAAAATACACATTTCTTTTAGAAATGAGTATCAGTCGTTCTTATTTATTCCACATACATTTTATAGATTTTATCATCTCCATCCAAAGGTATTGTTGTAGGCGGACCTATATTGGACGAAGAGAAAAGTAAAGAACCATCGGGAGCTTCAATAATATTTCTTAATCTTAAAAACACTCCCTGTAAAGTATCGCTTCTGTTTACAATTGCATCTCCGGAAGCATTCAGCGTAAGGCGAACTAATTTTTGACCTTTTAATGCGCCCAGGATAAAAGTACCATCCCAACTGCCCCATTGTTTTCCTTTAATAAAGGTGCAGCCGGAGGGCGCCCATGTTTCGTTTTCGGTGCAGTAAACGGGAGGGGTAAATACTCCCATAGAATCTGTTGTTCCTAACACATCTGGCCATCCATAATTTTTTCCGGGAACTATGAGATTAATTTCATCGTGTGCAAACCAGCCAAACTCCCCGGTGGGTCCGTGTTCGGTAGCAATCATTTTTCCCTGACTGTTCCAGTCGAAACCCTGTACGTTTCTGTGTCCATAAGACCAAACCAATGTACCAAACGGATTTCCGGGCGGAACGTTTCCATCTCTGTCCATTCGTAATATTTTTCCCGCAAGCGAATTTAAATCTTGTGCAAGCCAACGTTGAGTTGCATCACCCGTGCCAAGGTAGAGATAACCATCGGGACCAAATTTTAATGCGCCACCGTCATGATTATATGCTTTCGGAATTCCATGACAGATTATTTTATCCTGGGTGATTATATTATTTTCTAATTTTAGACGTACTACCCGGTTGCTGTCCACTGTTTCGTAAATGAATACATAATGATTATTATTAAAATCGGGGTCTATGGCAATGCCTAACAAGCCGCCTTCGGATGCCTGCACTGTGCGGTACATGATTAAATTATAATCTGATGCGTCTTTTTTTTGCAGGTTGAGGTTTCCGTTTCGTTCGCAAAAAAGAAAATCTCCGTTGGGGAGAAAAGCCATGCCCCAAGGTACTACCAAGTGATTGAAAAGTACTTTTATTTTTATATGTGAAGTAATGGGGTCGTCTTTTTTGCAGGTTGAAAAGAGCAGCCAACAGCATAAGGAGAGAATGAGGGAGAATTGGGTTTTGTTTTTCATTGTATAAAAGTAAAAAATAAACAGGTTCGAAGTAAGAAATGAGTAGTAATATTTTTTCTTGCCTATAATTCTGCGTTGGCAGAGGAGGGAAAAAAAGATTGGAACAAAAGCCCGGTCCCCGATTCTTTATCAGAGGGTACGCAAAAGATTTATAATAAACGGTAGTGCCCCGTTAAAGGGTTATGCGGAGAGAACAATGTTTGATTAGTAAACCTTAAATCCTAATTTAGTTCTCACTCTTTTCAAAGTTGCTTTGGCAATTACCCTTGCTTTTTCTGCCCCCAGTTGAAGTTTGGCATCCAACTCATTTCTATTATTCATATAATAAGAATAAGTTTGGCGGGGAGTTTTAAATTTGTCTAACATCAATTCATACAAAGCCGTTTTTGCATGTCCGTAACCATAACCTCCTTCCAGGTAATTATTACGCATTTCTGTAACTTGATTTTCCGAAGCAAGTAATTTATACAATGCAAAAACATTGCAGGTATCCGGATTTTTGGGTGCTTCCAGCGGGGTAGCATCCGTAACAATGCTCATGATTACTTTCTTCAATTCTTTTTCCGGCAAAAAAACATTGATAAAATTGTTTAACGATTTGCTCATTTTTTTGCCATCAATGCCTGGAACCAGCATGGTTTCCTCATTTACTTTTCCTTCGGGAACAATAAATACATCGCCATAACTATTATTAAATTTTTCTGCAATGTCGCGGGTCATCTCCAGGTGTTGCATCTGGTCCTTGCCTACAGGCACATAATGCGCATCGTACAAAATAATATCTGCCGCCATCAGCACAGGGTAAGTAAACAAACCTGCATTTACATCTGCCAGCCGTTCGGATTTATCTTTGAACGAATGTGCGTTTGCCAACATAGGAAAAGGGGTAAAACAGTTGAGATACCAGGTCAGTTCGCACACTTCGGTAACATCGCTTTGCCGATAAAAAATATTTTTATCCGTGTCAAACCCAAAAGCCAGCCATGCTGCTGCTACTGCATCGGTGCTTTCTTTTATAAACGCAGCATCTTTAATGGTAGTAAGCGAATGCAAATCGGCAATAAAAAAAAGGGAATCGTTTCCGGTTTGTTTGGATAGTTCTATAGCGGGTATAATGGCGCCCAATATATTTCCTAAATGAGGGATGTTGGTACTCTGAACTCCGGTAAGTATTCTTGACATAATGATTAAACCTTTTCTTTTTTTTCGATTCAAAGATAGGATAAATTTAAAAGTTAAATGTTCTTAATTGAAAAACTTGTCCGTTATTTAATAAAAAATAAGTAATTTAGCATTCCTTTTCTTCAAAACAGCTTAAGAAATGAAAAAATTTCTTCTTTTATTCAGTATAGTTATTATTAGTTTCACCAATGTTTTTGCCACACACAACAAGGCAGGAGAAATTACTTATCGGTGGATTGGTAGTTATCCCAACCATCCTTATAAATACAGAATAATAGTTACTACTTATACCAACACCTGTAATACCACAGCAGACAGATGTGAGCTGACGGTTGCTTTTGGTGATGGCGATAGCGCAAGTGCTCCGAGGGTAAACGGACCAAGTATCCAATGTCCAAACCAGACTGATGGAGTGATGCTACCTGCCTACCCCTGCACTAAATTGAATATTTATATTATTGACCATGAATACCCGGGTGCCGGTAACTACATGATTACAATGGATGATATGAATAGGAATGCCAGTACCTGCAATATTCCCAACTCTGTAAACACTTCTTTTTCTCTTTTTTCCGAATTGGTTATCAATCCTTTTTTAGGTCCGAACGATTCCCCTTTTTTATTGAGTTACCCGCTGGATAATGCATGTGTAGGAGTTTGTTTTCATCACAATACAGAAGCTTATGATATAAATGGGGATAGCTTGTACACCACCATTGATACCTGCCGCGCAGGCGGAGTAGTGATTCCGGGCTATTCCATGCCTCCGAATATGAGTCGCCAGACCAGTATCAATCACTTTACCGGAGATTTGGACTGGTGTGTGCCTAATGCAGTTTGCCAGTATAGCATAGCCATCCGGATAAGAGAATACAGGCGATTGCCGGGAAGCCCTACCAGGTATTATATAGGTTCGGTGCTAAGGGATATGCAGATAACTGTTAACGGTTCGTGCAACAATACTCCCCCTGTAATAACTTCTCTTAACGACACGTGCATTGTTGCCGGAAACAATTTACATTTTAGTGTATCTGCTACCGATGCACAGCCGGGCTTAATTACACTGGAAGCAAACGGAAGACCATTTCATATTACTCCTGCTGCCACCTTTAATTCCAATCCTACGCAAAGCCTTGTTACCGGGTCCTTCAACTGGACCCCTGATTGTGAGGAAGTGCAACTTCTGCCATATATGGTAACCTTCAAAGCCACAGATGCTGACGCAACCAACCCGTTAGTGGATTATAAAACTTCTTCCATAACGGTAATTGCTCCTGCACCTCTCATCTTATCAGCTACACCAAGCGGATCGAGCGTTATTGTTGATTGGGCAGATGCGTATTGCCACAGTACCATTGGAAAAAATCCTTTGATAAAATACAGGGTGTATCGTAAAAATTCGTGCGATACGTTTGTTCATGACAGGTGTCAGACAGGGTTGCCGGCAAGTGCGGGATATACGTTGATTGGGAATACCACTGCTACTACCACCATTTTTACGGATAACAACGGGGGTCTCGGACTGTCGAACGGAATCAATTACTCTTATATAGTAGTAGCGTTATATTCTGATGGCTCCCAAAGTTATGCTTCCGGAAATGTTTGTGTAATGCTGGTGCGAGACGTTCCTGTAATTACGAATGTATCCGTATTGAGCACCGGGACAAATGATTCTATCTGGACACACTGGATAAAACCATTATCCACATTGCCCAACCTGGATACTGTTGTTAATCCGCCTCCTTATCAATATAAAGTGATGCGAGCAGCGGGAGCAACCGGAAATTTAGCTTTCCACCAGGTGTCTTCCTCCTCCCAATATATTTATAATTCTTATCACGAATTGCCCGACACCGGGTTTGTTAGCTTCGGCATTGATACAAAAGACACTTCTTATACTTATCGTATAGATTTGTATTATACAAACAACGGGGTATTAACTTTTAAAGGTTCTACCAATACGGCATCTTCCGTGTATTTATCCTCTACTCCGGCAGGCGGACAAGTAAATTTAAGCTGGCAGGCGTATGTTCCCTGGTTGAATTACAAAACGTATGTGTATAAAGAAACGTTTCCGAACAGCAATATATTTACGTTGCACGATAGCACCACTACTAATTCTTATGTAGATACGGGCTTGGTAAACGGACAACAATATTGTTATAAAGTAAAAACGTATGGAAAATATACCGATACATTAATACATGGTCCGTTGGTAAATACTTCTGAAATAAGATGTGAAAGCCCTGTGGATATTATTCCTCCCTGCCAGCCATGGTTTATGGTGGAAAACGATTGTGGTCTTTATGATAATATTGTTTCGTGGACCAATCCAAATACCTATTGCAGTAATGATGCGGTGCGAATAAATGTCTATTTCGCATACACCAATGATGAACCATTACAACTGATATATACTACAACAGATATGAGCATTTCCAGTTATACTCACATCTATACCTTCGATGGAGTTCCTTCTGTAGCCGGATGTTATGCAGTAACAGCGGTGGATTCGGCAGTTATTCCAAACGAAAGCCCGATAGTAAATAAAATATGTGTTGATAATTGTCCACTGTACGAATTACCTAATGTGTTTACTCCCAATGGCGATAATTACAACGACCTTGTTACCCCTCTGCCGGGTTATCGGTATGTTAAAGATGTGGATATGAAAATATACGACCGCTGGGGATTGCTGATGTTTCAAACAACGGACAAAGATATTTTGTGGGATGGAAAAAACAAAGACAGCAAAATGCTATGTCCTGATGGAGTTTACTTTTATATATGTATTGTGAACGAAATACATGTGGACGGTATAGAGCCAAGAGTGCTTAAAGGATTTATTCAACTTTTTCACGAAGGCTCCAACTCTGCCAAATAACTAATGTTTTCAGGTATTATAGAAGCATGGGGCGAAGTGACCAACTTGCGCAAAGAACAAAACAATCTTCACATCACTGTTAAATCCCACTTTACTTCCGAATTAAAAATTGACCAAAGCATTGCTCATAACGGGGTGTGTCTTACCGTGGTGGCTATTAAGGGCAATGAATATACAGTTACTGCTATTGATGAAACTCTTCAAAAAACAAATCTTGGTTGGTTAAAAACCGGGGA
Organism: Bacteroidota bacterium; assembly: GCA_025363555.1. Lineage (GTDB taxonomy): Bacteria > Bacteroidota > Bacteroidia > 2-12-FULL-35-15 > 2-12-FULL-35-15 > 2-12-FULL-35-15. Next base: position 14,906 of record JANYDQ010000388.1, on the reverse strand, counting down.
TAAAATTAATTTAGAAAGATGTATGAAACTCGGTGACCGACTGGATGGACACATTGTTCAGGGGCATGTGGACCAGACTGCTACCTGCACAGAGGTGAAAGAAACCAATGGCAGCTGGATGTTTACTTTTGAATACGATGCTTCTTTGAATAATATTACTGTCGAAAAAGGGAGCATTTGTGTAAATGGTGTAAGTTTAACGGTGGTTAATTCAAAACAAAATTCTTTTTCCGTTTGCATCATTCCTTATACTTATGAGCATACCAATTTCCAGACCATTCAAAACGGTTCAGTTGTAAATCTTGAATTCGATATTGTAGGGAAATACATTAGTAAGCTGGTAAAAGGATAAGGTTATATAGTCGCTATTTTGTTCCCGGGCTGCCTCTTTCTTGTTTTGAAATCGATTTCCCCCGTTCCCCAAACCCGTCTTAGAATAATGGAGCAGAGTTCCCGATTTCCCGGCAATCCCCTTTTAACCTTAAAAGGTCAATAACGGAAACTAGTTATACCTCATCTAACCTTAGAGGAGGGTTCCCGAGTTCCGGGCAGCCTCCCTCTAACCTTAGAGGGACCTTCCCGACTTGTCGGGAGCCCACCTACATGTGTTAATTATCAATCAGTTAGCTTTTTTACTGCCTTTTTGACCACATTTTGTCATGTTTTTAATGTTCGTCCTATCTCTACTAATTCATTTCCCCGACAGCGCTTTATCTTTCCTGTTCCGGAGCAAAACTCGCTCAAATACCCGAGAATTTCCGAATCCTTCGGGTAAATAATTTAAGTATTCAGCGCATTAGTTTAATTTTGCCCAGAGCAATAGTTTAAGAGAAATGCTCATTTGCCCGAAATCCTTTGTTTCAAAAACCCTACCTTTGTAAATCAAAAATCATTTGTACCATAAAATGAACCGCAAAACATTTTTAAAAACACTCTCCCTATTACCATTAACTGCAACAGCTATGAAACTTAACGTACTAAATACACTTACCGAACCTTTTGGAACTACCGAAAAAATGCCTGTATTATTTCTGGGACATGGCAGCCCAATGAATGCCATTGAAGAAAATGAATTTTCGAAAGGATGGAAAACCGCAGGTGCCACTTTGCCCAAACCTAATGCTATACTTTGCGTGTCGGCACATTGGGAAACCCGTGGAACTTTTGTAACCGCTATGGAAAAGCCCCCAACCATTCACGATTTTGGCGGTTTCCCTAAAGCATTGTTCGATGTGCAATACCCCGCGCCCGGAAGCCCTGAACTTGCGAATGAAGTAAAGACAACAGTAAGTAAAACAGAAATAGGGTTGGATGATAAATGGGGACTGGACCATGGCGCATGGAGTGTTATCAAGCATTTGTATCCCAATGCCGATGTGCCGGTTATTCAATTGAGTTTGGACTATTCTCAACCTGCACAATATCATTACGATTTGGCAAAACAACTTTCATCGCTTCGCAAAAAAGGAGTATTAATTATCGGAAGCGGAAATATGGTTCATAACCTTGGCATGGTTGCCTGGGACAGATTGAACGAAACAGGATATGCTTATGATTGGGCAGCGGAAGCAAGTGAAAAGATGAAAAAGTATATTCTCACCAACGACCATCAGCAACTGATTAATTTCAAATCGCAGGGCAATGCATTCGATTTGGCAATACCCACCCCCGAACATTATTTACCATTGCTTTATACATTAGCTTTGAAAGAAGAAAACGAGAAAGTAAATTTATTTAATGATAAAGCGATGGCAGGTTCGTTAACCATGACATCTTTGAAAATTAGTTAGGTATTGAACACCTCTGCTATTACCCAACTTATAAAAACCGAATCCAAACGTTTGGGTTTTGATTATTGCGGAATATCAAAAGCAGATTTCCTGGAAGAGGAAGCGCCTCGTTTAGAAAACTGGTTGAACAAAAACATGCAGGGGCAAATGAGTTATATGCAAAACCATTTTGACAAGCGGCTCGACCCCCGGCTGCTTGTTCCGGGAGCCAAGTCTGTTATTTCATTGTTGCTGAATTATTTTCCTTCCGAAAAACAAAAAGATGAAACCGCTCCCAAAATAAGTAAGTATGCCTATGGCAAAGATTATCATTTTGTAATAAAAGAAAAACTAAACGAGTTGTTGCAATATATAAAAGACAACATAGGAGAAGTGGACGGACGGGCATTTGTAGATTCTGCACCGGTACTAGATAAAGCATGGGCAAAGAAAAGCGGTTTAGGCTGGATAGGTAAGAATAGTAACCTGATAAATAAACAAAGCGGTTCGTTTTATTTTATTGCAGAATTAATTGTTGATTTGAATTTGGAGTATGATGGAGCTATAAAAGATTATTGCGGAACCTGTACCCGTTGCATGGATGCCTGTCCTACCGAAGCAATCGTTGCCCCGTATGTGGTGGACGGAAGCAAATGTATTTCGTATTTCACTATTGAATTAAAAGAAAATATTCCTTCTGAAATGAAAGGGAAATTTGATAATTGGGTATTTGGTTGTGATGTGTGCCAGGATGTATGCCCGTGGAACAGTTTCTCTAAGCCGCATTCGGAGCAGATGTTTCAGCCCAACGGAGAACTTCTGGAAATGACAAAACAGGATTGGTTCGAACTTACCGAAGAAACATTTAAACGTGTGTTTAAAGATTCGGCAGTTAAGCGACCAAAATTTACCGGACTAAAAAGAAATTTGGATTTTATTAAGACTTCGTGATGTTTTTAAAAACCTCTTTTATTACATCTTTATATTGACTACCAAACGTGGTTAAGCACCACACCATCAATAACATTTTTTCATTTGGATTGAGCCATTTTACCGCTTTGGTAAGCTCTTTGCGGAAAAGTGTTTTATCGAAACTCACTTTTTCCAGTATTTTTTTACTTAATTCAAACATGGTTTTATTGTTTTATTAAGGGTTAATTTCAAATTGAAGTACGAAAGTAAATTATTCTGAATTAAAAGCAAAGAAAAAAGTAATTTATTTTTCAATAGCCCCCACTGAATAACTTTAGTAATCATGATAAAGATTGCACAAGTCGGTTTTTATGCCAATGAAAATATAAGGTGTTTGTTTGGTTGAGTAGTTGGTTTGTATTATCCTGTCGGCAAACCCCAGCTCAATTTTTAAATTCATTTGTGTATCCAATATATAAGCTACCCGCAAAGATGCAGTTATTAATTTGGTTTGAAATCCCTGGGTGGTAAAGTTTTCATAATCTCTTGGACGTTTAGTATAAGAAATAAAAATGTTTTTTCCGTAATCTGTTCCCGCGCTGTCTGCACCATACACAGCATAAATACATTTGGCTTCCACAAAAAAACGTTTCATCCTGTAATTAAGAAAGGTACAGGTTTCCCAAAAATTAGCTCCTAATGGATGTGCCAACGGTTGATTCATGTGCCCGTAATTTTGCTGAACACTTCCGTGAGCATAAGTATAAGGACGCACATAATTATATTCCATCTGAAAATTAAGATTTTTAACATTGAACAAATCAAAAATTTTGATTCCAATTTGAAATGCCTGTTTGTTTGCCCACCAGCCCGATTTAGAGGTGTCGCTGGAATAGGTATGTTTAATATCGCGCATCACTTCTTTCAATACAAATTCATCCAGCAATACTTGTCCATAGACTTGCTGTTTCTTGAAAAGTTTAATTTTAAAGCTCAAGCCCAAAAAAGCATTATCGCTGGAACCGTTTGCATATTCTGTAGGACGGAAAAAAATAACCGGATTTAAATAATTGACATCATACCCCCTGTAGCGTGAACTGTCTGTTCCCTGCCAAACAATGGATTCGAACAAACCAATATTAATTCGTTTGGTAGCGTTCCATCCCAGGTAATGAAAGGTGGCATATTTATTCAACCAATCCGATTTGAACCCGGATGGATTGGTAGCATCTTTCATTATTGTGTATAAATTTACATACGTTAAATGCCAGATGTTAGTGGTAATTTTCAAATAAGGATATGGGGCAGCAACATCCGATAAAAAAAGTGAACGATAGCCGTCTCCCCAAAACTGTTTGTCCTGCCCTGCCTGGATATTAAAAATTTTATTGGGCGAGTAGGATACGTATCCCGAAAAATATTGATACGCATACATGGTGTTCACCGAATCGTTATTAGCACGATACGAAACACCCATACCCGGGACAACGTGAGTTTGTTTAATGATAGAATCTGTACTGGAATCAAAAACTCCTTTGCCGGCAAGTGCTTTAAAATTAACCGAAAACTTTTCCCCGATATTACAAATCATACTGCCCCCTATGGCTAAATCACTTGTCATTCGGGAAGGGGAAGAAAACTGATACCCTGTTTGAGCAGTTAACAAAGGATAAATTTCCAGTTCGGCTTTTTTCTTTAGCCTGTCGTGTGCTTCGGCTTTTGTACCTGCCAGTAGCCTGGGAAATTTGGCTGTAGAATCGGTTATTGCATTGACATCACAAAACCGATAGGGTTTTACAAACGTTTGAAAATTCTGTTCCTTGTTGTTATAATAATTATCAAATCCCCAAAGAAAATCGCGGCTAAGCGTATAGTTTAATTGTTGTGAAAATGAATTGCCACAAAAAACAAAAACAAAAAACAAAATAAAACAATGTTTCTTATTCATGTTTCTGCTGACGGTTTTTTTGTATTTTAATTAAATAAGGAAGAAGAACAAGGAATAAGGTGGTGGCTCCTACAATAATAAAAGCCAGGTTGGCATTAATATAGGTTAACGAAAGACTAAGGGCAATGATTAAAATATTAACCATATATAAAACCACAGCTGTTTTCCTGTGACTAAAACCAATGTCCAGCAGACGGTGATGCAAATGGTTTCTGTCTGCCGAAAAAGGTGATAAGCCTTTCACAGAACGATATATAAAAATTCGCAAGGTATCCATTAAAGGATAAACTAAAACCGACATTGCGAAAATTGGTTTGGATACCTTTAAAATAAACTGGTTTTGAATAGTGCTTACATCGTAACTGATTAATTTGATTGCCAGCACGCAGATTATTAATCCAATGGTTAAGGAACCCGAATCGCCTAAAAATATTTTTGCAGGAGCAAAATTAAAAATCAGGAAAGCAAATAAAGAGCCAGCCAGTGCAAAAGCCAAGCAAGCCATTACCGCATCTCCTGCAAAAGCAAACCAGGCACCAAACGCGGAAGAGGCTATGAAACCTATTCCACTTGCCAAACCATCCACACCATCTATCAGGTTGAACGCATTGACAACTACCACGTAAGTAAACAAAGAAAGGAAAATACTTGCCCAATAAGGCAAAATATCTACTCCGAAAATGCCGTGCATACTTACTATACGAATGTCAGCCATCAATACCAATATCATACTAACCATCATGTGCGCAATTAGTTTTTTTACCGGGGCTGTACCTATGATATCATCTTTGATACCAACAAAAAACATAACCAGTAAAGTACAGACAATATATTTATAATCGTCTGTTGCTTTGAGTGCAGCAACCGGTTCGTGAAGCAAACGAGTGGGAAACCATAATGAAAAAGAAAACAACGTACCGGCAAAAATTATTATCCCTCCAATGGTAGGGATAAGTCGGTCGTGAATTTTTCTTGATTCGGTGGGTGCATCAAACAAACGTTTCAGCACCGCAACTTTTATTAATGAAGGTGTGGCAAGCAAGACAAGAAAAAATGATGTAATAAAAACCAGTATTAAAAATTCCATAATCCCGCTGTATTAAAAGTCATAATATAAATTAGAAAGCGAAGTGCGTATTCCGAAATATACAAATTGTGTATTATTGGTTACGTTCGCTATTTTTTCTGTCCGGTTCGAAATTCCAAGTACAATATTAAAATTTGTGTTTGGATTTACCGAATAACCTAAATGAATATCTTCTATTATCAATGTTGTTTTCACTCCCTGTGTGGTATGTGTGTCATTCAAACTTTGAGTAATGGGGTAAATATTATCCGATTTAAAAATATTTCCCCCATAGTTATAAGACAAACTGTCTCCGCCTTTCACGGCATAAATACCCTTTAATTCAATAAAAAAATCTTTTCCCCTATAATTAATAAATCCGATGGCTTCGTTAAAATTCGCCCCCAAAGGATGCGCCAATGCTTGGTTATAATGTGTGTAGCTTTGTTGTGCATTGCTTGCGGAATAGGCATAAGGACTCACGCTGTTATATTCCAGTTGTAAATGTAAATTTTTTATGGTGAACAAATCAAAATATTTTAAGCCTGCCTGGTAACCGTTTTTATTTTTCCCGCTCTTCTTCGAACTCGAATAACTATCATCGTACATATATTGCCCATATATAGAAATGGAATTAGTGATTTTTACTTTCAATGTTGCACCAAGCAATACGTTGTTTGTATTGTGCATTCCATAACTCAAAGCATTTACTCCAATAACAGGGTCAAAAGTATTAAAGTTGGTATGCTGACGGTTGGTGGAATCTGCAGCTTCCCAAATCATTCCCTGGAAGAATCCAATTTGCAAACGTTTAAATAAATTAATACTCAACAATTGAAAGCTTCCAACCTTTTTCTGAAACAACCTTTCTGTATGTGGAGGAGTTTTTACTCCACCATCCGTAAGGTTCATAAACGATGTATATAAATTGGTGTACTGAATATTTTTAAAAGTAGTGGTTATTCGGGCAAACGGATAATTAAAAGCATTGTCCGATAACAACAACGAACGATACCCATCTCCTACAAAATGTTTCCCACTACCTACCTGTATATTCAGGATTTTAAAAGGAGAGTATGAAATATATCCGGACGCCATGGCATAATCATATCCGTTATTATGAAAAGGTTTCGAACGACCTTGTCCGGGAACCACCGCATAATTATAATTAGCAGTTTGAGGAAACAACTTATTTGATTTCGCGATGGCGGTATCTATGTAATTCGGGAAAGTTGATTGGTTTTCATAAAAAGAAGACTCGAACGCAAATTTATTACCAATTGCCCCTCTTACTATAAATCCTCTTGTATTGGTATAAAGCTTTTGTCCTCTTTTTGGTACAAAATCTTTTCCCAACTGAACACATAATATCGGGTCAACGTTCAAATGAAATTTATCGGCAGTATCATTTACAATCATAAAACTTTCCTTTTTCAACTTTCTATAAAGATAATTTCCTTTCGATTTATCTTTTATTGAAAATGTGGGTGTAACCATGTAGGGTTTGAAACAGGAAAGAGTGGGTTCAACAATTACTTCAGAAACTCTCTCTCCTTTTGAAATAAAAATGGTGTCCTTTCCGGATTTATTTTTGGGAATGTAGTTGTTGTATTTATCAAAATTCAATCCCCATTCTCTGTTCAACTGCAGATTCTGCTGAGCAAAAATCAGGGTTGGTAAAAGAAATAATATGAGCAGAAGTTTTTTCAACTATAATTTATCTTTCACTTCCTTATACACGCCTGCAATTCCTTCTTCCAGATTAATTTTATGTTTCCACCCGAAAGAATGAAGTTTTGATACATCCATCAATTTACGTGGAGTTCCGTCAGGTTTGGTTGTGTCGAATTTTAGTTCGCCTTCATAGCCTACTATCTTTTTTACCAGCAATGCCAAGTCTTTTATAGTAATGTCTTCGCCCACTCCTATGTTTACTAAACCGGCTTCATTATAATTTTGCATTAAATAAAAACAGGCATCTGCCAAATCATCGGCATGAAGAAATTCGCGCATCGGCTGGCCTGTTCCCCAAATTTCTACAGAAGGTGAATTTATTTTTTTTGCAGCATGAAATTTACTAATCAAGGCAGGAAGAACGTGAGAATTATTCAAATCATAATTATCATTCGAACCGTAAAGATTAGTCGGCATCACCGAAATAAAATTACACCCATATTGACTTCTATAAGCATCGCACATTTTGATTCCTGCTATTTTTGCAATGGCATACGGCTCATTCGTTTCTTCCAGGAGTCCGGTAAGCAGGTACTCTTCCTTTAGCGGCTGGGGTGCTAATTTGGGGTAGATACAAGACGACCCCAAAAACATTAATTTCTTCACTCCGTTCAAATAAGATTGATGAATAACATTGGATTGAATCATCATGTTTTCATAAATAAAATCGGCACGATAGGTATTGTTTGCCACTATACCGCCTACTTTGGCGGCAGCCAAAAAAACATACTCGGGCTTTTCATTTGCAAAAAAATCAGCAACTGCTTGCTGATTTCTTAAATCTACTTCCTTGCTGGTATGAGTAAGCTGGTTGGTAAATCCCTCTTTGATTAACTTTCGTTGAATGGCAGAACCCACCATTCCCCGATGCCCTGCAATGTATATTTTTGAATTGTCGTTCATTTAAAATAGTCAAGAATAAAATAATTTCGAATACTGAACACTGAATTTCGAATTTCGAAATGTGTTACTCCTCCAACTTTATAATTCATTATACGATGTTCGATATTCACTATTTTTGTTCATTACTTTCTGCTGTCGCAATACTTTTTACAAATATTGAAATAAGTTCATTGCTTTCTGTTAATAATAAGTCAACCTTTTCACTTGTTTTAACTAATGGTTTCCTTTTAATTATCTTTAATGAAATGTTTGTTTCCCTTAATTCTTTTAAACAAATTTTCATTTTATGAATAAAATCATTTCTTGATTCTGCACTTTGCGCTTCTCCATAATTAAGTGCCGGTGAAGTTCCTGAGCGGAGCATTTGTCCTCCAATATGATTTGCAATTTGGGTGTCAGGCATTGTCTCCATCAACTCCATAATCTTTATAGCAAATTCAATCAACCTCTCTTCTAAATCATATTTTTTTTTCACTACTGCTCACTTCAACATTCAATATTCAGTGTTCGATATTCGATATTTTTTATAGCCTTCCAACTTCAATATTCATTATTAGATATTCCTTTTTTTTAAAACTCCGCTATTCATGAAAATTCATCACATCATGACCACCTTCTAACAAGTATTTATCTTTCTCAAACAATTTCACATCACTCGCTACCATTTCTTTCACCAACTGTTCAAGGGTATGTTTAGGCTCCCATCCAAAATGTTTTTTCGCTTTCGAAGCATCTCCAATCAATAGTTCCACTTCTGTAGGTCTGAAATAATTCGGGTCCACTTCCACCACCGTTTTCCCGGTAATAATATTTATTCCCTTCTCTTTTTCGTTTTTTCCTTCCCATTTCAGTGTAATTCCCACTTCAGCAAAAGCTAACTCTACAAATTTACGAACGGTAATTTTTTTACCTGTAGCCAACACATAATCATCCGCCTCTTTTTGCTGCATCATCATCCACATCCCTTCCACATAATCTTTGGCATGTCCCCAGTCGCGTTCTGCATTCAGGTTTCCCAAAAACAATTTTTCCTGCAAGTTCAAATGTATTTTCGCCACTGCTCTTGTAATCTTCCTGGTCACAAAAGTTTCTCCTCTTATAGGGCTTTCGTGATTAAACAAAATTCCGTTACAGGCATACATGTTATACGCCTCGCGGTAATTTTTTGTAATCCAGAAACCATATACCTTAGCCACCCCATAAGGCGAACGAGGATAAAACGGGGTAGTTTCTTTTTGAGGAATCTCCTGCACATAGCCATACATCTCGGAAGTAGAAGCCTGATAAAAACGTGTTTTGTTTTCCATTTTCAAAATCCGGATGGCTTCCAAAATCCGCAAGGTGCCAATAGCATCTGCATTAGCAGTATATTCAGGTGTTTCAAAGGACACTTTTACATGACTCTGTGCCGCCAGGTTATAAATCTCATCCGGCTGGGTTTCCTGGATAATGCGTATTAAACTCGTAGAATCAGTCAAATCGCCATAATGGAGAAAAAAGTTTACCTTCTTTTCATGTTGGTCTTTGTATAAATGGTCAATTCGACCGGTGTTGAACATGGAGCTTCTGCGCTTAATGCCATGCACTATGTACCCTTTGCTCAACAACAATTCTGCAAGGTATGCGCCATCCTGACCTGTTACCCCTGTTATTAATGCTACTTTACTCATTTTCTTTGTTTTTAAATGGAGTGCAATATTACGAAATATTAACCAATAATATACTTTTAAACACATTGCCAGATTAAAAATAAATCATCTTTTGGAAAACATAATTTTTACCTTTACGCCCTATAATCAGACTATAAATGGACAAAAATTTTATTGAAGAATTAAAATGGCGCGGCATGCTTCACGATATAATGCCCGGTACCGAAGAACTGCTGAACAAACAAATGGTAACGGGGTATATTGGCTTCGACCCGACAGCAGATTCGCTGGGTATTGGCAACATGGTACCAGTTATGTTGTTGCTTCATTTTCAAAAAGCGGGTCATAAGCCAATTGCACTGGTTGGCGGTGCTACGGGCATGGTGGGCGACCCTTCAGGAAAATCGGCAGAACGAAATTTACTTGACGAGACTACATTAAATCATAATGTAGCATGTCAGAAAAAACAATTGGAAAAATTTATCGATTTTAATTGCGGAGCTAATTCTGCGGAAATAGTTAATAATTATGATTGGTTTAAAGGGTTTTCATTTCTCGAATTTATTCGTGATGTGGGGAAACATATCAGCGTAAATTATATGCTTGCAAAAGATTCGGTAAAAAACAGATTAGAGAATGGGATGAGTTTTACTGAATTTAGTTACCAGTTGGTTCAGGGCTATGATTTTTATTATTTGTGGAAAAATAAAAACATTCGACTTCAGATGGGTGGCTCCGACCAATGGGGAAACATAGTTACGGGCACCGAATTAATAAGGCGAAAAGGAGCGGGAGAAGCCTTTGCACTCACCACCCCGCTGATTAGAAAAGCAGATGGGACCAAATTTGGTAAAACAGAAAGTGGGAATATCTGGTTAGATAAAACAAAAACTTCTCCTTATAAATTTTACCAGTTTTGGCTAAATGCAAGTGATGAAGATTCTAATACATACATTCGGATTTTTACTTTATTTACAAAAGATGAAATTGAAAAGTTAGAAGCAGAACATGTTATTGCTCCGCATTTACGCATTTTACAAAAAGTGTTGGCAAAGGATATTACTATTCGGGTTCACTCTGAAACGGATTATAATGCAGCAGTAGAAGCATCCGAAATATTGTTTGGAAAAGGGACTTCGGAGAGTTTACAAAAACTTTCGGAAGATGATTTTCTTTCCGTGTTTGAAGGAGTCGAACAATTTGAAATTGCAAAAACGGATTTAGAAACAGGAATTGATATTGTGGAATTAATTACCGAGAAGACAAAAATATTTCCTTCGAAAGGAGAAGCGAGAAAAATGATACTTGGTGGCGGAGTTTCTGTGAACAAAACGAAAGTGGAAAGCATCGAAATGAAAATTACTGTTGAACAATTAATCAATAACAAATATATTCTTATTCAAAAAGGGAAGAAAAATTATTATGTAATAAAGGCAAGCTAATTTATTCAACTAAAAGATTGCACCCCCTGATATCGCTGTTATCAAAACGGCCAAGTACTTCAAAAGAATTATTATTAACAATTCTGCCTAAATCCTGGGTGGCAATAAAAGAGCAGGAATTGATATTTCCAAAATCAATTACATTTATTCCGCCTGTTTTATTTTGGGGTAAAAATGCAAACGGGTCGTTTGTATCTCTTATTAATACCTGCATCCAGGGCGGACAATTAAATATTCCTTTTCCTTTGGAATACGCCTGGGATAAAAGTTCCGTCATTCCATATTCACTGTGAATTTGGGTTACACCAAATCCTTTGCATAAAATTTCGTGCAGTTCTTCTCTCACCATTTCTTTTCGTTTTCCTTTCATGCCACCTGTTTCCATAACAAGGGTGTGTTTCAGTTTAAAATTTTGCTTTTCAATTAAATCTAATAAAGCATAAGTAACACCTATTAAAATAGTTTTTTGTTTCTGTTCTTCCAGTTTATTTATTTTAATAATTAACTCTTCGTAATTTCGAATGTAAAAACCACTTTCTATATGATTACTTTTTCTAATCAAATCGTCCACCATATAAATTAATGACGAACCATTGCGTTCGAGGTAAGAGGGAAGCAATGCTAAAATGCAATATTCGGTGATGTTTCCATAAAATAATTCAAATGCTTTCAAATAACTGTTTTCATAAATAGAAACATCATCAACATAATGTTTGCTTTGAATGCTTCCTGTAGTTCCGCTGCTTTTGAATACTTCTGATTTCGGACTTTGTACTTTCGATGTTCTTATAGTATATGTTTTAAAAAACTCAATGGGCAAAAAAGGAATTTGTTTTATTTCAGAAACAGCAATGCTATTTATTTTCAAAAAATCAAGATAGTGTTTGTAAACCTTGTTTTCTTTTGCCTGATAATAAAATATTTCCATTGCCATCTGTTTAAATTCAGAAGCAGAAGTGATGCTAAATATATTGTGAGGGTCAGGTTTCATTTTGTTTTTACAAACCTAATAAAAAACTTACTTTAATAATCTTTATTCCTGAAATAAAAATAATTACTACCTTTATATTCCAATTTCAAAAGCAGATGAAGCGTTTTTTTTATTTTTTATTTCTTCTGATACTTATCAGCACCACATACATTTCTTGTGTGAAAGAAAAATTATTTCCTGTAGAACCATCCATAGAATTTAAACAATTTAATAAATTTTCTGCGAATGCAGTGTTAACAAGGGCTGAATGTATTATTAAATTTAAAGACGGAGATGGCGATATTGGCGGAGATTCAACAGGCATCCCCGAACTGAAAATGGTCTATTTAGGTGACAGTGTTAACCAGGATCCACAGAGTGTTAATTATGGCAAACTTACCGGTATTTTTGTGCCTCACGATCAAAACACCACCGCTGGATTCGATACAACCATTTACTACTTTCGGCCTGTGGATATAACACCCAAAGGACAATACAAAGCACTGGAAGGAGAAATTTTAATTAAAATGGCTGCTCCTTTTGCGTTTGACCCTGTTTTTAAATATGCCATCACCTTACACGACAGAGCGGGTCATTTAAGCAATATGGTTTATACAAACGAAATTACTAATACTCCCTAGTTATCTTTTGTCCCTGCTTATTTTTATTCCCATTTAATCCTGATTCAAAATGAATAGAGATGAACAATTTGAAAAACTCCGCGAGACATTAAATAAAGAAGGCAACTGGCCCAAACTTTATATGTTTAAGTTTATCATTCCTGCGGCAAACAAACAGATTGCCTTAGTGGAATCTAAATTCTCTGATGAAGCAATCATTACTCAAAAGCAATCTTTTAATGGAAAATACATGAGCATTACCATTAAAGAAATAATGCTGAATGCAGATTCGATTATAGAAAAATACAAAGAGATGGATGGCATTGAAGGATTGATGGCATTTTAGAAAAAAAAGAATTATGGCACTTTTAAAACCGGTAAAAGGAATACACCCTAAGTTTGGTAACGACTGTTATTTGGCTGAAAACTCAACCATTGTAGGCGATGTAGTAATGGGAGACCAGTGCAGTGTTTGGTTTAATGCGGTAATTCGCGGGGATGTAAATTCAATTCGAATGGGTAATAAAGTGAATGTGCAGGATGGCGCAGTAATACATTGTACGTATCAAAAAACAAAAACGGTGATAGGAAATAATGTTTCTATCGGGCATAATGCATTGGTGCATGGTTGTATTATTCATGATGATGTTTTGATTGGCATGGGTGCAATTGTAATGGATAATTGTGAAATTGGAAGCAACACTATTATTGCAGCGGGCGCTGTGGTACTTGAAAACACAAAGGTAGAACCAGGGGTAATTTATGCGGGAATTCCTGCAAAAAAAGTAAAAGATATTGACCAGCAATTAATCAAAGGAGAAATAAACCGTATTGCAGATAATTATGTAATGTACAGCGGGTGGTTTAAGGAAGAGAAGTAATGCTTCACCCATTTATTATTTCTCCGAAGGAGAGGAAGAAAGGCTCAAGTGTTCAGACTTTACTTCCTTCCCAAAAAACAAAGTTGCTGCCTTATCAAAATTGGCTGTTGAATCGGTAGTGAAGAATTTAATCATCCCTCCTTTACTGCATTGCTTCTCCATTTCAGGATGACGATGTAAATAATCAAGTAAACTTTCGGCTACAATTTCGCCTTGCGAAAGAAGAGTAATGGTAGCAGGTAAATGTTTTTTTATTTTATTAATCAATAAAGGATAATGGGTGCAACCGAGAATGATGGTATCAATACTTGCATCTTTTGACAAAAGAGACTGCAGGTTTTTATGAATAAAATAATCAGCGCCTTCTGTTTCTATTTCATTGTTTTCCACTAACGGAACCCACATAGGGCAGGCTTCCTGGTGCACTGTTATGTCAGGATAAAGTTTTTTGATTTCAATAGGGTAAGAGTTAGAAGTAACTGTTCCTGATGTTCCCAATACTCCCACATGTCTTGTTTTACTGTACTTTCCCACTACTTCCGTTGTGGGGAGAATTACTCCAAGAACTCTTTTATCAGGAGCAATACCCGGCAAATCGTTTTGTTGAATATTTCGTAATGCTTTTGCAGAGGCTGTATTACATGCTAAAATTACCAGCTCGCAACCCATCGAAAATAATTGCTGAACACATTCCAATGTGTATTCGTAAACAGTTTCGAACGAACGGGAACCATAAGGAGCACGAGCATTATCTCCTAAATACAAATAATCGTATTCGGGCAATTGTTTCACAATTTCTTTTAAAACTGTTAACCCTCCGTAACCGGAATCGAATACACCAATAGGTTTTTTTGCAGGACCAGCCATTTAATTTATTGAAGTTGTCAAAAGTTGATTTTTAATAACTCCCAAGGGTATCTATTAATTGTAAAACAATAATATTTACCATTGGGAGAAAAAAGAAACAATGATACGAAAAAGTTTAATAAAAAAGAGATTTGTTCACATTTAA
>JANYDQ010000375.1 GCA_025363555.1 Bacteroidota bacterium | reverse complement strand
GAGCGAAATACACCCGCACCTGCAAGAGATACACAAACCCGTCATTGCGAGGAACGAAGCAATCCACCCGTCATAGCGAACTTGTTTAAGACCTCACCCCCGACCCCTCCCCTTTCTTCAAGGGGAGGGGAGCCGCTTCCTGAAGTACTAAATGTTTTTACTCTCAATCTCACTTCTTACCCCCTTCGGAGAGGGGCAGGGGGTGAGGTCACCCGCAGGCGTGAGTTTGTTTAACTCGTGTCTATTATTTGGTGGCGGCCCGGCACAGCAAAAAAATAAAACAATCCCAGTATTCACGAATTAAAATAGTAGCGAAACTGTTATTTTTAATACATTTGTAATTACCAATTAGAAATGCTATGTGTAGTGGCGGGACGCCACAGAATAATCGGCACGAGCGAAAAACGCTCGCGCCAGCCGTTTGCAATTTCACTCGCGCGGGCAGGGGGAGCGGAAGAGAATCAAATAGATTGCGGATTTGTGAGTTCGGAAAACTATAGAGGCAACCTAAGTTTGCAATATTTAAGCAAAAACACCATAAAACTAAAATGATACATTTTCATACAGAAGAAACAAGCTTTACTTTAAAGAACAAAAACATTCTTAAAAAATGGATTTCATCCATAGTTAAAAAAAATAAAAGAGAAATAAAGGAGCTGAACTTTATTTTTTGTTCGGATGAGTTTTTATTAAAAATGAATAAACAATATCTTCAACACGATACCTATACCGATATTATTACATTCGATTATTCTTTGGATGATAAGAGACAGGCAATTTCGGGCGACATATTTATAAGCATAGAAAGAGTTCAGGAAAATGCAGAGAAGTTTTCTAAATCGTTTGAACAGGAGTTGCACCGGGTGATTATTCACGGCACCCTTCATTTGCTGGGCTATAAAGATAAAACCAAAGCGGCAAAGGCGGAAATGACCAGGCAGGAAGAGTTGTGCTTAAAGGAACTGGGGTCCTTCGACAAGCTCAGGATGACAAAAAAGATTAATAAAGAATAATATTATCTATCAGCCGCACATTGCTCAATTTTACAGCTATACAAGCCACAGCCGATTTCGCTGTTTTAAAATCATCAATAGGTTGAAGGGTTTCAGCATCCACAATATCAAAATATTCTAATTTCATTAATGGATTTTTTAAAATCAATCGTTCTGCCAGCATTTTTAAATCTTCGGTGGAAGCCCCTTTATAATTTTTCTTCATAATAATAAGTGTATCGTAAATGGCATGTACACTTTTTCTTTCTTCGGCAGAAAGACGCCTGTTTCTCGAACTCATTGCCAATCCGTCTTTTTCACGAACAATAGGGCAGGCAACAATTTCAATGTTCATTTCCATTTGTTTCACCATGCTCCTGATTACAGACAGTTGCTGAAAATCTTTCTGTCCGAAAAAAGCTTTGTGTGGTTCTACAATTCGAAACAGCTTACTTACTACCTGCGCCACTCCATTAAAATGCCCGGGACGTTGCGCACCTTCCATTACTTTATCTAACAAACCAAAATCAACGGTTTTTCCCATCATCCAGCTTTTGTCTTCAACATTGTTTTTCTTTGCATTTATTTCTTCATCAGAATAGATTTCATTTATTTCGGGAGCAAACAGGATGTCGCAATTAGCCGATTGGAGCAAAGAGGAGTCGGCATCGAGAGTTCGGGGGTATTTATCCAAATCGGATAAATCAGTAAATTGTGTGGGGTTAACAAAGATGCTGCACACCACCACATCGCACTGTTCTTTGGCAGCAGCAATCAAAGAAACGTGTCCTTTGTGCAAAGCTCCCATCGTGGGAGCAAAACCAATTGTTTTTTGCCGGCTTCTAATTCCATGTAAGTGATTTTTAATCTTTTCTGACGAATAAAAAATAATCATGAAACCTTATAATTGTGTGAAAAGTAGCAAAATCAACCTAAACAGGGGGCTCTTTCCGATTAATCGGGCAAATCTAACATATTACTTTGAAATTACGAAAAAAATTGCTTACTTTTGTGGTCGATTTATAAACCTAACCTAATTAACCACATGAAGAAGAAAGCTAGAATTTTGTATGTTTCACAGGAAATCACACCTTATTTAGATGAAACACCAATGGGTAAAATAAGCAGGCACCTGCCACAAGGAATACAGGAAAGGGGAAGAGAGATTCGAACGTTCATGCCGCGCTTCGGAAACATTAATGAAAGACGTAACCAGTTGCATGAAGTAATTCGTTTGTCGGGTATGAATCTTATTATTGAAGGAAACGACCATCCTTTGATTATTAAAGTGGCTTCTATACAGGCAGCCCGTATGCAGGTATATTTTATAGACAATACAGATTATTTCGAACGCAAATATGCACTTACCGATAAAAAGGGAGAACAGTTTGCCGAT
>JANYDQ010000359.1 GCA_025363555.1 Bacteroidota bacterium | reverse complement strand
CAGGGACAGGCAGTAAGTTATGCAGTGGCAGTTACCACACTACCTGTAACATCAGCTATTACCGGAACAACCCCGGTTTGCCCTAATGCAACAGGGGTTATTTATTCGGTAACGAATACAGCTGGTTCCACCTACAACTGGGCAGTGCCAGCCGGAGCAAGCATTACCGCAGGACAAGGAACGAATCAAATAACGGTATCTTTTGGAGCAGCAGGAAACGGAACTGTTACTGTTACTGAAACAGGAACATGTGGTGCAGGTAATGCTGTTACTTATAATGTGGTGATTAGCGCACCGGCAGCACCTGTTGTGGTTTCACCTTTAACGTATTGTCAGAATAATGTTGCACTTCCATTAACTGCAACCGGGATTAGTTTGCTATGGTATTCCACTGCGGTAGGTGGTATTGGAAATGCAGCTGCACCCATACCTTCCACTTTAGTTGCAATAACTACTGATTATTTTGTAACACAAACTATAGCAGGATGTGAAAGTCCGATGGCTACTATAACAGTTGTTATTAACCCTGTTCCGATAGTTATCGTTACATCACCCACTATATGCAATGGTGCTATTGCAACAATGACAGCCAGTGGTGCCGCAAGTTACAGCTGGAGTGCAGGGGCAACCACATCAGGAGCAACCACAGCCACTGCTTCTCCTGCTGCAACAAGTTCATATACGGTAACCGGCACTTCTCTCGGTTGTTTTGCTACTGCTGTTTCTACTGTTACTGTTAATTACCCCCCTATTATTGCAGTTAATTTTCCTGCCATTTGCAACGGACAATCGGCAACATTAACAGCCACCGGTAACGCAACTTCCTACTTATGGAGTACAGGTGCCACCACTTCTTCCATCACCGTTTCTCCTGTAACCACTACCAGTTATACAATAACCGGAACCACTTCAGGATGCAGCAACAGCGTTGTTTCCACTGTTACGGTAAATTCTATCCCTGTGGTAATGGTTAATTCACAAACGGTATGCGCAGGTACTTCGGCAGTGCTTACAGCAACAGGAGCTGCTACTTACTTATGGAATACGGGCTCCGTTTCAAACAGTATTATAGTAACACCAGACTCAACAACAACTTATACAGTAACCGGGACAACTACCGGCTGTTCGAGTACCGCAACAGGTACGATAACAGTAAACGCTATGCCTGTGGCTAACTTTACACCGCCACTTACTACAAACGTTCTTTCTCCTACGGTTAACTTTATCAATTTATCAACCAATGCATTGGTTTGGAATTGGGATTTCGGGGATATTTATAGTACAAATAATATCAGTAGTCTTAAAAATCCATCTCATGAATATTCTCAAATTGGAACCTATTGTGTTGTGCTTACTGCTTCAAATGGAAGTTGTGTGGATTCTGCCATGCACTGTTTTTTGCTGGAAGGTGTTTTTACTTTTTATATACCTAATGCTTTTTCGCCTAATGGCGATGGACAAAATGATGAGTTTTTTGGTGTTGGCGAAAGTATTACTTCCTACCAAATAACCATTTTCGACCGCTGGGGAAACCAGGTTTTTTATGGCGACACTTTAAATAAACATTGGGATGGAACCTACATGGGCAGAGTGGTACAGGAGGATGTATATGTGTATATAATTAATCTGAAAGATAATCATAACGATGACCATAAGTATTTAGGAAGTGTTACGGTATTGCATTGAGCCCAGGATAAAGAGATACACGATACTTTACACCCGTTCCCTATTTCACTTCAAACCCTGACTTCAAAATAATTTCCTCTTTGTTTTCAGATACAACAGTGTTTTCTTTTGTTGGTGTTTACATCGTTTCGTTTTCTGCTAAAGTTTTTTGTTCATCATAACAGCAAAGGATTATTTTTAATCTTGTTACAGTTATCATTCCGTTTCTATTCCGAAAAGTCGGTAAATATTTTTCCGTCCCATTTGAATAAACGCATTCCTTCGGCAGAGAACCAAATGTTACCTAACTTATCGGGTCAACGTAATTTTGTAGGGAGTAAAAAAATTAAGCGAAGAGTTTTTCTAACCTAAAGAGAAAAAATTTCACATCCTTCCCCCCTCTTAAATTAGCCCTAAACAATTTTAGTTTTGCGTTGTAAGATTCAGCGTGAGCATTAGTACTTCTATTATCAAAAAAATTGAGAATATTATCCCAGTGATAGTATATTGAGTTTACAACGGTGTTAAATTCATTTATTGAATTAGGCACTTTGAAAATAACTTCAACCTCCTATCTTTGCAGCCAAAATAAAATAAAAAATGGAAGC
>JANYDQ010000352.1 GCA_025363555.1 Bacteroidota bacterium | reverse complement strand
CCCAAAAAGGAGGTTAAAAAACCTTCGAATAAAAAAAGAAGCCAAAAAAAAGAAAAGCCCCCTCCAAAAAAGGTAAAATATTCTTTAGAAAATCTCAAAAAGGTAGAGTGAAATACTAAACTGGACTTTTGCAAAGATCTCAGTTTAGGTTTAAAAAAATCAGAAGGAAATTTTATTGAATTGAAACAAAAAATCCCGTCCTGAAAACAATCAGGACAGGATTATCTGTCGTAGCATTTTTAAAAATTGTTTCCTTTCACCCTCCGTTTCCGCAAGGTTAAAAAGGGAAATTCTATTTCACACTCTCCACCACAGCCTTAAAAGCTTCGGGGTTATTCATTGCCAAATCAGCCAAAACCTTACGGTTCAGGTCAATATTTTTAGCATGAACTTTTCCCATGAATTGAGAATAAGACAATCCGTAAGGACGAACTCCTGCGTTGATACGCTGAATCCATATTGCACGGAAGTTACGTTTTTTGGTTTTTCTGTCGCGATAAGCATACGTCAAACCTTTTTCCAATACGTTCTTAGCAATAGTATGAACGTTTTTTCTTGCACCCCAATAACCTTTTGTTTGTTTGAGGACTTTTTTTCTTCTGGCTCTTGAAGCCACCGAGTTAACCGATCTAGGCATTTTGTTTTTTGTTTTTTGGTTTCAGCGTTCTTACAGTTTAAAGAAACTTAATACTGAAATCCTGGTTTATATTGATTTAATTGACTGTCGTTTTTTAATT
This sequence comes from Bacteroidota bacterium, assembly GCA_025363555.1. Taxonomy (GTDB): domain Bacteria; phylum Bacteroidota; class Bacteroidia; order 2-12-FULL-35-15; family 2-12-FULL-35-15; genus 2-12-FULL-35-15. Next base: position 3,706 of record JANYDQ010000352.1, on the reverse strand, counting down.
AGCATATTGGCTAATTAGCATATTAGCTAATTATTTTCCAATAGTAAGCATTGCTTTCACTCTAGGCATATCGGTTTTATCAACTAATCCAGTGTGAGATAAAGCACGTTTTGCTTTGGTTGATTTCTTGGTCAGAATATGACTTTTAAAAGCATGTTTTCTTTTTACTTTTCCTGAAGCCGTTACTTTGAATCTCTTCTTAGCTCCGGACATAGTTTTCATTTTTGGCATCTTAATTTATTTTTTATTGTTAAATTATTTTATTATTACTCTGTTTTCTAATTACTATTGGCTATTCCTTATTTCTTTTTCGGTGCTATCACCATTATCATTTTTTTTCCTTCCAGTACAGGCATTTGTTCCGGTTTTCCGTATTCTTCCAACTCACTTACAAAACGCAATAATAAAATTTCGCCCTGCTCTTTAAATACGATAGAACGTCCTTTAAAAAAAACAAACGCTTTTACTTTACACCCTTCCTGCAAAAACTTAATTGCATGGTTTTTCTTGAATGTAAAATCATGGTCATCTGTCTGCGGTCCGAAACGAATTTCTTTTATAACTGTTTTAGCCGCTTTCGCTTTTAATTCCTTTTGTTTCTTTTTTTGGTCGTATAAAAACTTTTTATAATCAACTACCTTACAAACGGGTGGTTCGGCAGTTGGTGATATTTCCACCAAATCCAATCCTGCTTCTTTTGCAATCTCTAATGCTTTCGCAATAGGATAAACCCCGGTTTCAATTCCTTCGCCCACCACACGCACCTCTTTAGCTCTGATGCGTTCGTTAATGTTGTGCAAATCCTCTTTTCTTCTTTGTCCGCCTTTTCCAAATCGCCTGTCTGTAGCTGGTCCTGCAGGGGCTGTTGGCTTTTTAAAAGGCGGCTTATAAGCGCTGTTATTGTTAAATGGTGCTGCTATTGTTTGTTCCTCCTATATTAATGAATACTCTGTTAATTTCTTTATTTAAAGCGATTTTCTATTTCTTTAATTATGATTTTTCCGAAGTCTTCTATGCTAAAACTTCCTAAATCTCCCTCAGCCTGCTTACGTACCGAAACCATATTTTCCGCCTCTTCTTTCTCCCCAACTATCAGCATATACGGTACTTTCATCAACTCTGCATCCCTTATTTTCTTGCCTATTTTCTCGTTCCTGTCGTCAATGAAGCCGCGAATATCGGAATTTTTTAGCAATTCCAACACTTTTTTTGCATAATCATTGTATTTTTCACTTATCGGCAAAATACAAAATTGTTCCGGGGTAAGCCATAAAGGGAATTTTCCGGCACAATGTTCTATCAAAACTGCCACAAATCTTTCTAATGAACCAAATGGTGCACGATGTATCATCACAGGGCGGTGTTTTTGGTTATCACTTCCTGTATATTCCAGTTCAAATCGCTCGGGTAAATTATAATCCACCTGTATGGTTCCCAACTGCCATTTTCTTCCTATTGCATCTTTTACCATAAAATCAAGTTTAGGTCCATAGAAAGCAGCTTCACCCAGTTCCACCACTGTGTTCAACCCTTTTTCTTTTGCCGATTCAATAATAGCGGCTTCAGCCAATGCCCAGTTTTCATCGCTTCCGATGTATTTGGTTTTATTATCAGGGTCGCGCAACGAAATTTGTGCGGTAAAATCATGAAAATCTAATGCTTTAAATACATACAGCACTAAATCTATTACTTTATTGAACTCCTCTTTTACCTGGTCCGGGCGACAAAATAAGTGAGCATCATCCTGTGTAAATCCCCTTACTCTTGTCAAACCATGAAGTTCTCCCGCCTGCTCATAACGATAAACGGTTCCGAACTCGGAATAACGAACCGGCAAATCCTTATAAGATTTTGGTGTTACTTTATATATTTCGCAATGATGCGGGCAATTCATCGGCTTTAGGAAAAACTCCTCTCCTTCGTGCGGAGTTTTTATGGGCTGAAAAGAATCTGCCCCGTATTTTTCGTAATGTCCCGATGTAATGTATAAATTTTTGTTCCCGATATGCGGAGTTACCACCGGTAAATACCCATCTTTAATTTGTGCTTTCTGCAAAAACTGGACTAATCGTTCACGCAAAGCAGCCCCTTTGGGAAGCCAAAGTGGCAAGCCCATTCCTACTTTTTCGGAAAAAGCAAATAATTCCAGTTCCTTTCCCAATTTGCGGTGGTCGCGGGCTTTGGCTTGTTCCAGTAATTCTAAATATTCCGTTAATTCTTTTTGTTTGGTAAATGTTACCGCATAAATACGAGTAAGCATTTTATTTTTTTCATCTCCTCTCCAATACGCCCCTGCCACATTCATCAATTTTACAGCTTTGATGAACCCGGTATTGGGAATATGAGGTCCGCGACATAAATCGGTAAAATTTCCCTGCTGATAAAAAGTAATTTTGCCATCTTCTAAACCTTCCAGCAAATCTAACTTATACTCATCATTTTTTTCTTTGAAATAAGCAATAGCATCTGCTTTCGAAATTTCCTTTCTTATATATGCGTTTCCCTGGCGCGCCAACTCCAGCATTTTATCTTCTATCTTCTTAAAATCTTCCTGCGAAATTGTTTTTCCTCCCAAATCAATGTCATAATAAAACCCTGATTCAATGGGCGGTCCGATACCAAACTTGGTTCCCGGATACAACGCCTCCAATGCCTCTGCCATTAAATGTGCAGACGAATGCCAAAGGGTTGACTTTCCTTCCAAATCATTCATCGTGAGCAACACCAACTTTGCATCATCATTAATAGCTCGGGTGGCATCACACACTTCTCCATTTACTTTTGCAGCCAAAACATTCCTGGCTAATCCTTCGGAAATAGACAGTGCAACTTGCAAAGCAGTAGTTCCTTTTGCGTACTCACGCACACTGCCATCGGGTAAAGTTATTTTAATCATTGTTTTGTTTTTATCCAAACTCCATACAAAGGGGATATTGGTATTTATTTTAAAAAAGAGTGCAAAGATAGAATTAATTTAAAAATGGGGTCTGCTTGAATGAGCGAAAATTGGAATGGAAAAAACAATTTGAAAACAAAAAAATATGTGAATGAGTTTTAATTCAAACTAATGAAAAAATTTCAAAATTCCTTTGGAGTAACTATTCTATATTATTATTTTCTGCTGAAACGTCCAGAATTGCATCTTCAAAATCAGTAAAAGAATTCCTCTGCAAGCATCGGATATGTTAAATTCTTCATTGTGTATACGAGCAAAGATGGTGATGTGCTCCCAGGCAAGCATTAAGTCATATCCTTTTTCGTCCTGGTTTATGACTACTAATACTGTTTGTTTACGAAATGATACCTAACCTTTGAGGTAAAACAGAAGTAGCGTTTACTCTTATAGTAGTAGCTCCTAATCTTATAGTAGTAGCTCCTAATCTTAAAGAAGTAGCGTCTACTCTTTCAGAAGTAGCGCCTACTTTTACAGGAGTAGTGCCTACTCTTATAGGAGTAGCTCCTACTCTTACAGAAGTATCGGGTCAACGTAATTTTGTAGGGAGTAAAAAAATTAAGCGAAGAGCTTTTCTAACCTAAAGAGAAAAAATTTCACATCCTTCCCCCCTCTCTTAAATTAGCCCTAAACAATTTTAGTTTTGCGTTGTAAGATTCAGCGTGAGCATTAGTGCTTCGGTTGTCAAAAAAGTTGAGGATATTATCCCAGTGATAGTATATTGAGTTTGCAAGGGTGTTAAATTCATTTATT
>JANYDQ010000351.1 GCA_025363555.1 Bacteroidota bacterium | reverse complement strand
CCCAAAAAGGAGGTTAAAAAACCTTCGAATAAAAAAAGAAGCCAAAAAAAAGAAAAGCCCCCTCCAAAAAAGGTAAAATATTCTTTAGAAAATCTCAAAAAGGTAGAGTGAAATACTAAACTGGACTTTTGCAAAGATCTCTCAGTGTGACAGCGGGGGGACAAAAAAGATTGAAGCGGAAAGCCCGGTGCCCGATTCTTCATCGGGCACACGCCCAAAAATTAAACTATAGGAGGTGTTGAGGTGAGGTGATAGAGTGGAACTTAAATATCATACCTGAAAATAGGTTCCACATTTTTAATATCGCTGTAACTTACCTGCAAATCTTCAATCAAACCATTTTCAAAACCATACACCCAGCCGTGTATTTCCAGTTCGCGGCTTTTCCAGTGCTGCTGCACTATCTTGGTTTTCGCCAGGTTATGCACCTGTTCTACCACGTTCAGTTCCACCAGCCGGTTGGCGCGGGCAGTAAAATCGGTAATGGCATCCAGTTCTTTCGAATGTTTGTTATACACTTCCTTTATATTGCGCAGCCAGTTGTTCACAAAGCCCTGGTCCTTGTTTTCCATGGCTGCGAGCACACCTCCGCAACCGTAATGCCCGCATACAATAACGTGTTTTACTTTCAGCACCTCCACTGCGTAATACAAAACGGATAGTAAATTCATATCCGTATGTACCACTACATTGGCAATGTTTCGGTGTACAAATATTTCTCCCGAATTGGTATTTGTTATTTCATTAGCCGGCACCCGGCTGTCGGAACAACCAATCCAGAGGTACTCGGGATTTTGCCCCTTGGTAAGGTTTTTAAAAAAATCAGGATTTTGCTTTAGCTTTTCTCCTGCCCATCGTTTGTTTCCAATGAGCAGCCGCTCGTAACTTTTTTGTATTTCCATTTTTATTTGGTGGTTTTAATATTGGTGAGCCCTGCCGGAATGCCTACGTTGCAACCTTCGGGGTTATGCATTCGCAAAGGAAGAAAGTCGAACAAAATTTCCAACCCATCCACATCCATTTTTTCGGGCAATGGTACACTCGGAATCAAAGTCATCACGGATTCCCCGTTTTTTACAATCACCACCGTGGGGCACCCGGTAGCCCGGTATTGGTGAGACACCTTGCCTTTTGTTTGGGGCGCTGCTGCATCTGTTGTGGTTTTCGTTTCTGTACTGGTAGTGGCAGCCGTTTTAGCGCCTGACGCAGCAGGTTGTTTTGTTTTACAAGCCACCATGCTTAATGCGGTAATTAAAAGGATTATGTTTTTCATTTTTTTTATTTAGACCTCACCCCCTGCCCTTCTCCTTGAAGAAAGGAGAGGGGAGCCTGTGTGTGAAGTACTTTGTGTTTCTGTTTACTTAATACTAATACTTTTTATTTCACTATTATTTTTTTCACCCTTTGAAAACTGCTGTTCTCCTTCCCTACCCTCACCAGGTAGGTGGCTTTCGCTAAAGCGGAAACATCAAAGGAAGTTTGGAACGAATGGAAAGAGGATTTTACTTTTTTTGCCGCCAACTGTTTTCCGCTGATGTCAAACAAGTCTACTTTCAGTTCATCATCGTTTTGCAAATGAGTACCTATAATCTCTATTTCCGAATTCGATTGAAACACATTGATAACAGCCTCTGAATTTTCGTTTTCGGCAATACCCACAAAACAGGGAAGTTGAAAAGAATATATTCTTGTGCCCACGTTAGGGTTCACATTGGTAGCATATTCGCCCGTATGCCAGAAAGTAATTCCATCGGGGTCCAGGCAGGTATGAGAATAATCGCCCCACCTGTTGGTTTGGGTAAGTGCGCCAGTTCCCTGAAATGCCACGGTTTCTCCAATTGTCATCGTTCCGAGCGGGTCGTTCGCTATCCTGCCCGTATATGCAAGGCTCGGGTAATCGCCTGCGGCAGAAGAAGACTTGTTGTAACATAAAGCAATGCTTCCGCAATCGTTCATGGCAATGCTTGCGCACCAGTAGCTGGAAGTTCCCGGGGCGTATGTTCCTTCCTGGAATTTTGTCCAGGCCAATGTACTATCATCCTGTCGCAACTCCACCCAGCGAATTCCTCTTTGGGTAGCACTTATTCTTACTGCAAAGTTTAACACCACCGAATTATAACCCGTCCATTTTCTCCATTGCGCCCTGAAATTGAGATAACCGCCCAACCCATCTAATTTTAAAGTGGTTCCCGGCTGCGGAATATCATTTAGGGTGGAACTATAAGCAGAATTGAAAGCAGTAAGCGCTACCGAATCGGGGGTGGCGCTAATGGTGGCAGTAGGAATACCAGAAATCCAGTTAACCGACATGCTCCAAATCCTGATTTCATCTCCGCCTGCTGTCCAGGCATTATCATGAAAAGCAAAGAAAGGCAGGGGCGTACCGTAGGGGGGCAATTGTCCGTCTGCATCTGCCGGCAACGGCACATAAAAAGAACTGGTGGTTCCTGTGGTAAATGCTATACCTATGGAACGGGCTGCTGCACTGCCTGCCAGCATCGAATCCCGTTCGAAACAATATACTTCATCTGTATTTTGATTGGCGGTCATATAATAACCATCTGCCCAGATCGAAAATTTCTGATAATCGGGATATTGTCCGGTGGCAAACGTATAAGTGTAATACGTGCCCGTTGGGTCCGGAGTAGTAGAAATGGCAATATAGGTGTTCAAGTCTCCGTTGCTGGCAATGCCTATCTGGCTCAAAAACCAGCGGTCGGCATATTTATCATACAGCACTATCGGATCTCCGCCATTGCCCACAGCAGGCGACCATAAACTGCCAAGGTGATGAACAGTGCCGAGCAGTGCTCCATTAGTTTTATTAAATACTTTAACCGGGGTAGAGTTTACACATTGCACATAATGGTTAGGTCCGGCAGCCCCGGTGGCATCGGTAGGGTAAAAATTACCTACCTGCCCTGCCCAGTTAGCTATTGTAGAAGTAGATTGACGGTTGCCCGCAGCAGTTTGTCTTATAGACATGTCTTCTCCGTATTGCTGCCCGTCTTTTTCAGTAAAGGTGTATGTGGGCAGTTTTCGTTCGTCTTTGTCTTCCGACTCTTTCATTTTCCGATTATCTTTTTCCGAAGCATCCGTTTCAAATAAATCACTAAGCGGTTTGGAAACAGAAAAGGAAGTACATTTTATTATATGCACCTTTGCAGGTGTAGGAGTGTTTTGGGAAAAAGAATAATTGCCGGCAAGCAAACACACCACAATTAAAAATACATTTTTCATTATAATAAATTTATAGTTTGGCAAACTGCACGAAGTCTCCATTCCTCAATACTACTTACTATTCCAGTTTCGGCATTTCAATTTCATCCTGTACCAAAAACGAAGCAGGAAAATCGGCTTGTATTTGTTTCAGAAATTTATACGCTTCCAGTTTTGTTCTGAAATCACCCACCCGAATGTTGAAGTTGGGCTGGTCGTATTTTTCGTAAGCAGGCACATTGGGATATTTGGCACTAAAATCTGCCTTTATTTCTTTTGCTTTGTTTTTGTCTGAACCAAAATGAATTTTTATTCTATATCCTTTAATAGGTGCCCTGACATTTATCTCGATGTCATTGGCAAGGAGTTCTTTTACTTTATCGTCCTGGATAATGGTTACTTTCCCGGTGTCGTTTGGTGGTGTTTGAGAATGAAGGAATCCGTTAAGAATGATTACTGAAATTATTAAAAGTGAAATTTTTAACTTATTCATAGATTTTATTTAGGACACAAAGTTAATTTTTTTCTTTGAATCTATTTCGTGAGCAATTTTTGGAGCAATAGGTTTTTACAAAGTACAGAAACCAATAAAATGAAAACCCGGCAAGTTTCTAAAACTGCCGGGTTTTCTGTACTAATTAAAAAATGAAGCAATGAACCAATTTAAAGCGTTCCTCTTTTTTCCTGTTCTCTTTCTATCGATTCAAATAATGCTTTGAAATTTCCTGCCCCAAAACCTTTGGCTCCCATTCTCTGGATGATTTCGAAGAATACAGTTGGGCGGTCTTCTAATGGTTTTGTGAAAATTTGAAGCAAATATCCATCTTCATCGGCATCCACAAGTATTGCCAATTTTTCAATTACTTTCAAATCTTCGTGCATCATGTCCATGTGTTTGCCCAGACGTTTCGGGATTTCTTCGTAGTAAGCAGGTGGTGGTGCAGATAAAAATTCAACCCCTCTTACTTTCAGTTCCATCACTGTTTTAATAATATCATCAGTAGCTATTGCCATGTGTTGCACTCCCGGACCTTCATAAAAATCAATATATTCCTCTATCTGCGATTTCTTTTTTCCTTTTGCCGGCTCGTTAATCGGGAATTTAATTCTTCCGTTTCCGTTGCTCATTACTTTACTCATCAATGCCGAATATTCTGTCGTGATTTGCTTATCGTCAAAAGAAAGAAAGTTGACAAAGCCCATTACTTCTTCATACCAGTTTACCCATTGGTTCATTTCCCCCCAGCCTACATTGCCTACCATGTGGTCAATAAATTTCAAACCTGTGGAAGCGGGGTTGTAATCCGATTTCCATTCCCTAAACCCGGGAAGAAATAATCCTTTGTAGTTTTTGCGCTCTACAAAAATATGAACAGTTTCTCCATAAGTATAAATTCCCGAACGAACTACTTCGCCATGTTCGTCTTTTTCTGTAGTAGGCTCCATGAAAGGTTTTGCGCCCCGTTTTACTGTTTCTTCAAACGACTTAGTGGCATCTTCCACCCACAGTGCAATTATTTTCACACCATCACCATGCTTTCTTAAATGTTCATTGATAGGCGATTTGGAATTAAGCGGAGTAGTTAACACTATCCGTATTTTATCCTGTGCCAATACATACGATGCGTAATCCCTGCAACCTGTTTCCAGTCCTTTGTAAGCAAAAGATTGAAAACCGAAAGCGGTTTTGTAAAAGTGGGCTGCCTGTTTGGCATTGCCTACATAAAATTCCACATAATCGGTTCCTAATAAAGGAAGAAAGTCTTGCGCCCCTTCGAATATTTTTTCTAAACCGTACTCTACATTTTTTACTTCTTTCATTTTAATTAGCTTATTAGCTTATTAGCTTATTAGCTAATTAACCGTTGGTTTTACATTATTTTTTGTTCCTATTATTTTATTTACGATTTTTGAAATCACAGTTAGTTTTTCAAGTAATTCGGTTGTGTCAGGATATTCTTTAGAATGTTTACATAAAAGTAACCAATATTCTGTTTCATCAACTTCTTTAGCGGCTATTTTTAATTTGTGAATAAAGTCGGCTTTACTTTCTGCATTCTGTGCTTCTTTAACATTTGCCCCAATACTTGTTCTGCTTCGAAACAACTGATTGCCTAAAATATATTTCTTCTTCTCATTTAATGTTTCTGAAAATGAAATAATATTCAATGAAGTTGTTTAAAGTTGACGTAATAAAATAACGGTAAAGGCTAATAAATGTAGTGCTTTCCAGTGAATTTTATTTGTTTCAAAACGCACCAAAAGAGCTTTAAAGGCGTCCAGCCAAGCATTGGTTCGTTCTATTA
>JANYDQ010000341.1 GCA_025363555.1 Bacteroidota bacterium | reverse complement strand
AGTAGCCGGAACGGAAACAGAAGCTGTTGTATTGGGTAAAGAATCCGCAGTGGGTTTGTAATCCTCTATGTAAGCAAGCACTTGTTCTATTTGTTTTGGAGTAAGATTTTGATTGGGCATAATCATACCATTATATTCTTTTACCAAAGAATCCACCTGCTTATCACCCCGTTAGGCGTAGCGTCCCGCTCGTCTGATTTAACAAGGCGTCCCGCCTTCATTAATATGTTTTCCAACTTCTCATTAATTTTCTCAACTGTTAATAATCCTTTGCCATCTGCATAATCTATTGCACTTGAATATTTATATTCTTCAGGGCGCTCTGCTATTCCGGCTCTTACAGGATTATGATAACCTGTTGACATTATTAATCAAAGATAGTTATAATAAATAAGATGAGGCGGGACGCCTTGTTAAACTGGACGAGCGGGACGCTACGCCCAACGAGGGGTTGTTCGTCTTTCGTGTCAAATGTTATTGTATTATTATTTTCTTGTTTGTAATGTTCTTCTTTTCGTCAGTTGTCTGCACAAAGTAAACACCTGATTGCATTTCTCCTTTTTCAATTACTAATTGTCTACCCCAAAAGTTTATGGTTTTAATTTCATTTCCAAGCAGGTCGGTTATTCTTACAGTTGTATTTTTTTGTTCTTCGCTAAATGAAATCGTTGTCTGTAATGTAAATGGGTTAGGGTATATGTTTAAAGATTTTTCAGCGATAGATTCTTTTATTCCTGTAAGGAGTATTCTGTAATAGTTGTCATATTCTTTGTAGTCGTAATCATTTGAATTATCATCTGAAACCAATGAATAATAATTATATGTGGTGTTTCCGAAAATATCAAACAATTTAAAACCATTTGTTATTACAGGATAGTGCATACAACCGCAACCTTGGTTATCGAATTTTAAATGATACTTTATTGAATCTATATTTGTAACTTGGCTGTATGTATAAGATACATTACTTGTTGTATCATAAACTCCGCCACAAGAAACTCCATTGTAAGTATATTTGGTCAAATAGCCTGATGGCGCATAGTAATTGTTAATAATCAGGTTGGTGTCAATGCTGCCGCAAAAACTGTTATAGCTGATATTTGTAGATGTTTTTAATTTGTTTAATGAATCATATTGATAGAATATACTGTCAAGAGTAATCCAATTTGGATTAGAATATTTGTATGAAACACTTTGTTTTTTTCTGTTTAAAGTATCATATACAAATGTCCATTTCAGGGAATCACTAAAAGAAGTACCATTCCAATTTTTAATAGTCAATTCGGTTTCAAGATTTGAAGTATAGGTATGTTCTGTTAATGAATTTTCAAACAAGCCATTGTAATTCCAAAGTATTATTGAATCAAATAAAAGAAAGCGGTCGTATTCCGTATTTATAAATTGCAAATTCCAATTAGTAGAAATTGTTTTAAAAGTATCTGTTAAAATTTTATGATAGCTGTCGTAAGTATATTTATGAATTAAACCATCATTCCACATTCCATTATTCCAATACTTTATTAGTTTGCTATTAAGTTGTCCTGTTGAAATATTAAATGAATCATAGGTTAGTGTTAACGTATCCCAGGAAGAATAAACGTTTGGAAAAAGAACTCCTCTTCCCATTCCTAATTTCTCAACAACAGAATCGCTTATTTGCGCAAAAGATGTTATTGTTATAAAAATTGGAATTAAAAGAAGAAATAATTTTTTCATTTCGTTTCTGTTTTAGTTGTCTGTCAAAATTTAATTCGTTGCGTAAATGTTCGCACTACGCGTTCTCGCAATGACGCATATCGCCCCAGCCCTTCCCTCATTCCCGCCTTGCACCTGCCTGCCGACAGGCAGGCACGCTTCAAAGTTAGCAATAATATTTCTGGCGGCATTTTCGGCAAGCTTAATTTTATTAGAATAGAGGATTACAAATCCTTTGCTCTTGGGTCGTGATTGCAAATCTCGACCAGCGGGAGAGGTTCTGCTAAAACAATTCCACCATCACGGGCTTGCTTTCCTTTCCTGCTTCCCCGGTAGGGCTCACGTAATACACTTTAATATATAGTATCATTTTTGCTTTATCGGCAGAATAGGCAATTTCAAAAATAGATTTTTTTTCAGGAAGCTGCCTCCTTGCCGGTGTTTTTTGGCATAGTTCTCAATTAATGCCGAAAGAAAATGAATATAAATTATAAGTTTCATTTCACTTTCAGAATCTTATCAAAAAGTAATACGCGGAAACAGCTATGTAATTATTAAAAATACGGAATCAATAAAATTATTAATGGACCGGTGTAAAAAAACAAATTTATTCTATATGCAAACAATGAGCGATCGAGTTATTTTAGCAGATGAAAATGACCAAGCAATTGGAGATATGGATAAGCTAGAAGTTCACCAAAAAGGACTTCCTGAAACCATACCCTCACTAGTTCCGCTCCCGTAAATATTACTTTTTATTTTAGTCTCACCTTTATAGCAAAGGAAATATTTTATAATAAAAAGTGTTTCCTTTTTTTATTATCCCTGTTTCCTTATTCTGTATTATTGTGTGGAAACGAACTAAAAAAAAAGGAGCAATGCCGCACTTGCGGCATTACCCCTTTTTATTACTTATTAAATATTACTTATAAATACTAAGCCTCTTCTTCCAAAGCAGCTTCTTTTTTAGAAGCCATCAATTTGTCGTATTCTTCCTGCGAACCCACAATTAACTTATCGTAAGCTCTCAAGCCTGTACCAGCCGGAATCAAATGCCCAACAATTACGTTTTCTTTTAAGCCCAGCAAATAATCCACTTTACCTGCCACAGCCGCTTCGTTCAGCACTTTAGTAGTTTCCTGGAAAGAGGCAGCACTCATAAACGATTGCGTTTGTAACGATGCGCGGGTAATACCCTGCAACACCTGGTTACTCGTAGCCGGCACCGCTTCGCGAGCCTCAATAATTTTCATGTCTCTGCGTTTCATAGACGAGTTTTCATCCCTCAACTTGCGCGCACTGATTATCTGTCCCGCTTTAAAAAGAGTAGATTCGCCCGCATCCGTGATAACCACTTTGCCATACAGGTTATCATTTTCTTCCATAAAAGTAGCTTTGTTGATTAATTGTTTTTCAAGAAAAGTAGAATCTCCTGCTTCAGAAATATCCACTTTACGCATCATCTGGCGAACAATAACTTCAAAATGCTTATCATTAATTTTCACACCCTGCAAACGATATACCTCCTGTACTTCGTTTACCAGGTACTCCTGAACAGCAGTTGGTCCTTTAATAGCAAGAATATCTGCCGGAGTAATAGCCCCGTCACATAATGCCTCACCTGCTTTTATGAAGTCGTTTTCCTGAACAAGGATGTGTTTAGACAACTGTACAAGATAGGTTTTTCTTTCGCCAGTTCTTGATTCTACAAACACTTCACGGTTACCGCGTTTAATTTTACCAAACGTAACAATACCGTCTATTTCGGAAACCACAGCCGGATTACTTGGGTTACGCGCTTCGAATAACTCCGTTACACGAGGCAAACCACCGGTAATATCACCTGTTTTACCGGATGAACGAGGAATTTTAACCAATATCTGCCCGGTTTCAATTTTATCTTTATCGTTTACAATAACGTGAGAACCTACCGGAATATTATAAGTACGAACCACTTCTTTGTTCACAACAATCCGGATAGAAGGATTTTTTGATTTATCACGACTCTCCACAATTACCTTTTCTTTAAACCCGGTTTGTTCATCCGATTCTTCACGGAAAGTAATACCTTCTTCAATATTGTCAAACTCCAGTTTACCTGCAAATTCTGAAACAATCACGGCATTATATGGGTCCCAGTCGCACATGAGGGTACCTTTTTTAATTTTCCCACCATTTTTTACATACACTTGCGAACCATAAGGAATGTTACCTGTTGTGAGCACAATTTTTGTAGTTGCATCAATGATGCGAACTTCAGCCGAACGACCAATTACAACATCCACCATCTCTTTCCCTGATTTACGTTTAACGGTTTTTAATTCGTCAATTTCCAGGATACCGTCATATTTAGCTTCCAGTTTAGAAGAAGCCACAGAACCACCCGCAACGCCTCCCACGTGGAACGTACGCAATGTTAACTGTGTTCCCGGCTCACCTATGGATTGCGCAGCAATAACACCTACTGCCTCACCACGCTGAACCATTCTGCCTGTTGCCAGGTTACGTCCGTAACATTTTCCACACACCCCGTTTTTGCTTTCGCAAGTTAATACCGAACGTATCTCTACTGATTCAATAGGAGATTCCGAAATTGCTTTTGCAGCATCTTCTTTCACCTCTTCTCCCGAAGCAATAATTAATTTTCCTGTTAATGGGTTATATACATCATGAACAGTAGTTCTTCCTAATATTCTATCGTATAAAGATTCAACCACCTCATCATTTTTCTTCAATGGAGTAGCAATCAAACCACGCAATGTACCGCAGTCTTCAATAGTAATAATAACATCCTGCGCAACGTCCACTAACCTACGGGTCAAATAACCGGCATCGGCTGTCTTAAGAGCCGTATCTGCAAGTCCCTTACGCGCACCGTGAGTAGAAATGAAATACTCAAGGATGGACAAACCTTCTTTAAAGTTAGAAAGGATTGGATTTTCGATAATTTCTCCACCACCTGCACCTTTTTGAGGTTTAGCCATCAATCCACGCATACCACCCAACTGACGAATTTGTTCCTTAGAACCCCGCGCACCTGAATCCAACATCATAAACACGGGGTTAAATCCTTGTCTGTCGTTAGTTAATGTATGCAATACTTTTGCTGTAATGCGGGAATTAGTATGTGTCCAGATATCAATAATCTGGTTGTAACGCTCATTGTTAGTAATGAAACCGGCATTGTAGTTTCCTACCACCTCTTCCACAAGGGCATTGGCATCCGCTATCATTTTACCTTTATCTTCCGGAATCACCACATCTCCTAAGTTAAATGACAAACCTCCGCGGAAGGCGTGCATATAACCTAATGTTTTTATTTCATCTAAAAACTTCGCAGTTTTTGCCATACCGGTTTCTTTCACAATATTACCAATAATGTCGCGCAACGATTTTTTAGTTAATAACTCATTGATATAACCAACTTCTTCTGGAACTACTTTATTAAATAAAATACGTCCTACAGTGGTTTCAATTAATTTGTTTACGGTTTTGTTTCCTTCTTTAACAGGAATACGAACTTTTACCCAAGCATGCAAATCAACACGTTTTTCGTTGTAGGCAATTACGGTTTCCTCCGGAGAATAGAAAGTCAGACCTTCGCCTTTTACTTTTTCTTCAGGAGTAGTTTTCTTTCCTTTTGTCATGTAATACAAACCAAGCACCATGTCCTGGGAAGGTACAGCCACCGGTGCACCATTAGCAGGGTTCAAAATATTGTGAGAAGCAAGCATCAGCAATTGAGCTTCCAATATAGCAGCATGTCCCAACGGAACGTGAACCGCCATCTGGTCACCGTCAAAATCCGCGTTAAACGCAGTACACGTTAACGGGTGCAATTGAATTGCTTTTCCTTCAATCAATTTAGGTTGAAAAGCCTGAATACCTAATCTGTGTAATGTAGGAGCACGATTTAAAAGAACAGGATGTCCTTTCAATACGTTTTCTAATATATCCCAAACAATAGGTTCTTTCTTGTCAACTATTTTCTTTGCAGATTTCACAGTTTTTACCACACCGCGCTCAATCATCTTACGGATGATAAACGGCTTGAATAACTCTGCTGCCATATCTTTTGGCAATCCGCATTCGTGCAATTTCAATTCTGGTCCTACAACAATTACCGAACGTGCTGAATAATCCACACGTTTTCCAAGTAAGTTCTGACGGAACCGGCCTTGTTTACCTTTCAATGAATCTGACAATGATTTCAACGCACGGTTCGATTCTGTTTTCACAGCATTTGATTTACGTGAGTTATCAAACAATGAATCCACCGACTCCTGCAACATACGTTTTTCGTTACGCAAGATTACTTCCGGAGCTTTAATTTCTATTAATCGTTTCAAACGGTTGTTACGGATAATAACACGTCTGTATAAGTCATTTAAATCGGAAGTTGCAAAACGACCACCATCCAATGGCACCAACGGACGTAATTCGGGTGGAATAACAGGAACAATTTTTACAATCATCCACTCCGGGCGATTTTCCACATGGTCATTTGCGTGACGGAACCCTTCAACAACCTGTAAACGTTTCAACGCTTCGTTTTTACGTTGTTGTGACGTTTCCGTATTTGCTTTGTGACGTAAATCAAAAGACAATGAATCCAAATCAACACGGCTCAAAAGAGCTTGCAATGCTTCAGCACCCATCTTCGCAATGAATTTATTAGGGTCATCATCATCCAGATATTGATTTTCTTTTGGTAAAGATTCCAAAATATTCAAATATTCTTCTTCAGATAAAAAATCAAGATAATTAACTCCATCCACCCCTTTAACCCCTGCATTTACTACTACATAACGTTCGTAGTAAATAATCATGTCTAATCTTTTTGTTGGCAAACCCAACAGGTAACCTATTTTATTTGGCAACGATTTAAAGTACCAGATATGAGCAACGGGCACAACTAATGCAATATGCCCCATACGCTCTCTACGTACTTTCTTTTCGGTTACTTCCACACCGCAACGGTCACAAACAATCCCTTTGTAACGAATACGTTTATATTTACCACAAGCACATTCCCAATCTTTCACCGGTCCAAAAATACGTTCACAGAACAAACCACCCATTTCAGGTTTGTATGTTCTGTAATTAATGGTTTCCGGTTTCACTACTTCACCACTCGAGCGTTCCAGGATTGCTTCAGGAGATGCAAGACTGATGGTAATTTTCGAGAAATTACTTTTTAATTTATGCTCTTTTTTGTAAGCCATTTTTTTTATTGGTTTTTAATTACAATTATTATTAATATGAAATTACTTCAAATTGATGCTTTTTATCCCTTGCATTATTTGTAAGTTGTTCTAATGATTTAGCAGTTGCATTATCAATCCACTCTTCACCACATTGTTCGCATACCATTGCAGGAACTTTTCGTACAACCAAAAGATTACGCCCTGAATCAAAACTATAAGTTATTGCTCCTTTTTCTTTTCTCCCTCCACAGATTGTGCAGTTCGCTAAATGTGCTTTTTTATTTCTCACTCTTTGTCAAGATTATCACCTCCTACCCCCTCTCCTTTGGAGAGGGGATTAAGGGGTGAGGTGTTTTAGTCAAGTGTAATGTTCAATCCCAATCCTCTTAATTCGTGCAACAATACATTGAACGATTCAGGGATTCCAGGAGTTGGCATATTTTCACCTTTCACAATAGCTTCATAAGCTTTAGCACGTCCAACCACGTCATCCGATTTAATGGTAAGGATTTCCTGTAGGATATTGGCAGCACCAAATGCTTCCAGTGCCCAAACCTCCATCTCACCAAAACGCTGACCTCCAAACTGTGCTTTACCGCCCAAAGGTTGTTGTGTAATTAATGAGTAAGGTCCGATAGAACGAGAGTGCATCTTGTCATCCACCATGTGACCAAGTTTCAACATGTAGATAATACCTACGGTAGCCGGCTGGTCAAATTTCTCACCGGTTCCACCATCTGTTAAGAATGTACGGCCATAGCGAGGCAAACCTGCTTTGTCTGTCCACTCGTTCAACTGATCTGTAGTGGCACCGTCAAAGATTGGAGTAAAGAATTTCTCACCCAATGTTTTTCCTGCCCAGGCAAGAACGGTTTCATATATTTGTCCAAGGTTCATACGCGAAGGTACACCCAATGGGTTCAACACAATATCAACAGGAGTTCCATCATCTAAGAAAGGCATATCCTCATCGCGAACAATACGGGCAACAATGCCTTTGTTACCGTGACGACCTGCCATCTTATCTCCTACTTTTAATTTGCGTTTTTTAGCAATATAAATCTTTGCCAATTGCATAATACCTGATGGTAATTCGTCACCAATAGTTACTGCAAATTTCTTACGTTTATAAGCACCTAACAAATCGTTGTTCCTAATATGATAATTGTGAAGCAAGATTTTTATTTTCTCGTTTATCTCCTTATCAGTTGTCCATTTACCTGGATTAACAGTAGTAAAATCAATCTTTTCCAACATCTTTTGAGTAAATTTAATACTCTTTCCAACCACTTCTTCTTTCAAAAGATTATACACACCCTGCGATGTTTTACCATTCACCAAGGTCGTTAATTTATCAACCAATTTGTTTTTTAAAGCAGCCATTTCAGCAACATGTTCCTTGTCAATTTTATCTAACAAAGGTTTTTCTTCCGATTTGGTTTTCTTGTCTTTAATTATCCTGGAGAATAATTTTTTATCAATTACAATTCCTCGCAATGATGGTGGCGCTTTCAACGAAGCATCTTTCACGTCACCTGCTTTGTCACCAAAGATAGCACGCAATAGTTTTTCTTCCGGAGACGGGTCAGTCTCCCCTTTAGGAGTGATTTTACCAATTAATATATCACCTTCTTTTACTTCTGCACCTATACGAATCAATCCGTTTTCGTCCAGGTCTTTTGTAGCCTCTTCCGAAACGTTAGGAATATCAGCAGTTAACTCTTCCAAACCACGTTTTGTATCACGTACTTCCAAAGAATACTCATCAATATGAACGGAAGTAAAAATATCTTCACGGGCAACGCGCTCGGAAATTACAATCGCATCCTCAAAGTTGTAACCTTTCCATGGCATGAATGCCACTTTCATGTTACGACCTAAAGCAAGTTCTCCATTTTGAGTGGCATAACCATCACATAATACCTGTCCTTTGCTTACTTTTTCGCCTTTCTTTACAATTGGCTTTAAGTTGATACAGGTGCTTTGGTTGGTTTTACGGAACTTAGTAAGTTTATAGCGTTTAACATCTTCATCAAAAGAAATTAGTTTTTCTGCTTCCGAACGGCTGTAACGAATCACAATCTCGTTTGAATCAACATACTCAACAACTCCTTCGCCTTCTGCATTAATCAACACACGCGAATCGCGGGCAACCAATGGCTCTAATCCGGTTCCAACAATTGGAGCTTCCGGACGTAACAATGGTACTGCCTGGCGTTGCATGTTTGAACCCATCAGGGCACGGTTAGCATCATCATGTTCAAGGAAAGGAATCAACGAAGCCGCAATAGATGCAATCTGGTTAGGAGCAACATCCATTAAATGTAATTTTTCAGGATCTACAACCGGGAAATCTCCTTCGTAACGTGCTTTTACTTTCGCCTCTATAAAGTTACCTTTTGCATCAATTGGCGCGTTTGCCTGTGCTATGGTTTTTGAATCTTCTTCTTCAGCACTTAAATAAATAACATCTTTATCCACATCCACTTTACCGTTTGTAACAGTCATGTATGGTGTTTCAATAAATCCTAATTTATTTATTTTCGCAAATACACACAACGATGAAATCAAACCGATGTTTGGTCCCTCCGGTGTTTCAATAGTACATAAGCGCCCGTAATGAGTATAGTGAACGTCACGCACCTCGAAACCTGCTCTCTCTCTTGATAAACCACCTGGTCCTAGTGCGGAGAGCCTGCGCTTGTGCGTAAGTTCTGCCAAAGGATTGGTTTGATCCATAAATTGTGATAACTGGTTTGTTCCAAAAAAAGAGTTGATTACCGAAGATAATGTTTTAGCATTAATCAAATCAGTTGGGGTGAACACCTCGTTATCTCTAACGTTCATACGTTCGCGAATAGTACGAGCCATACGAGCCAAACCAACACCAAACTGTGAATACAATTGTTCACCAACTGTGCGCACACGTCTGTTACTCAAGTGGTCAATATCATCCACATCTGCTTTTGAATTGATCAATTCAATCAAATACTTGATGATACAGATAATGTCCTCTTTCGTTAATGTTTTATGGTCCATTGGTGTTGTCAGGTTCAACTTTTTGTTGATCCTGTAACGACCCACTTCTCCTAAATCATAACGTTTATCAGAGAAAAATAATTTGTCAATAATACCACGCGCTGTTTCTTCATCAGGTGGCTCGGCATTACGCAACTGACGATAGATATGCTCCACAGCCTCCTTTTCAGAGTTAGAAGTATCTTTTTGTAAAGTATTATAAATAATAGCATAGTCTCCCGCATTCACATCTTCTTTATGAAGAATAATGGATTTAACATTTGCATCAATTATCATTTCAATATGGTGTTCTTCCAAAATCGTTTCGCGGTCAATAATCACCTCGTTACGCTCTATAGAAACAACCTCACCGGTATCCTCATCCACAAAATCCTCTATCCAGGTTTTTAATACCCTTGCCGCTAATTTACGACCAAGTACACCTTTCAAAGCAGGTTTACTCACCTTCACTTCGTCAGCCAAACCAAATATTTCAAGAATTTGTTTATCACTTTCAAAACCAATTGCTCTTAACAAAGTGGTTACCGGTAATTTTTTCTTACGGTCAATGTAAGCATACATCACACTGTTAATGTCTGTTGCAAACTCTATCCAGGAACCTTTAAAAGGAATTACACGGGCAGAATAAAGCTTAGTGCCATTAGCGTGACGGCTTTGACCAAAGAACACCCCTGGCGAACGGTGCAATTGCGAAACAATTACGCGCTCTGCTCCGTTAATAACAAAAGTACCTTTAGGGGTCATATACGGGATAGTACCTAAATAAACATCCTGAACGATGGTTTCGAAATCCTCATGTTCAGGGTCGGTACAATACAAACGAACTTTTGCCTTTAGCGGAACGCTGTATGTTAAACCACGCTCAATACACTCTTCTAGAGAGTAACGGGGCGGGTCAATAAAATAATCTAAAAATTCGAGCACGAAATTATTACGTGCATCGGAGATTGGAAAGTTTTCTGCGAAAACCTTATACAATCCTTCGTTTTGACGATTTTCAGATGTAGTTTCTAACTGAAAAAAGTCTTGAAACGATTTAAGTTGGATATCTAAAAAGTCAGGGTAATCAATTTGACTTTTTATAGATGCGAAACTTATTCTTTGGGTTTTTTTTGGTTGAGCCACGATTTTTAAGATTTAGGCTTGTTCTTACTTTTTAAGTATAAATAACAAACCGGGTTAATAAGAAAAACAACTTAAAACAACAAAAGGGCATAGACCTCGTCCCGACTATATCGGGACTGAGCTCCAGACCTTAGTATTGTGTATTAGCCGACAGCTTATTTAATCTCAACCTTTGCTCCTGCTTCTTCTAATTGTTTTTTCACTGATTCGGCTTCCTCTTTAGAAACACCTTCTTTAATTGGTTTTGGAGCACCATCCACTAAATCCTTAGCTTCTTTTAATCCTAAACCTGTTAAATCTTTTACGATTTTAACAACTCCTAATTTTGCTGCTCCTGCCTCAACCAGGATAACATCAAAAGTAGTTTTTTCTGCAACTGCTGCTGCACCTGCACCACCACCTGCTGCCACAGCCACTGCCGCTGCTGCCGGTTCGATACCATACTCATCTTTTAAAATTTGAGCTAATTCATTAACTTCTTTTACAGTTAAATTTACTAATTGCTCAGCGAACGATTTTAAATCTGCCATTTTTTATTTTATTGTTTTAATTGTTAATTACTAGTTTATTTATTTTACTTGATACTTTGTACTTAATACTTGATACTTTTTCTATTCCGGTCTTTCAGACAACGTTTTAACTATTCCTGCTAATTTGCCACCGCTCGATTTAAGAGCTGAAATAACATTTTTAGCGGGAGACTGTAACAATCCAATAATGTCGCCAATAAGTTCGTTTTTGGATTTGATACTTGCCAAAACATCTAATTGATTATCCCCTACATAAGAGCACTCTTCAACAAAGGCTGCTTTCAACAAAGGCTTATCATTTTTTATTCTGAATTCTTTGATAAGTTTTGCAGGATCGCTTCCTACTTCTGAAAACATAATTGCAGTTGAGCCTTTTAATGAGCCAAACAAGGATTGATAATTTTTGCCTTCGCTACGCTCCATTGCTTTTTTAAGCAACGAATTTTTAACTACCAGCATTTTGATGTTCCTGTTAAAACATAATCTTCTTAACTGTGATGTTTTATCAGCAGTTAAAGAAGCAACATCGGTTAAATAGAAATGACTGTTGTGAGCTAATTCCTTAATTAACGAATCAATTACTACTGTTTTATCTTCTTTTTTCATTTCTAATTGTTTTTTTCACCTTTTCTCCCTCTCTTGCGGAAAGGGTTTGGGTGAGGTTTAATATATCTGTCCAGTGGAAGCCAGTTCAGATAATGTCCTTAAATCTACTTCACCTATCTTTCTTACTTAATACTCTATACTTTGTACTTAATACAATTAAATTCTATTGTCCTAAAAATTTAGCATCAATCTGGATACTCGGACTCATGGTAGAAGAAATATAAACACTTCTTACATACGTTCCTTTAGCTGATGATGGCTTCAGTTTCATAATGGTCTGTAAAACTTCGTTCGTATTTTCAGCAATTTTATTGGCATCAAAAGATGCTTTGCCAACCAATGCCTGAACAATACCTGCTTTATCCACCTTGAAATCTATTTTACCACCTTTAGAATCAGTAACTGCTTTACCCACTTCCATAGTAACGGTACCTGTTTTAGGATTAGGCATCAATCCGCGGGGACCAAGCACACGACCCAAAGCACCTACCTTACCCATTACAGAAGGCATAGTGATAATTACATCCACATCTGTCCAGCCACCTTTAATTTTTTCAATGTATTCATCCAACCCCACAAAATCAGCTCCGGCAGCTTTTGCTTCGGCTTCTTTATCTGGTGTTACCAATGCCAAAACGCGCATTGTTTTTCCTGAACCATGCGGTAATGTTACCGAACCACGAACCATTTGATTTGCTTTGCGAGGGTCAACTCCTAAACGAATACTGATGTCAATGGACGCATCAAATTTTACGGTGGTAATGTCTTTGATAATTTTAGAAGCTTCAGCAACAGTATATGCTTTCGCTACATCGTACTTCGCCAGAGCGGCTTTTCTTTTCTTTGAGATTTTCATTCTATTAATTTATGATGTTCAAACGCCTTACTTTATTCGGGCTCCACCTGTTAAACTTTTTTCTCTTCTTAGCAAACCTTTTTTCCGTTTGCCTCCGTCAACCGTCTTTTGACTTATGACTTAATACTTTTAACTTTTACTTCTTTAACGGAGATTCACCGGTTACGGTCAGTCCCATACTGCGTGCAGTTCCTGCCACCATGCTCATTGCCGATTCAATGGTGAAACAATTCAAATCCGGCATTTTTGCTTCCGCTACTGCCCGTATCTGTTCCCACGAAACATTCCCTACTTTCAAACGATTAGATTCTTTCGAACCTTGTTTTACTTTTGTAATTTCTAATAACGAAACCGCTATCGGGGGGTTCTTCGTAATAAATTCAAACGATTTATCAGTATAAACAGTAATAATTACCGGGATAACTTTACCTGCTTTGTCCTGTGTCCTGGCATTAAACTGCTTGCAGAACTCCATGATATTAACACCTTTTGCTCCCAATGCAGGTCCAATTGGTGGGGAAGGATTTGCTGCTCCTCCTTTTATTTGCAACTTAATCATTGCACCTATTTCTTTTGCCATTTTCTTTTTTAAGTATTTAGTATCGTTTAAAAACTATCAAAACCATACCTGTTATTTTTATCCAAAACCCCTGTTAACAGTACTAATGGAAGCTTAGTATCTTCCCGCTCTCTACAATGTTTTTTACAACATCATTTTTTTTGGGAGGGCAAAGGTAAAAAACTATTTAATATAAACAACAAACGGGTGAAAATATTTTTTTGTTATGTGTTGCACAAAAAACTCCTTACATTTTTTGCAAGGAATTTTTTGTGCGCTGGCAATCCATGTTCCTATTGTGTCTATGTGGTAAAAAATTATTTTTACCTTAATTGACAAAGGCAATCTATCGTTTTTTATAGTTTTAAACCTGCTTCCCAAAAAATGAGGCGTTACAATTTTCAAACTCCTATGGCACCCTTGTTTTAAAAACCTTTAAGGTTTGACCGGGTTCGCTTACCTTCCTATTATCTCCCTGTTAAAAATAAATACGATTTTAGTTGACTTCGCCTTTTCATTGTATTACTTTTGCGCCCTTTAAAAAACAAAACAATTATAAATCCCGTAAGATTTATGAAATAGTCGGCTTCCCCAAAGCTACTCATTCCAGACTTTCTTACCTAAAAACAGACAAAAACGTATGAAATTATCACAGTTCAAATTCAATTTACCCAAAGAATTAATTGCAGAACATCCGGCAAAAACCCGCGAAGGAGCAAGATTAATGGTTATTAACCGAAAAACAGGAAAAATAGAACACAAATTATTTAAGGATGTCCTGGATTATTTCGACAATGGCGATGTTATGATACTGAACGATACCAAAGTGTTTCCTGCCCGTATGTATGGCAACAAGGAAAAAACAGGGGCTAAGATCGAAGTATTTTTGTTAAGAGAATTAAATGCCGAAAGCCGTTTGTGGGATGTGCTGGTGGACCCTGCCCGTAAAATCCGTATTGGTAATAAACTATATTTTGGTGAAAACGATAACCTGGTAGCCGAGGTAATTGATAATACTACTTCCCGCGGACGTACACTTCGCTTTTTATTCGATGGTACATACGAAGATTTTAGAAAAACACTGGAAGAAATGGGCGAAACTCCGCTTCCAAAGTATATTAAACGCTCACCAACGGAAGAAGATAAAGAGCGGTATCAAACAGTGTATGCTAAAAATGAAGGTGCTGT
This sequence comes from Bacteroidota bacterium, assembly GCA_025363555.1. Classification (GTDB taxonomy): domain Bacteria; phylum Bacteroidota; class Bacteroidia; order 2-12-FULL-35-15; family 2-12-FULL-35-15; genus 2-12-FULL-35-15. Next base: position 3,837 of record JANYDQ010000341.1, on the reverse strand, counting down.
TGCCGCTCCTACAGCCGGTTTACACTTTAGCCGCGAACTGTTAAAACGCCTCGAAATAAAAGGAGTTAATTTTGCTAACGTAACCTTGCACGTTGGGTTGGGTACTTTTCGTAATGTGGAAGTGGAAGATTTAACCAAACATAAAATGGATTCGGAGCAGGTGTTTATTACCGAAAAAAATTGTGACATAGTGAACGAAGCAAGAAGAGCCAAAAAGAAAATATGCTGTGTGGGAACTACCAGCATGCGGGCTATTGAAACATCGGTTACCACTGATGGTTTCCTTAAACCTTTTGAAGGATGGACCAACAAATTTATTTTTCCTCCTTACGATTTCAGTGTTGCCAATTGTATGATTACCAATTTCCACATGCCTGAATCTACTTTATTAATGATGGTTTATGCCTTTGGAGGATACGATTTGATGCACAAAGCATACAAAGAAGCCATAAAAGAAAAGTATCGCTTTTATACCTATGGCGATGCGATGCTGATAATTTAAACAACCCTTCTAACCACCCTGAAGTGGAGGGATAAGTTTCCGAAAAATGAACAATACTAATGAACCTACTTTACCTGACACCCCTTCCCCTTCTTTGGGGAAAGGGTTAAAGGGCGGGGCTTTTATTATTATTGTTGCAGGAGGAAGCAGCAAACGAATGAATCACGTTATTCCCAAACAATTTATTCCTTTGCAGGGCAAACCGGTATTAATGCGCACCATCGAGAAGTTTGTCTCTTCTCTTCCCGACATTCAGATTATTGTGGTGCTTGCATCTCATTTAAAACAAGAATGGGCAACCCTTTGCACCACTCACCATTTTACCGTTCCGCACCAGGTAGCCGAAGGCGGAGAAACCCGTTTCCACTCCGTGATTAACGGATTAACCCTTGTACCTAATAATTGTATTGTCGGGGTTCACGATGCCGCCCGACCGCTGGTAAGCAAACAAACTATTCTGCATGCTTATGAAGTTGCCGAAGAAAAAGGAAATGCCATACCTGCCGTTACCATTCATGAATCTATCAGGGAAATAAACGGTATAAACAATAAAGCAGTGAACCGCCACAATTATTTTATGATTCAAACTCCTCAATGTTTTCATTCCAATGTATTAAAAAAAGCTTTTTTGCAGGAATACAATCCTTTGTTTACCGATGATGCAAGTGTGCTGGAAGCAATGGGAGAAAAAATAAACCTGGTGGAAGGCAATTATGAAAACATTAAAATAACTACTCCGCAGGATTTGATTATAGCAGCCGCTCTACTTGAGTATCCTTTGTAATCTTCATTCCATCCACATATTTCAGCAAATTCAATCCCGGTGTTTTTCCAGGTACTATTGTTCCCAGGTGTTCAAAATTAAAAAAGTCTGCCCCGTTTTTAGTTGCCCAGGTAAGTAAAGTTTGCAATGGAATGTCAGGATAATGTTTTGAAATTGTTTTCATTTCATCGAGTATGGATAAGCTCATGTTGCTTGCCAGGCTATCCGTTCCGATGGTTACACTTAACCCCTGTTCAATAAATAAATTATAATCAGGAAGTTTATTTTCTATAAACAGGTTAGCATTAGGGCAAGTGCAGAAATAAATGCTAGATTGACGGCTGCTGAACATGGATTTGATATACTCTATGTCTTTTGCAGAAGTATAAGTATTATGAACCAATAATATTTTGGCTGCGTCTTTTAAATAATGGATAGTTGACTGCAATGAATTTCTTTCCGTTACTCTCAAAAACTCCCGAGTAATTCCCATGGCCATAAAAGTTTCAAACAGTTCTCCGCTTCCGAAAACAAACAATTCACTTTCGGTTTCGCTTTCCTGGTTATGAATAGTGATAATGCTTTCATTTTTTTTCGCATCTTCGTTTATCAGTTTAAGCAATTTTTCGGAAACAGTATAAGGAGCATGAGGAACAATGGTAGCTTCGAGTTTTAGGCTTTTCGCATCGCGTTTAAGCCGTCTTGCATTTATCATTGCCTCTTCGGCTTTATCGGGAGATAGTTCAAGCACTTCAATAAAAGTATGATATAGCAGGTTCAATTCGTTTTTCCGGACAAACGTATTTTCGTTATTGCTTATATCGCCTACCGCCACTATCCCGTTTTTAATCATCTCCTGTTCTGCTGTTTCTATTGCTTTCAAAATTTCGGGCTTGGAATACGCAAAACGACTTCGAAGGACCTGTGTTATAAACTTTGGTAACCCTGTTTTAGGAGTCAGTTTGTTCTTAAGAAAAGACAGTTCCAGGTGACAATGTGCATTGACAAAGCCAGGACAAATAATTCCCTTGTAAAATTCTATTTCCCCCTTCGGGTTTTTGACTTTCGACTTTAAACTTACTTCTATTATTTCACCAAAATCATCCAGAGTAATCACTCCGTTTTTTATGGGTTGGGAAGAAACAGGAAAAATATAATCGGCTGAAATGTATCGCATAAATGTTTTTGGGGCAAAATTAATAAATTAAGCGTAAACAGACTTTTATTAAAGCTAAGAAACGTATTAGAAGTGAGCTATTGAAACACACCGTTTATTATTATTAATTAAAGTACTTTTTACTTAGGTTAAAATGCAAATCTTCAGAAAATCAAGGTAAAAACCAATATTTCTTCGTATCTTTGTAAACCATTTAGAACAAGTCTAAATAAGAAAAATTAACTATACATATATAAGACATGATAACAGTATCAGAAAACGCCAAACAACATGCGTTAAACTTAATTAAAAACGAAAATCGTCCTGCCGATACTTTTATTAGAGTTGGGGTTGATGGAGGAGGTTGTTCGGGACTATCCTATAAATTGGAATTTGACAACACTATAAAAGAAGGCGACCAGGTATTTGAGGACAAAGGAATTAAAATAGCAGTGGATAAAAAAAGTTTTCTTTATTTAATAGGTACTGAACTTGACTATACAGGCGGATTGAACGGAAAAGGCTTTGTATTTAACAATCCGAATGCAAGCAGAACTTGCGGATGTGGAGAATCATTTAGCGTTTAAAAAAAACACCACTAAGGCATTACTGACACAAAGGACCACTAAGTGGAACTAAGTTACTTTAGTGTCAGAGTGGTAAAAAAATTATGGCAAACGAAATTTTAGAAGAACAAATAAATAAAGAATACGAATACGGTTTTGTTACAGATATAGAATCAGACAATGCACCGAAGGGTTTAAATGAGGACATCATACGTTTGATTTCCTCCAAAAAAAACGAACCCGAATGGATGCTGGACTATCGTTTAAAAGCATTCCGCTATTGGTTAACAATGGAAGAACCACACTGGGCACATGTTACCTACCCTAAACCAAATTTTCAGGACATCATTTATTACTCTGTTCCCAAACAAAAAAAACAATTGAATAGTTTGGACGAAGTGGACCCTGAATTATTAAAAACCTTTGAAAAGCTGGGCATTTCTATAGAAGAACAGAAACGACTTTCTGGTGTGGAGAGCAGAATAGCCGTTGACTTTGTAATGGATAGTGTTTCTGTTAAGACAACTTTTAAAGAAACTCTTGCCGAAAAAGGAATCATTTTTTGTTCGTTTGGAGAAGCCGTTCAGGAACATCCCGAGCTTATAAAAAAATATATGGGTTCTGTAGTTCCTCATACTGATAATTTTTATGCAGCATTGAATTCAGCAGTATTTACTGATGGTTCGTTCTGTTACATTCCTAAGGGTGTTCGTTGCCCAATGGAGCTTTCCACTTATTTCCGTATCAATTCAGCAGGCACAGGTCAGTTTGAAAGAACATTGATTATTGCTGATGAAGATGCGTATGTTAGTTATCTGGAAGGTTGTACTGCACCAATGCGCGATGAAAA
>JANYDQ010000239.1 GCA_025363555.1 Bacteroidota bacterium | reverse complement strand
AAATTTTAAATGTGAACAAATCTCTTTTTTATTAAACTTTTTCGTATCATTGTTTCTTTTTTCTCCCAATGGTAAATATTATTGTTTTACAATTAATAGATACCCTTGGGAGTTATTAAAAATCAACTTTTGACAACTTCTATATAAATAACGAAAGATAACTTATAAAGAAAGAATAATTTTTAATTTACAATGCTACCATCGGAGCAACAAACACGCTCCTTATTTTATTTTGGTTAAGCACTACTGCCTTCCCGGTTTTTTTAACAGATTTAGTAAGATCGAATATTTCGTAATCTATTTTTACAGTAAAATAATGCGTTTTGGCAATCACTTCAAAAATTTTGATTTCCATATTTTCGAGCATACAGGTGCTTTTGTTTTGTCGAGGCTCGTCTATAAAATCTTTCCATATCTCTTTATTAATAAGATAAAATTCGATGGCTTCTTCTTTGTCTTGCATAGCTTTCGTTTTAGGTTTCAAATTTTGATTTTTATTATCTGTAAATTATTTTTTTCAAAAACATTTATTTTAGAGGCAACCTTTTTATATACCCTTCGTCCTGATAGACGAACAAAATTACAAAATGGTTGCATAAGAATCTTATTTTTTTTCGCTTAATTTATAAAATAACCGGATTAACCAATTCTATGGCCGTTTTTAAATTATAACAAAAATGTGCGGAGAAAGAAAAAAAAGTAAAAAGGGGGGTAATGAAGTTAAAAAAGTTGTTTTTAAATTTCAACCAGGGATTTCTCAAATTCCTCGATTGTTAACGCGTCTGTTAATTTATATTCACCAATGCGGGTGCGACACAAAGCCGTGAGGTGGGCACCGCTGTGTAAAGCCAAGCCAAAATCACGAGCCAGGGAACGAATATAAGTTCCTTTGCTGCACACTACTTTAAAATCAACATAAGGTAAAGCAATGCGGGTTATTGTAAATTGAGTAATGGTAATTAGTTTAGGTTTTATTTCTGCAGTTTGTCCTGCCCTGGCAATATCGTAAGCTCGTTTTCCATTTATTTTAATTGCAGAAAACAGGGGAGGAGTTTGTTCTATGGTTCCTGTAAATTGTTGGGTAGTTTCATAAATCATTTCATTGGTAATGTGGTGGGTAGGGTAATGTGCATCTACAACTTTTTCCAAATCATAACAGGGAGTGGTGGCGCCTATGAAAAAAGTACCCGTATATTCTTTTTCTCTTGCCTGGTACTGTTCAATGTTTTTAGTTTGTTTGCCGGTACATACTATTAATAATCCAGTGGCAAGGGGGTCTAACGTGCCTGCATGTCCTATTTTTAATTTAGATTTTGGATGTGAAATGGTTGAATGAAGTGTTTCAGAATTAGAATTTAAATTTTTAACCACGTATTTCATTTTATTCACCAACTGAAAAGAAGTCCAGGTAAGTGGTTTGTTAATGAGAATTACTTCTCCTTTCTGAAAGTCGTACATATGACGGGTATAAAAAATTATGGGGTGGCGTTAGCAGCAATAAAAAAAAGGTAAACCAGGAAAGAAGTACCCAGCAGGATACGGTACCAGCCAAATAACCGGAAACCATGCTTACTAACATAACTGATAAAAAAAGTGATGGCAAACAGAGCAACCACAAATGAAACCGCACCACCAATAGCGAGGGTAAACATATTATCTTTTGCCATTACTTCGGGGTGGTCTTTATATACATCCCAAAAACTTTTTACCGAGGCGGCAAACATAGTGGGAACTGCCAGGAAGAAAGAGAATTCGGCAGCAAGTTTTCGCGTTAGTTTTTGTGTCATTCCTCCAATGATGGTGGCAGCACTTCTGCTCAACCCAGGAAAAATAATAGACAAAGACTGAAAAATGCCGATGATAAATGCTTTGGGATAAGAAATATTTTTTTCCTGTTCCAGGTTATTCCTTGTAAATAATTTATCAATAAATAATAAAATAATACCTCCGCCTATCATTACAATGGAAATAAAAGTAAGGTTGCTTAATGCTGAATCAATGTGTTTTTTTAACAAAGCGCCTATAATTAAAGCGGGTATCATTGCCACAATAAGTTTTATATAAAACGATATGTTTTTAAAATCAATAAATTTTTTCCAGTAAATAACCACTACTGATAATATAGCGGCAAGTTGAATGACCACTTCAAACAAATTGGTAAAAGGAGATTCTGCAATATGAAGCAGGGGGTTTGCCATTTTCATGTGGGCGGTACTCGAAATAGGCAAAAACTCTGTGATGCCTTCTAGAATGGCAATAATTAAAGCTTGAAAATAGGTCATTCGTTTGTTAGTTTAGTGATTTTATTAGTTCAGTGGTTCACTTGTCATTAGTTCGCTGGTTAAATGGTTATTATTCTAAACCAAAGTCACATTATAATACCAAACCACAAATGAACGAGGGAACGGATAACAAATGAACAAAGTGAATGAGCGGGAGTGAACGAATTACTCTTTCGATTTTTTCATAATGCCAAAAAGCACTACCACAAAGCCGAGTAATATCATTATTGGAGAAAGGGTGATGCGTCTAAAACTGAATATTTCATTTGCATCAAATTTGTTAGGGTCGTCAGAACCACCGCCTATCATCAGCATATAGCCGATAACAACAATTACTACTCCTATTATCAGCATCCGGTAGTTTTCTTTTCCGAATGCAAAATTGGTTGTTTTTTTTATTTCTTTAGCCATTGTTTGTTTATTTTGATGAAGCAAAAGTAGTATTTTTTTGATTAGTTGATTTGCTTATTAGCTGATGTGACGATTTATTTATGAATTATTTAAATTTCGCCTATCCAACTGCTAATTTGGTACGTCTCCTGTTTGCTTCTCTCATACAATAAATTAAACGAAAGAAAGAAGAAAGCGCATAGACCTTACATGGATAAAAATTGTAAAAAGTTCAATTATCTCTTGTATAAACGACAAATACAGTTAGAAAACCGGGGGTATTGTGAGGTTAAAAATCCCTATTTCCCAATGCAGGTGTATTTTTTTTGCTTTGCATTCAATGTTACTGTCATTAAGTTGAGGATTATTTTTCGTTGCCGTTACATTTATAGGGGGTTACTAAAACTAATTATTTTTGGCTAATGCCTTTAAATTGTATTTGTTCAATATCCGGCAATTAATCAAGAACTGTGTTGTCATATCTGTAGCTTGTCGAAGTACCCGCTTTGCACTCTGATACCCCCAAAATACATTGTTAACATCATTTTAGCATAATAATTGTATTGTAGTAAAAGAAATGTTTAATATTGCATCGCATTGTTGAAACGTTTTATAAAATATAAATGCTATGGGAACACAGGCTAATAAAGTAACACACGGTATAGAAATAAGTGTGGAAACAAAATTTGAGAGTGAACATTCGGTAATAGAACAACATCATTATTTATTTTCATATCGAATAACGATTGTGAACAAAAGCGAATATACGGTTCAGTTGCTGTCTCGTCATTGGGATATTTTTGATTCGAATAGCCAACGGAGCGAGGTGGATGGAGAGGGAGTGATAGGAGAACAGCCCATATTAGAGCCGGGAGAACGGTTTTATTATGAGTCGGCTTGCAGCCTGGACACTGATATTGGCAAGATGAGCGGAAGTTACCTGATGGAGCGAAAGATAGATAAAAGTCTTTTTCGGGTTCTTATACCGGAGTTTGAACTCATAGTGCCAGAACGATTAAATTAATAAAAACGTATATTAACATGAAACGCCCGGAACCTACTGAATATCCTGCTTATTTAAAAAACTATATTGACCTGGTAAAATCGGATGATATTTTAAAAGTGCTTGATGAACAGATAATAAAAATTCATGAATTAATTTCGAAAATATCGGAGGAGAAGGAACATTATGTGTATGCACCCGGAAAATGGACTCCGAAAGAAGTGATTGGTCATATTATAGATACAGAAAGGATTATGGCTTATCGTGCGTTATGTTTTGCACGGAAAGATAAAACACAATTGCCCGGATTTGACGAAAACAGTTATGTGGCAAATGCTGGCTTTAATAAAAGAACGTTATTTGACCTGGCGCATGAGTTTGCTTTGGTTAGAGAATCCAATATTGCCCTTTTTAAATGTTTGAGCGAATCCACATTAAATGAAATCGGAAATTCGAATGGCAAGGATGTTTCGGTGAGGGCTATTTTATTTATGATTGCAGGACATGCAGAACACCACACACAAGTTATTTGGACACGGTATTTGAATATACCTGCATTATAAGTAGTGTTTCTTAAAAACACTTTGCCGAAGGTCTAAATAATATTTACTTCTCTTTCCAGTTCTACTCCAAACTTCTCTTTTACCGAACTCATTATCTTTTCTGATAAATCGAAAATTTCATTTCCTTTTGCATTGGCGTAATTAACTAATACAAGTGCCTGCAATGTATGTACTCCGGCATCGCCCACTCTTTTTCCTTTCCATCCGCACTGTTCAATCAGCCATCCGGCAGCAAGTTTTATGTTGCCGTTTTCTAATTTATAACCAACAATGGTTGGAAATTCATTTTTCAAACGAAGGAAAAGTGTTTGGGGTATTTCAGGGTTTTTGAAAAAACTTCCGGCATTGCCTATTTCTGCGGGATTGGGCAGTTTGCTGTTCCGGATGTTACAAACTGCTTTGCTGATGGCTTGTATGCTTAGTTGGTTTATACCCATTTCTTCCAGTTCGGCTTCCACAGCTCCGTAACTGATATTGAAGTCCGGAATTTTATTTAAGCGAAAGGTTACGGAAGTAATAATAAATTGATTTTTTAATTCCTGTTTGAAAACACTTTCACGATAACCGAATTTACAATCGGCATTATTAAATGTGGTTACCGTTTTTGTGTTTAGATGAAAAGCTTCCAGTTCATAAAAACTATCTTTTATCTCCGTACCATAGGCACCAATATTTTGCATGGGGCTTGCACCCACGTTTCCGGGAATTAAAGAAAGGTTTTCAAGTCCTGCATAATTATTATTGATGCAGTGCATCACCAACTGATGCCACACTTCTCCTGCACCTGCTTTTACATAATAATAATCTTTGTCTTCTTTGACTAACGATATTCCTTTGAGATTATTTTTAATAACTATGCCTTCCACATTTTTTGTGAATAATAAATTGCTTCCCCCGCCAAGAATCAATTTTTTAGCAGCAGATTTTTTTTTATCTGATAAGATTTCCTGAATGTCTTCAAGAGAAGCTACTTCCACAAAGTAGTGTGCCGAGGCATCAATATGGAAAGTGTTTAACTCTTTTAAAGAATAATTTTCGTGAATGAGCATGGTAATTTATATCTTCGCAAAGTTATCGAAAAAATGAAACGAGCTATAGTATCTGTAATAAATGATTTGAGTACCGACCAGCGGGTGCATAAGGTGTGTACTACCTTGCATAAAATGGGATATGCAGTAACCCTGGTTGGTCGCAAACAAAGAAAAAGCCTCCCCCTTGTAAAACGTGACTATAAAACCAAACGAATGTTTTTACTGTTTGAAAAAGGACCACTGTTTTATCTTGAATTTCAAAAGAGACTGTTTTGGTATTTACTATTTCACAAAGCCGATGTGCTTGTTGCAAACGATTTGGACACGCTTTTCCCTAATTATTTAATCTCTAAACTAAAAAACACAAACCTTGTATATGATAGTCACGAATTGTTTTGTGAAGTTCCCGAACTGCAAGCTAACCCAGCCAAAAAGAAAATGTGGAAGCGGGTGGAACGATGGATATTTCCGAAACTGAAAAATGTATTTACTGTAAATAAATCAATTGCTAAAATATACAGCGAAGAATATAAAGTAGATGTGAAAGTGGTGCGAAATGTGCCTTTAGCAGCAAATCAAAAAAATATAGAACACCAATCAAAGGCAGAGTTGGGATTGCCCATGGACAAAAAAACAATTGTTCTCCAGGGGGCAGGAATCAATATAGATAGGGGAGCGGAAGAAGCCGTGCAGGCAATGCAATTTGTTACTGATGCTGTTTTGTTAATCATTGGCAGCGGTGATGTAATTGATGTATTAAAGCAAATGGTACTTGATTTTAAGTTGCAGGATAAAGTGATTTTTATTGGCAAAGTTCCTTTTGAGAAATTAATGCAATATACTTCCCTTGCCCATTTGGGCTTAACGTTGGATAAAGACACGAATATTAATTACCGTTATAGCTTGCCAAACAAATTGTTTGATTATGTACATGCCGGAGTTCCAGTATTGTCTTCTGATTTAGTGGAAATTAAAAACATTATCCGGGAATATGAAATAGGGGATATTATTGATAATCATAACCCGAAGCATATCGCTGACAAAATTAATTCTATCCTTAAAGAAGAAACAAAACTTCAGGTGTGGAAAAAAAACACTAAAATTGCAGCCGAAAAATTAAATTGGGAACTGGAAGAGCAGCAATTAATAGTTGTTTATAAACAATTTCTCTGAAAAATTATCGAATCCAAACACCTACATATCATTTCTTTCGATGTACCTTATCCTGCAAATTATGGCGGGGTGATAGACATTTACTATAAAATAAAAGCACTTCACCAGCAGGGAATAAAAGTGCATTTGCATTGTTTTGAATATGGCAGGGCAGAAGCATTGAGCCTGGAAAGTATGTGCGAAAAGGTATATTATTACAAGCGCAAAATGAGCAAGCAATATTTGTTCAATGCTTTGCCTTTTGTGGTAGTTACCCGTTCGTCAGAAAAATTAGTGGAAACATTACTTCGCGACCAACACCCTGTTTTGTTCGAAGGGTTGCATTGCTGTTTTCATCTGACCGATTCCAGATTAACAAACAGGACACGAATTGTTCGTATGCATAATATAGAGCATGAATATTATTATAACCTGGAAAAAGTAGAGAAATCTCTTTTCAGAAAGATTTATTTCGGCATGGAAGCCAAGAAACTAAAACATTTCGAAAAGGTGTTGAACAAAGCAACTTATGTTGCCGCCATTTCTCCTGCTGATGCTAAAGAATTATCGGGCAGGTATAACAATGTGCATCATATCACGGCATTTCATCCAAATGAAAAAGTAGCTATCAAAGAGGGAAAAGGAAACTTTTGTTTGTACCACGGCAACCTGGAAGTAGGCGAAAACAATGAAGCTGCATTATTTTTGGTAAACGAAGTGTTTTCTAAAATTAAAACTCCATTGGTTATTGCCGGGCGCAAACCTTCTGAAGAATTAACTAATTTGGTTTCCGGATTTAGCCACATCGAATTAAAAGCAAATATCAATACTTTAGATATTGATGAATTAATAAAAGATGCGCAGGTCAACATACTCCCTACTTTCCAGGCAACCGGAATAAAACTTAAACTACTGGCAGCTTTATTTAACGGAAGGCATTGCCTGGTCAATTCGCCCATGGTCGCTAATACCGGGTTGGAAGATTTATGCAGTATTCAGGATTCTGCTTATGATATAACAAACGAAATAACCCGCCTCTTTGAACTTCCTTTTGATATGACAGAAAAAGCAAGACGCGAAAAAATTCTTAGCGAAAGTTTTTCTAATGCTGTTAACGGGAAGAAATTAATAGATTTACTTTAGGGAAGAAAAAACACTCTTTATTAATTTATCCAGTTGAGAAGAAAAGAAAACGGATCCTGGTGTCCGGCACGAAACCAACCGTAATCAATAATAAATATCAGTAAATAGAATAGAATAGAATACCTCAGCCATTTTTTAAATCTCCATTTCTTCTTTTTAAATATCAGCCAGCTGAATATATCTATAGGAAATGCTATAATATATAAGGTAACCGGCAGAAGTGTGTAAGAGGCATAACCCACCAGAAAGCAGATAAGAAGTTTTACTGATTCGTAAACGATAAGCCGAACTGTTTTATTTCTCTTATTTTCCTGTATAATATTCACGATGCAAATGTATATAAAATAGTTTGTAATTATTTTTCATTTGAGGGGTTCAAAAAAAACGGTTGATAAATTAATTTCACTTAACATATATTAACACTTGCATTCTAAAATAAAATTCACATATTTGCACATCTTTAAAAACAAGATGGACTCGGATAGTAATAGTTGTAATTTTTTAGTGAATGAAAAAGACCTTTTCTTTAATACTCCTTTTTTCATTGCTGCGTTTGGTTTCTGCCAATGCAGTAAATAGCACTATTACGTCCCTCCCTTTCAATCCTTCTCCCGAACCAACCGATACCGTACCCTATATTATTAATGCCGAAGAACTGGCTGCTTATAATGATACTATAGCTTCTTCCCCTGCTTCCGATTTATATGCCGACTGGGATACGGAAACTATCCATTATGCCAAATTCAACATTGATTCCATACGAAATGGTACCAAAAAAATTACCCTTTGCGGCAATAACAGTTGCGGGTATGTTCACCCGTTTTTAGGAAAAGTAACTTGTCCGTTTGGTCCTCACCGGAGGTATTATCATTTTGGAGTAGATATAGATTTGGAAACCGGTGATGCAGTAGCTGCCGCATTTGATGGCAAAGTTCGAATTGCAAAGAAAAGTTCTTCGTATGGTAATGTAGTAGTTATTCGCCATAGTAACGGACTGGAAACTTATTATGCTCACCTTTCAAAATTAAAAGTGGTGGCAGGGCAGGATGTTTTTGCAGGTGATATTATTGGTTTAGGTGGCAACACCGGTTATTCCCGCGGAAGTCATTTGCATTTTGAAGTGCGCTACCTGGGGCAGCCTATTAATCCGTTTGATATTATTTCTTTTACCGAGGACAAATTAATAACCGATACGCTGGTAATAAATAAACAAACGTTTAAATATTATGCAAAAGGAAAACCAGTAACCAATACTGAGAATTGCGGGAAATTACTGGCAGGAAAAATTTATGTAATTAAGCAAGGCGATTCGTTATCTGCCATTGCTCACCGATACGGAACCACCATTGATTTGCTTTGCAAAAAAAACGGGATAAGAACTACCACCGTTTTACGATTAGGACAGAAAATAAAGATTTAACATCTTTAAAAACCTTCTTCTTTCCAGATAAATACTTCACTCTCTTTTGAATAATA
>JANYDQ010000233.1 GCA_025363555.1 Bacteroidota bacterium | reverse complement strand
TTACCCGTAGGTTCAGCATCCAGCATAGTAATATGTAACGGAGACCCAAGTAACTTACCGTTAAACTCTACCATAAGCGGAACAACCTTTACCTGGACATCAGCGGTAACAACCGGCTCGGTATTCGGCAACGGAAATTGTGCATCAGGCTGCAACAGTACTATATCAGATGTATTAACCAACATTGGAACAGTACACGGAGTAGTTCAGTACACTATAATACCAACTTCCCCATCAGGATGTGTTGGAGCAGCCTTTACAGCCAATGTAACAGTAGGAGCAGCACCAGCAGCACCGGTAATAACAGGACCATCCGTAGTTTGCGGGTTAACCAGCACCACTTATTCATGTGCATTGGTACCCGAAGCAACTACTTATACATGGACAGTACCAACGGGAGTAACAGGAATGACCATTACATCAGGACAAGGCACCAACTCGATAACTGTAAACATATCAGCAGGAACGGTAAGTGGAAATGTAACCTGTACAGCATCTAACAATTGCGGAAGCAGTTCAACTACCACGTTGGCAGTAACTAAAAAACCAGCACAACCGGGAGCTATATCAGGACCAACCTCCACCTGCGGACAAACAACAGCGACCTATTCTATAGCAAGCGTGTTTGGAGCCACCTCTTATGCATGGACAGTACCAGCCAACACGTTTATTGCCAGCGGACAAGGCACTACCTCCATAACTGTAACTACAACACCAGCGTTCGTTTACGGACAGGTGAAAGTATCAGCAGTAAATGCATGTGGAAACATACCTGCAACAGCGTTAAACGTAACGGGAAATGTACCTGCTGCACCTGTTTCGATTTCAGGACCGGCAAATGTTTGCGGAGCAAGTACAGCTACTTATTCCATATCACCGGTGTTTGGAGCAACCGGATATAACTGGACTATTTCAGGAGCAGGAACCATAGTAGGTTCCAACACCGGAACATCAGTAACCGTTGCTTTAAACGGAACCACCGGGGGAAGCATCTCTTGCGCAGCAACCAATGTTTGTGGCAACGGAACAGCAAAAACTCTGAACCTGGTAGTAACAGCTATTCAACCGGGACTAATATCCGGACCATCCAATACCTGCGGAATGACTACAGCAACCTACTCAGTAACATCAGTTGGAGCAGGATATACTTATAACTGGAGCTTAACACTTTTAGGCTGGGCAATAACCAGCGGACAAGGTACAAACACCATTACAGTAAGTATTCCACTAACAACCAACGCTACCACCTATTCAGGATTAGTAAGAGTAACCTCTACCAACACCTGCGGAAGCACAAGTTTGTACAGAACAACACCTGTAACCGCTTGTCACAGTGGAATAGCAATGAACAACGGAGTAGAATCAATCAGCAGCACATTCTCCAACATCTATCCGAATCCAACATCATCTGAATTTACAATAGATGTAACATCAGATGTGGACAAAGATGTAACAGTGGAAGTGTATGATGTGTTAGGTAACTTAGTAATTCATGCAAAACACCAATTGGTGAGTGGAACAAACACCATGAAAACCAATATCGAAGAATTTAAAAACGGAATGTATTTCGTGAGATTGTTAGATGTTGATTCAAATGTTATTCACTCTCAAACGGTGATTAAACAGTAAATTCAGTGCGTCATTGCGAGGCACGAAGCAATCTTAATTTTTACACTTAACAGTGATAAACCTCCAAAGGGGACAAACAAGCCCCTTTGGAGGAAATAAAAAATCCCGCCCGACTATTCGGAGCGGGATTTTTTATTTTAGTGAGATGAAATATATTATTGACATTATTTATAAGTAAACTAATTTTTATTCGTTACTTCGCCCAATGAGAAAATTAAGAACTGCCATATCCTGTTTTATTTTCGCAATTTTATTTTTGTCTGTTGATTTTATTTTAGCCCAAACCAGTTCGAATTATGTCATTTCTCATCGCAGTCTTTCAGTTGAAGACGGACTTGCTTCGCGCGAAGTGCTATGCGGACTGCAGGATGCAGGCGGGTTTATATGGCTTGCCACCAGGAACGGGTTGAACCGATATGATGGGAAAAACTTTAAATTATTTACAGAGAGCAACGGAATGCAGGAACGAAAAGTGATGGATGGAGATAATAATGTGGTTTATTCGCAAAGGGTGATTAAACAATAAAAAGAGTAATTATTAATGGTTAACGGTAAATGGTTAATCAAAAAAAATCCTGCTTCGGTTTCCGAAGTGGGATTTTTTTTGTTTCTTTGTCTGACTTTAATTTTCAAAGCATGAGAAAAATATTTTTAATAGTAAAACTTACAGCATTGCTGTTTCCTCTTATTTCTTTTTCACAGAACAAAAAATTAGTGGATTCGCTGCAGGCGGAATTGAAAAACTTTGCAGCACATCATCCACATTCCATCAGCAGCAAACCTTCTTTGTCCGACAGTACGAAAATTAATCTTCTTTTAAAATTAAGCTCATCCTATTGGACCAATAATCACGATTCGGCTTTTTATTATGCACAACAATGTCTTGATTTATCCGAAAAGGCAGGGTATAAAAAAGGTATTGGTAGTGCTTATAACTGCATGGGGGTAATAAATATGGATAAAGGAAATGACCAGGCAGCACTGCAATATCTCGAAAAGGCTTTGAAAATAAGGGAAGAAATAAAAGATAGAAAAGGTATTGCCAGTTCGTATAACAACATTGCTCTGGTTTATTATAACCAACGAAATTATACAGAAGCTTTAAAAAATCATTTTGCATCTCTGGAACTTCGCAAGGAGATAGGCGACAAAAGCGGGGTTGGCGATTCGTATAATAATATCGGAATTATTTATCAACTTCAAGGCAATTATGCGGAAGCTTTAAAAAATCATTTTGCTTCATTAAAGATACAGACAGAAGTTGGGACTAAGGAAGAAATTGCATTGTCGTACAGTAATATCGGTTTTGTGTATGCAGAAATGGGAAATGATGCGGAAGCTTTAAACAATTATAAGCATGCTTTAAAATTGCAAGAAGAAGCGGGTGATAAAAATAATGCTGCATCGTCATACATCGGGATCGGGGAAGTTTACCGCAGGCAGGGTAAACACACCGAAGCGTTAAAAAACTGCCTCGTTGCATTAAAAATTTACACTGAAATAGGTAATAAAAATGGTGTTGCAGATTGCAATTTTAAAATCGGAGATATTCTGATTGCCCAGGGTAATTATGCCCAAGCGTTAAAAAATAATTTAATTGCATTGGCGCAATACCGCAAGGTAAATGATAAGGATGGTATTGCCATTTCTGAAATTACAATTGGCAACATTTATAAAAAACAAAACAACCTCCGCGAGGCGTTAAAACATGAAACCAACGGGCTTGCACTGGCAAAACAACTGAAATCGAAAGAATATATAAAGCGGGCTTATGAGAATCTTGCCGAAATTTATGCAGGGCTTCAAAATTATGAGCTGGCTTACCGCGATGAGGTGCTTTATAAGTTGGTGTACGATTCGTTGTTCAACAAAGAAAATGAAAGGAAACTTACTGCTATGCAAATGAAGTACGAATTTGATAAGCGCGAAGATGTTGCAAAAGTGGAACGTGATAAAAACGATGCGGTGAATGCAGGACTGATTTTGAAGCAAACAGTAATGAAAAATGTTTTTATTGTTGGATTTATATTTATTTTTCTTTTGGCTGCAATCCTGTTCAGCAGGTTCAGGATTAAAAGAAAATTATTGGGAGAAAAAGAAATGCTGCTCAAAGAGGTGCATCACCGAGTAAAAAATAATTTGCAGGTGATAAGCAGTTTGCTCGAGTTGCAGTCTGCTGAGATAGCTGATGAAAAAGCAAAGGCAGCTATGATTGAAGGGCAAAACCGTATCCGCTCCATTGCCCTTATTCATCACCGGCTATACCAGGATGAAAACCTGGCGGCAATAGAACTGGGCGGATTTATCAATGAATTGTTGCCCCAGGTTGCCGGTGTTTTTGAACAGGCAAATAAAAAAGTGAAACTGCAAGTGAATATCAACGATTGCTATATTGACATAGATACGATGGTGCCACTTGGGCTGATTGCCAACGAAATTATTACCAATGCTTTTAAATATGCTTTCGAAAAAGGCAGCGACAACCGGTTGGTGATTGATTTACAGAAAACAGGTAAAGGAAATTTTATGATCACTTTTAAAGATAACGGCAAGGGTTTGCCAAAGGATTTTGATTTTTCTCAAAATAAATCATTAGGTTTGCGGTTGATAAGAAAATTATCAAAACAAATTGGTGGTAGTGCAACGTATTATTTTGACAAAGGTGCGGTGTTTGAAATTAAATTTAAAGATACCGAAACCAGGAAGGGGGAATAAATTTCAAAAACAATTTAACTCATGTCGAAAATTAAAATTGGTATTGTAGAAGATGAAGCAATTATTGCTGACAGCTTGTGTTCTATTCTCGAAAAACTTGGTTACCAGGTTTGCGAGCCGGCTGCCAATTTTAAGGAAGGGCTCGAAATGATCGAAAAAGAAAAACCAGATATTTTATTGCTCGATATTAACCTGAATGGCAAAAAAGACGGAATAGACCTTGCCTGGAAAGTGAAAGAAGATTATGATATTCCTTTTATTTTTCTTACCGCCAATGCCGATGCTGCCACTGTGGAGCGTGCCAAACAAACCGACCCGCCTGCTTATCTGATAAAACCTTTTAACAGGGACGACCTCTATTCTTCCATCGAAATATGCCTTTTTAATTTCAGCAAAAAAAAACAAACCGCTGCTGCAACCGTTTTGCAGGATGGAAATTACTTTATTAAAGATGCTCTTTTTATTAAAGATGGTTATTATTTTCACAAAGTTTATTTCAAAGATATTGTTTATCTGGAGAGCGATAATAATTATGTAACTGTATTTACATCTACTAAAAATTACCTCGTAAGAAGCTCCCTGCACTTGTATCTTGAACATTTCGACAAGGATAAATTTTTCAGGATTCACCGTAGCTTTGTGGTTGCTTTGGAACATATTGATGCCATCAACACGGATAATATAATAGTGAACGGTAAAGAATTACCAATCGGTAAAAACTATCGTGACGAATTATTAAGCAAGCTCAGATTGGGCTAAATAGACCTCTTTCATAATTCTATCAGAGATTCTTCGCTTCGCTGTTCTATCAGAGATTCTTCACTTCGCTGTTCTATCAGAGATTCTTCGCTTCGCTCAGAATGACAGGCATTTAGTGCACAAAGGGATAGGTGGAGAAAAATGGCGAAGCCATTTTTCTCCACCTATCCTAAAAACAAATAAACCCTGTCATTCTGAACGAAGTGAAGAATCTAAAATTAATTGGATTATAAAATAGGTCTATCCCCTGCTCCGGCAAATTTCAATTCATACAAACTTCCCGCGTTCTCATACAAACTTTCGGGGTTTCACAACAAATTATAATTACGTTTTTCCTGCTTCTGTACGTTTGTGCAGGTTTTTAATTAAAGGATGATTGTTAAATCAGTTTGATTTATTTATCAGAATAAAAAAAGCCGGCAATATTAGTTTGTTATTAACCAATAGTAGCGTATCAGTATCCAATATCAAAATGAAATTAATTTATATCAAAATATTATTACCCAATACTAGGTTGTTTTTACCCAAAATCAAAACGATTTTACCCAAAATCAAAACGATTTTACCCAAAATCAAAACGATGTTACCCAAAATCAAAATGATATTACCCAAAATCAAAACGATTTTACCCAAAATCAAAA
>JANYDQ010000187.1 GCA_025363555.1 Bacteroidota bacterium | reverse complement strand
TATTATTTAAAAATGATTGAATCAAGGCAAGGAAAAGGTGCCACTTATGCTTCGCTGGTTAATGTTTATTTTTTGATGAAAGATACTGTTGCCGGAATGGATTTATTAAAAAAAGGAAGAGCTGCTTACCCTGCCAACTCTGATTTGCTGATTACGGAAACCAATTTCTTTTTAATGAAAAAAGAAAGCCTGGATGCTTTAAAAAACCTGAACCAGGCTATACTGGCTAACCCTGCAAATTTTAGTTTGTACCTGGCAAGAGGAAACACGTATGATAAACTGGCTAACCCGACTGATGCTTCCGGTAAATTTATTGCACAACAGGCAGATTTTGAAGAAAAAATAAAACTGGCAGAAGCCGATTATAAAAAAGCAATTGATTTGAACCCTGATTTTTTTGATGCCTTGTATTGCCTTGGTGTGTTGTATAACAATTATGGGGTGAGCATTAATAGAATAGCTGATAAAATTCAGGACCCTGCAAAATACAAAGTGGAAGATGCAAAAAGCAAAGAGCAATTTAACAAAGCCATGGTGGTTTTGGAAAAAACGTTGCAGGTAAATCCCAAAGACAGAAACACGATGATTGCTTTAAAACAAATTTATGCACGATTGGAAATGACAGATAAGTTGAATGATATGAATGAGAAGTTGAAAAAGTAGTTCATTCGTCATTGGTTGTTTTTTAATAAAAAAACTCCTTACAAAAAATGTAAGGAGTTTTTTTATTTTTACAAAAAAGTAGGTTTTATTTAAGTATCGCTTTCGCCACTTTTGGGTCAATGATAACGGTATCGTGTTCAAAATCTAATTTGATACGCCATTTTTGAAAGGTATTTACTCCTAATATTACTTCTTCCGAAAGCCCCGGTATTACCATAAATTCGTCCGACAGGCGAATATCATTGTAATAAAAATCTAATCGAATGGCATGTTCTATTCTAAGATAGGTGCCTTTTGCAGCAGTTGCAACTTCGAGCGGGTGACGCATCTTTACTTTTTTTTCTAAATTTTCAATGGCTTCCAGGCTTATACAAGAAAACGAAGCGCCTGAATCGAATAATGCATAAAGGGTTTTTTCGCCTAATGAGCCTTCAAACCGTAAGGGTAGTTTTATGATTGACATTTTTGTTTTTTTTACAAAGATAAGTTTTTGTACTGATAACCCTTCGTTATTTGACTTACTGCACCACTATTTTCCTGTTCACCACATTTTTCTTTACATCTTCTATCCTCATTTAGATATTGGTTTCCATTTATTAAAGTATGAGAGTTTGAAAAATACATTCCTAAATTATTCGTTGCTAAACCAGTTAAATTAGAGAGATTAGCATAAAAATTAACGCAATATTCATTATTTATCACTACTAACCGACAAAAAATTAATTAATAAAAAGAGATTCCTCACTTCGTTCGGAATGACAAGCAGGTCCCACCTTTTTATCAAAAAAAACTCCCGCCCTTTGTCAGAGCGGGAGTTTTTTATCGGTAACATTTTTCAAAGGAAGACAGAAAACACCTTTTGCTTCGGCTAAAGGTGCTTTTGCCGAAGGTTTAGCATCTTTTCTTCCGGGTTTAACACCTTTTGCTTCGGCTAAAGATGCTTTTGCCCTTCCTTTTGTACTTTTAAGAAACTGTTGTTCCTTTTTCCTGATTAATTAATAAGCAGAGGAATAATGTTTGACATTGGCTGCAAAACATCTTCGATACTAAGCTGGGTTTTAAACAGCACATCTTTTGCGTGCGCATAACCCGTTAAAGTAACTTTTCTTTTATTGGATGCCGCAACCATTAACCAGGTAGTTCCTTCATCAACAGAACTATACCAAATATGCAGGTGGTTCTTGGTAGGTCCTCCCGCAGTAATTAAGTCTGCCGAACCCGGAGTCGTACCGTTAGTAACATCAAACTCTGCAACATGCGCCCCGTGAGCAGGTATAACGTTAAATCCGCAACTGTACAAAATGCCGATAGCCCGCAATGGCGAAGCACTGGCAAGCCCCTGCACAGTTGCCAAAATAGACTGGGCAGCGTTATTCATCGAATAAAAGGCACCCGGGCGGTCGGCCGCAGAAGCCCCTTCGTAAGCCACTATCAATGCCAGATAATCGGCAAGCACAGTTCCGCCAAAAGCAATACCCGAAGCAAGGCTTTTGGTGTAAATAAATCTTGCCCTTGTTTTAATATCATCCACTTTATCAGGCCAATTGATAGAGCCTGTTATTTTATGCACTGCAAGCGGCAATGCCATCAAAATAAAAAATCTTACCTGCTTGCTTAATTTTTCAAGTCCATGAGATATGGACACTTTTCCGTTTTTTAGAATGCTTTTTTTCATGTTTTTAATTTTTTTAGTTAATTTTATTTATTGTTATTCGTGATGCAATAATAGTAATAATTTTAACATGTATATCTATTTATACAAATATTTTTAAAAAAATAATGAATATTATTATAGACAAAATTCTGGACACAGTTCAATCTGAATAAAAAAAAAGAATCTAAAAAACGGAACAGGTAGCAGAGCGCACAATAAAAAAGCTCCGTATTTCTACGAAGCTTTTTTTAAGAAACAACTAATAGCGCAGCTAACCAATGAACCAATGAACTACTTCATATCATTCATAATATTTATGGTTTCGTTGAGATAAATATCTTTTTTTATGGCTTTATAAAAGTCGTTTGTTTTTTTCACTTTCAGGGTATCGCTTGCCGGAAAAGCATCTGCTTTTAACCCTATCACTTCTACTCCTCCTATTTCTTTATCAAGGTTTTCCATTTTTTTTGATTCGGCTTTAAAACGTTTTTGTTCTGCAATGTATTTATCGAAATTTAAAGAAACCACGCTGCTGTCTTTTTGCTTTTTCACCCGCTTTGCGGCTTCTTCTAATACACCAAATGAGGGATTGGATTTCATTCGGGCGGTAGAATTAGCTCTTAATTTTTCTACCGAATAATCGGGTTTCAGTTCCTTGTATTTGGCAGAAGCAATTTCATCCCAGGCAAGGGGATAATCCATTTCTTTTTCGCCCAGGTCGAGTAAATAATAAGGGTCGGGTAAAATAATATCAGGGGTAACGCCCTTGAGCTGCGTGGCACCGCCATTAATGC
Source organism: Bacteroidota bacterium (assembly GCA_025363555.1). Classification (GTDB taxonomy): domain Bacteria; phylum Bacteroidota; class Bacteroidia; order 2-12-FULL-35-15; family 2-12-FULL-35-15; genus 2-12-FULL-35-15. The sequence goes on along the minus strand of JANYDQ010000187.1, from coordinate 10,139 downwards.
GGTAAAACTTTTGCATAGTTACTTTTACAGCACCCAATGGCTTTAGGTTCGACATCGAAGCAGGCAGCGAAGGGTCGAGTTCGTACACCCGCTGAACAGTGCCTTTGCCAAAGGTAGTTGGCGAAGTGCCCACTATTACTCCTCTTCTGTAATCCTGGATGGCAGCTGCCATAATTTCGGAAGCAGAGGCAGAATTAGAATTAACCATGATGGACAAAGGTCCGCTATATGTAATAGAAGGGTCCGGGTCTTCTTTTATATCTGCTGCTCCTGCGCGTGTTTTTATTTGCACCACCGGACCTTTGTCAATAAACAAACCAGCCATTTCTATCACATCGTTTAACGAACCGCCACCGTTATTTCTTAAATCCAAAATCACTCCATCCACTTTTTCTTCTTTGAGTTTTTCCAATTCTTTTTTTACATCTCTAGAACAACTGCGCCCGCCTGTACCGTTAAAATCGTCATAAAACTCCGGTAGTTTAATGTAACCAATGTTCTTTTTTCCTTTCAGTAAAAGAGATTGTGCAAAGGTATCTTCCATCACCACTATGTCGCGGATAATGGGAATAACCACAATACTGCCATCGGGCTTTTTAACAGTTAGCCGTACTTCTGTGCCTTTTTTTCCTCTTATTAATTGCACCACATCTTCCAGCGGCATATCCACCACTTCCACCGGTTCATCAGCGCCCTGGGCTACTTTCAAAATAAAATCGCCTACTTTTAATTGCCCCTGGCGATAAGAAGGAGTACCGGCAATGATGTTGGTTACTTTTATGTAATCGTCTTTTTCCTGGAGCTGTGCTCCTATTCCGTAAAACTGTCCGCTCATTCCGGCATCAAATGCGGCTTTATCTTTGGGAGCAAAATATTCGGTGTGGGGGTCGTAAATACTTGTAATAACATTGAAATACATGGAAAGACGGTCGTTACGATTAAATTTTTTCAACCGTTTAAAATAATCATCATACGTTTTCAGCACTTTTTTTCGCGCATCTGCTTCCAGTACTTGTTCCGATTTAATTTTAACGGTATCCGATTTTTCTTTTGCCTTATTTTGTGCCTCCATCATTTCACTTATTTTGGCAAGCACATTATATTTCATGGATTTTCTCCAGGCTTCTTTCAAATCTTCTTTGCTTTTCGAAAACTTTAATTTCTCCCCGTCCGTTTCCACTGTTTCGTCTTTGGTAAAATCAAAAGGTTTGGAAAGCACATCGGTGTAATAGGTTTTTGCCTCCTCGATGCGGTTGTTAATTATTTCCAGCGATTTGTCGAAAAAATTAAATTCTCCTTTGTTGATGTCATCGTCTATAGAATGATTCATTTTTTTTAATTCATCAATATCCGGCTCAATCAAAAACTTTTTGCCACCATCCAGTCTTTTTATATAAAGGTTATATACTTTTTCGGAAACGACATCGTTTATTTCTAAAGGAGCATAATGCAGCATTTTTAAATTTTGCATCAGCGCCTGGTCTATGGCTGTTTCTTTATCTGATTGAAAAATATAAGTAAAAGAGGCGAGCGCTACAATAGCTAACGGAAGAATGAAAAGAAATTTTTTATTTTTGGTCATAATGAATTGTTTTATGTTTACGAAATTACTAATAAAACCGTTAGGCAAAGAACATACCAATATTGATTTCACATATATTAACACAACAACTTTTCCTGATTATTATTTTTTACTTTTACCGAATGAAATCTTCATCGCTCACACAATTACAAAAAGAATTAGTTTTGCTGGAACAAAAAAAAGTAATTGAACTTTGCCTGCGCCTTGCAAAATATAAAAAAGAAAACAAAGAATTGCTTTCCTATTTATTGTTTGATGCCGCAGATGAACAAAAATTTATAGCTGCAATAAAAACAGAAATTTCAGAATTAATGGCATTGATAAATAAAAGCACCATGTATTTTGCGCGCAAAGGTGTTCGCAAAGTATTACGTTATACCAATAAATACATCAAATATTCAGGGCTACCACAAACAGAACTTGAATTAAGAATTTTTTTTTGTGAGCAATTAAAATCTTCCGGCATTTCCATTCACAAAAGCGATACATTGATAAATTTATATACCGGTCAAGTAGAAAAAATTAAAACCACACTACTTAAACTGCACGAAGACATTCAATATGATTTTGCCGACAAGGTGGAACAACTTGAATTGCCAAGGCAGGGCTTTCTTTCCAAATTATTTAAGAAATAATAAACAAATAAAAAGAGGAACTCACAAAATTCCTCTTTTTATTATATTTTGAAACAAGTTCAAAATAATTTGGTTTAATTTCTTCCTACATGTTTTAAATGCACCACATGCGAACGCACAGCAGATAATACGGTAGGGAATTCCAGGTAAGTAATACCAAACTGTTCGCAGGTTTCGCGAACAAACTCCGAAATTTTAGGATAATGAATATGACTGATGCGGGGAAACAAATGGTGTTCTACCTGGTAATTTAATCCTCCGGTGAACCAGGAAACAATTTTACTTTTAGTTGCAAAGTTAGCGGTGGTTTGCACCTGGTGTACTGCCCATTCTTCTTCTATTTTAAATTGTTTTGCATCTGGTGTTGAAAAAGCAGCATCTTCAACAATGTGTGCTAACTGAAACACCACAGAAATAACAAAACCACAAACAAAGGCAATGATTGAAAAACCAATAATTGTTTTTACAGCTCCCACCATAAATATAGGCAATACAATATAAGCAGCTACATACATAATTTTACTGAACCAAAAAATGAAATGTTCTTTTTTATCCATTTTGCGAAAAGGCTGGTCGCCTATTTTTCCTGAAAAATATTTTGTGAAGTCCTGAACAAACACCCACAACAAATAAGTAACCCCGTAAAGCACTACCCAGTAAATATGCTGAAAACGATGATACCAGTATTTCTCCTGGTTGGCATGCACTCTAATCCATGGCTTAATATCAATATCATCGTCCATTCCTTCAATGTTGGTAAACGAATGATGATTTACATTGTGTTTGTATTTCCATAAATAAACACTTCCCCCCATTGCATTAAGCGAATAACCCATTAACTCGTTCACCCAGGGTTTTCGTGAAAAACTTCCATGGGCACCATCGTGCATTACATTAAAACCTACTGCTGCCAGACTAATTCCCATTAAACAGCACAAAATAATAGAAACCCATATCGTTGGAGTGAAGAAAACTAAAACAGTATAGAGGGTGGCAGTGGAGAAAACGAGAAATAGTGTTTTTAGATATAATTTATAATTACCTGTCTGTGGAATATTATTTGATTTAAAATATGCATCTACTTTTTCTTTCAATGAATTAAAAAACAAACTGTTTTTATTATTAAAACTTACTTTTTGCATTTTTATTTTATTTTTAATTAGTTCCTCAAATGTAGTCATTTTTTTGATGCTATCAAAGAATAGTTTTTAACAATGACACTGCTATTCTTTTGTTTTTATTTTTACTGACCAGGTGAAAATAAATTCAGCGACTTTATCGCCAGTTTCATCTCTTCCCACAGACTTTATGTCCTTGACAACTGCTTCCTTTGTTAGTTTGGAGGTAGAAATCATATCTGAAATAATTTTTCCATCCTCGCAGGTAAAAGTGATTTCCCCAAGTGCTTTTTTGAAATAAATAGCTTTGTTTTCTACAATCAACATGGAAATGGCAGGAGAAGATTTATATACCCCATTCAGAATTAAAAGCCCAGTGGACATTTCAGCAGCCATCGCTTCGCAGGCAAAATACATAGACCTAAAGGGATTTTGAGTAAGCCAACCAAATTTTACAGTAGTTATAGCTTGGTCCTCCGTTAGCTCTTTTACTTTTATTCCTGCAATAAAAGCCAATGGCAGGCTTTTAAGAAGATATAAACGAAAAAGAAAATTGTTGTTTACTAATTTCTGAAATTGAGTTGAGTTCATTTTTTATTTTATGGGAAATGTAATTCCCGCCACATTCATTGCATCATTAAAAGCAGTGGCATTAATCCCCGTTTCTATTTTATTTTTTTCAAAATAACTTAGCAAATTTTCTGTCGGCATATTGCCTGTCAGCTTATCTGCAGCCATCGGGCAACCGCCATATCCTTTTATGGCACTGTCAAATCTGCGGCAACCATTTTGGTAAGCTGCATTTACTTTTTCTTCCCATTTATCAGGAGTGGTATGCAAATGTGCGCCAATCTCAACTTCAGGAAATGATGGTATTAGTTGTGAAAACAAATAAGAAATAGTTGAAGGATTGGAAACTCCTGTAGTATCAGACAACGCAATTGTTTTTATCCCCATTTGTGCCAGTTGTTTTGTCCAGTTTATTACCACATCACTGCTCCATTCATCTCCGTAAGGATTTCCGAATGCCATCGAAATATAAACCACCAGTTCTTTTCTATTTCGAAAACATAAATCCTGAATTTCTTCCACTCTTAACAACGATTCTGAAATAGATGAATTAGTGTTTCTTTGCTGAAATGTTTCTGAAATAGAAAAAGGAAAACCTAAATAAGCTATTTCTTCAAACTCCACCGCGTCCAGCGCTCCACGAACATTAGCAATAATGGCTAGTAATTTTGAAGTGGTGGTATTCAAATCCAGTTGCTCTAACACCTTGGCTGTATCCTGCATTTGCGGAACTGCTTTGGGCGAAACAAAGCTCCCGAAATCAACTGTATCAAAACCACATTTTAAAATTGAATTAATGTAAGCAGCTTTTTTTTCTGTCGGAATAAATTCATGGATGCCTTGCATGGCATCTCTTGGGCACTCTATTAGTTTCATCTTCTTTTTATTTTGTTCAACAACTATCGAATTTACCCGATAACCATTACCCCATACTCATTCGTTACGATAAGATATTCGCAGTAGTTCATTACAAATCTTTCTCACTATCCCTGGTCCCTCATAAATAAATCCAGTATATACCTGCACAAGGCTCGCTCCTGCATTCAATTTTTCTATTACATCTAAGGCTGTATGAATTCCACCTACTGCAATAATAGGAATAGATTTGTTTGATTTATCGGATAAGTATTTTATGACTTCTGTAGAGCGTTTAGTTAACGGCTTCCCACTCAATCCACCTGCCCCCATGGTTTCTACAGTTGATTTATCTGTTTTCAAATTACTTCTGTCAATAGTGGTGTTGGTTGCAATTACTCCTTCAATATTTGTTTCTTTCACAATAGAAATAATATCATCCAATTGTTCGTTGGTTAAATCAGGGGCAATTTTTAATAAGATTGGCTTAGGATTTTTCTTTTGATTGTTGAGCAGTTTTAATCGAAGTAATAGTTTTGTTAAGGGCTCCTTGTCTTGCAACGCTCTTAAATTTGGAGTATTGGGTGAACTTACATTTACCGCAAAATAATCTACATACTCAAACAGGGCTTCAAAACATTTTTCATAATCATTCGCAGCCTCTTCATTCGCAGTCATTTTATTTTTTCCAATATTTCCACCAATAATAATTTTTGTTTTCCTTTTTCTTAATCGTTCCACTGCCTCTTCTACTCCATGGTTATTAAACCCCATCCTGTTTATTAATGCGTTGTCTTGTGGCAGGCGAAACATTCTTGGCTTGTCATTGCCCGGTTGCGCTTTGGGAGTCAGCGTTCCTATTTCTATAAACCCGAATCCGAAATACCCCAACTCATCAAACAGTTTAGCATCCTTGTCAAATCCAGCGCCCAGCCCCACAGGATTTGGAAAGGTCAATCCAAAAAGTTGTACCTCCAGCCGTTTATCCGTTACTGTATAAAAATGTTTGATAAGAAAAGAAACTCCCGGAATTTTACAAATGAATTTTATAGTTTTAAAAACAAGGTGATGAATTGTTTCGGGGGCAAAAAGAAAAAAAATGGGCTTGATAAACAGTTTATACATTTCGGAGTGCAAAATTACGATAAAATTTTGTTACACCACACTTTACTCCTTTCCCCCAGCACAAACCCATCCTAATTTTTGAGTAATTTTATAAGATAGTCAATATATTAAGGATAGAAAAAGTGTTGATAAATGGGAAATTAGTATGAAGTTCTTTATCAATTTAAGATCAAGCTCCGAACATCCTATATTTATTATAAAAGTCGAGATTAATTTTCATTAACCTCGGCTTAGTTTTTATGCTTTGCGGACCGGACGGGACACCTCATCAAATCCTAGGTTATAATAAAATCAATAGTTTCAAGGTTGCAATTTTAAAAATTGTTAAACAAACGTGATTTTTGTTAAACTTTTGCGGTACAAATGTACAGCAAATTTTGATTGTAAATAGGTAATAGAAAAAATTTATTCACAAGTGAATATTGATAGTTTTTAAGGAACTGAAATTGGTCACTTTAAAATATTTTCTCCTTAAAATAACTTTGTATTTGAAAAATACTTATTTTTGTAAAGTTCGTTTTTGAAAGACCTAATCTATAGGATTAATTAAAGTCAATAAAAAAATGAACAAAAAGTCACAAAACCACAACAAAATTAGAATTGATGAGCTTTTGGAGTTATTTAATAATTCCCCTGAAGAAGCTTATCGTCAGTTAATTTCCTCTAACTATTTTTTCTCCAAACAAGCAAAATTGTTTTGGGCTGCATTCGACCAAATTCGTATTGATAGGTTAAATAATCTATTTCCTAAATCAACAGAAACCTTTAATAAAGTTGTATGGCTTAAACTCTTTTTCGACCTAAATGAATTTTATAATAATGAAAAAGAAAAGAGTCTTATTAAACTAATAGAGCTAAATCCACATCCAAAAGAATTAATTAAATCATTTTTTTTGTGCTTGGAACTTGGTGAAACAAATGGAGAGTTGATAGACTTTCCTAATTATTCAGAGGACTCACTGCGAGCTATAAAATTATTACTTTATGAAATCTCTCCGAAATTAACTCTGAAAAATCCATCGGATTTTTCAACTTCTCTTGTAGAACTTTCAAACAATTTAATAAAGTATCAGGTAGATATATCTTTGCTAGATGAATTTCTAGATGCTTTTGTTTGGGGAGGTTTTGAAATGGAACAAAAAGAAGAAGATAAAGGGTTTCTACTTGGGCTAAAGGATATAAATAATAAAGAGAAAAATCTTTATGGACTTAATTTCCTAAAAACTAAATTAAAAAGAGAGTATAAAAGAAGCGACTCTAATCCAAAAGTATCTAATGAAGAGCATTTTAAAAAAAATGACCCAAAGTGGAAGACAAATGAGGGATTGGTTGGTATTTTGCATAGCAGTGGAGTTATTGTTACCGACCAAACTCCAGGCATAACTTCTTTACAAATAGATGATTCAATTTTTAGTGATTTTAATTCAACTGATTATAAAAAAAGTGAAAATGTTCTGGTAAAAATGATGTCGATACAACAAGAACAAAATTTCCATTGCCAGTTCAGAAATGCTTTATCCGAAATTTACCAGCCAAATGATGAAATTGACATTCATAAAATCGAAATTGAAATTGAACCAAATATTAAAGTTACATTGTTTGATTTAGTTTGTGCAATGTCCTCTTTAATAGCAAATGCTGATATGTTTAGATATTTCAGTGGAATTCCAGACAATGGAACAGTTAAAGCAATAAAAAATAATTATCTTAATTTTTTGTGTAATGAAAAACCTGAACTATCATTAGTTGACAGACATAGAGTTTGCAATTCTAAAATAGTTAATAGTTTTGCTGAAATTGAAAAACAACTAGGAGAAAAAACTTTTCGTTTCTTTTCAGAGGAAATTCTAATAAGTTGGTTAATTCTTGTCGAAGAGTTGAAGCATAAATCATTAAATGAATTGAAAGCTATTTTGAAATTATTCTCTAAACTAAATTCTCCCCTTAGCTTTAATCCGATTTATAAAGTTGGAGAAGAATTCTATTTTTCATGGAGAACTTGTTCTGAATTCAATGTTAATAGAATGCTTTACGATAAATATATTTCGGATAAGCTATTCAATCATATTAATAAACCAAAGGAAGAACATAAAAAAATCGGTGAATTGCATAAAAATCGAGCTGACCAATTTGCGAATTCTGTTAGGGATTTAATTAAAACGCTTACTCCTTATTCAGAAGCGAATAAAGATTTTTATAGTATTAATGCGAATTTTAAAAATGGAAAGGTAAGCGGTGATTTTGATACTATTGCCTATTTTGAGAAGGAGAATATTGTCTTGGCAATTCAAATAAAGTTAAGCAACGTTATGCCAAAGAATGAAAAACGAAAACAACAATGGATTGATACGAGAATAAAAGATAGTGGAGTTATGCAGGTATCAAAAGATTTGAAATTACTTCAAACTGAAGAAGGATTAAAGCTTTTAAAAAACAAACTCAAAATCAGGAAAAGAATAAAAAATCCTGTTATTTACTCCATAATCATTACCGATAATTTTTTTACAGACCACAAAAAATTTATACTAGAGGATGGTAAAAGTATTTTTTACTGTATTAGTTATTTTGAATTCAAGCATTTAATTCTCAATCAGAAAATTCACGAAAAACAACAGAATTGGTTACCATTTGTAAAAGATAAAGCAGCTTATCAGTTAATCAAGTCGATTGAGAATAATGTTTTTTGGAGCTTTGTAAATGAACTTGCGAATGAATTTACTTTTTCAAAGACATTGTCTGCAATAAATGAAAAGAATAGAATTGAGATGAAAATTTAGTTAGCAAGCTGTGAGCTATCAGTAAATCTGATAATTCTAATCTCACAGCGATGCACAATAAAATAAAATCCGTCAACTTCCATTTATGGCAGCCATGCAACTTTCGTTGCAAATTTTGTTTTGACACGTTTCAAGATGTCAAATCTACTTTACTACCCAAAGGACACTTATCTAAGGAAAAGGCCTTTGAACTTATTAATGCTATTTCTCAAGCGGGATTTAAGCGAATAAGCTTTTGTGGGGGAGAGCCTACTTTATGTCCCTGGCTTCCTGAATTAATAGCCTATTCCAAATCTCTTAGACTTTATACAAACCTTATTACAAATGGATATAGATTAATCGAAGATAATTATTCATTACTGAATAAAATTGAAAACCAGATTGACTGTATTACTCTAAGTATTGATAGCCTTAATCCAGAAACTAATAATAAGATAGGAAGGTCTTTAATTGGTAAATATCCACTCACTGAAATGCAATACCGAGAATTAATTTTAGGAATTAAGAGTAGAAATATTCTTCTTAGGATTAATACAGTAGTGTGCAAATACAACTATCAGGAAAATTTTTCAGAATTCGTTGCTGATATAATGCCATCACGATGGAAAATAATGAAAGCTATTAGTATGCAGGGACAAAATGATGAATTTGTTGATGAATTTAGTTTGGCAGATGAAGAATTTAAGAATTTTGTGAGCAATAACGAAGGAATCCATGATTCAATCGAAATAGCTGTGCGTTCCAACGTGACTGAAAACAAAAATTACTACCTGATTGACCCCGCAGGAAGATTTTTTGATGATGCATTAGGTAAGCATATCTATACTAATTCAATATTAGAAGTAGGAATCCTTCAAGCTGTTAAAGAAATAGAGCTTATTTATCAAAATTCAGGTTAATAGTTAATTTAATTGATTTGATTATACAATATATTGAAAGGTAGCCTACAAAAAAGCTGATATTATTAAGATAACTATCAAATTCCGGGCAGAACATTTCAAAATAAGTGAAATTATTTCTGCTTTATAACCGAATTCTATTGAAATTTAATAGTGATTGCAAGTATTTTAGACCTTTAATAGAAGTAATATAGCAGTAAAGTAAAGGTATAATAAGGTATTTTAGAGTTTTTTAGGAGTGACTTAAAGTATTTTAGAGTTATCTAAAGTATTCTAAAGGGCATTTTTAAGTCCATAGAGGAAACAATGACGAAACGCAGTATTACACCAAGGAATTTCGTAAAACATTGGGAAACTTGATAAAACCAATTAAGAGAGCTTTGCAAAAGTCCAGTTTAGTATTTCACTCTACCTTTTTGAGATTTCCTAAAGAATATTTTACCTTTTTGGGAGGGGGCTTTTCTTTTTTTTGACTTCTTTTTTTGTTCGGAGGTTTTTTAAACCTCCTTTTTGGGATTTAGCTTGCATTTGCCCGCACCAATCCCGGTGAACGATACAGATTGTAAGCCATTGCTTCC
>JANYDQ010000140.1 GCA_025363555.1 Bacteroidota bacterium | reverse complement strand
GCTATCTCTTTAGCTATTTCTGGTGGTGTTGCTCCTTATTCAGTTCTTTGGAATAACGGAATGACTGGTGCTTCTATATCTGGTTTAGTTGCCGGTACTTATACTGCAACTGTTACTGATGCGAACGGTGGAACATATACTGTTTCTTCTACGGTTGCGCAACCGGCTCCTTTAGCTGTTACACCTACAGTGGTTAATGTTACTTGTAATGGTGGAAGCGATGGGTCAATTGGTTTAATTGTAACTGGTGGTACTCTTCCTTATTCTTATTTCTGGAGCGGAGAAATGAATACCCCTTCTCTTTCAGGTTTACCTGCCGGAAGTTACACTGTAACTATTACTGATGCTAACGGTTGTTCTATCACTATCACTATTATTGTTACAGAACCTCCTGTGTTAACTGCTACCACTTCGTTTACAAATGTATCCGTAAATGGTGGTTCAAACGGAACTGCTTCTATAACTCCTGCTGGTGGTGTTGCTCCTTATTCTGTTAGCTGGTCTAACGGTATGACAGGTACTTCTATCACAGGTTTATTTGCTGGTACTTATATTGCTACTGTTACTGATGCTCACGGTTGTATATTTACAACCACTGTTACAATTGGTCAGCCGGCTGCTATTATTGCTACTGCTACCCCAACAAGTGTTAAATGTAATGGTGGAAACAATGGTACAATATCTTTAACTATCTCTGGTGGTGTTGCTCCTTATTCTGTTGTTTGGAATAACGGAATGACTGGTGCTTCTATCTCTGGTTTAGCTGCTGGTAGTTATACTGCAACTATTACTGATGCTAATGGTGGTACTTACGTTATCTCTTCTACCATCAGTCAGCCAAGTGCAGTTGTTGCAACTACATCTTCTACAAATGTTTCATGTAACGGTGGTGCTAATGGTTCAGCTTCTGTTTCTGTAACAGGTGGTACTGCTCCTTATTCTTATGCCTGGTCTAACTTAGCTTCAACAGCTGCTATTTCAGGCTTAACTGCAGGTGCTTACACTGTTCAAGTTACTGATGCAAATGGTTGTAAGGCTTATGGTTTAGTTACTATTACTGAACCTACTGCTATTGTTGCTACTTCATCTGTTGTAAATGTTACTTGTAATGGAGGTGCTAATGGTAGTGCTTCGGTTACTGCAACTGGTGGAACAACTCCTTATACTTACTTATGGTCAAACGGTGGTACTACTGCTACTATTTCAGGTTTAACAGCAGGAACTTATTCTGCGGTGGTTACTGATGCTAATGGTTGTCATGCTACTTCTTGTATTGCTAACCTTTCTCAACCTGCTGCTATGAATGTTGTGATTACCGCAAACGGTGCTACTACTTTCTGTGCCGGTGGTTCTGTTACCTTAACAGCAACAGGTGCTGCAACTTATGTATGGTCTAATGGTGCTACTACTGCTTCAATAACAGTTAACGCTTCGGGTTCTTACTCTGTAATTGGTACAAATGCAAATGGTTGTTCCGGTAATTCTAATGTTATAGCTGTTCATGTGGTTTCATTACCTGCTATTACTATTACTGCCGGTGGACCAACTACTTTCTGTGCTGGTGGTTCAGTTACTTTAACTGCTACCGGTGGTGCAAGCTATTTATGGAGCAACGGAGCTACTACTTCTTCCATCACTGTTAGTGCCGCTGGTTCCTATTCTGTAATGGGTACTTGTAATTTTGGTTGCAATAACTCTTCTAACACGATAGTTGTTAATGTTATATCATTACCAACAATAACTGTTACTGCTGGTGGACCAACTACTTTTTGTGCTGGTGGTTCAGTTACTTTAACGGCTACTGGGGCTGCAAGCTATTTATGGAGCAACGGAGCTACTACTTCTTCCATCACTGTTAGTGCCGCTGGTTCCTATTCTGTAATGGGTACTTGTAACTTCGGATGTAACAATTCTTCAAACTCAATTGTTGTTATAGTTAACTCTTTACCTACAGTTGCTATCTCTGCAAGTTGTTCTACAACACTTTGTGCTGGTGGTTCTGTAACTTTAACTGCTACTGGTGCTTCAAGTTACTTATGGAGTAATGGTGCTACTACTGCTTCTATCACAGTTTCAACTGCTGGTTCTTATTCAGTAGTAGGTACTAACGCAAGTGGTTGCCACGCAACTTCAAATACTATTGTTGTAGCTGTTAATCCATTGCCTATTGTTACTATTACTTCTGTAAATGTTTCTTGTAATGGTGGACACACAGGTTCGGCTACTGTTAATACAACCGGTTGTGGTTCTAACTATACTATCCATTGGTCAACAGGTGCTACTACTGCAACTATCTCTAACTTAGCTGCCGGTACTTATACTGTAACTGTTACTACTGCTGCTGGTTGCATCGTAACTGGTGCGGTAACTATCACTCAACCTGCGCCTGCTACAATTACAATAACATCTACAAATGTTTCTTGTAATGGCGGACACACTGGTTCGGCTTCTGTTAACACTGGTGGTTGCGGTTCTAATGCTACTATCCTTTGGTCAACAGGTGCTACTACTGCAACTATCTCTAACTTAGCTGCCGGAACATATACTGTAACGGTAACTACTGCTGCTGGTTGCATCGTAACTGGTACGGTAACTATCACTCAACCAGTACCAATGGTGGTAACTTTAACTGCTACCAATGTATCTTGTTGCGGAAGTGCTAACGGTACTATTGCTTCAACAGTTACTGGTGGAACTGGTGCATTTACTTATCACTGGAGCAACGGTGCTACTACAGCTAACGTTAGTGGTTTAACTG
>JANYDQ010000133.1 GCA_025363555.1 Bacteroidota bacterium | reverse complement strand
GCCATCATTTTCCTCTCAAACGAAATATTGATTGGAGATTGATGACTGAGGAAGAAAAGCATATTGCAGATAGAGCTAGAGAAAATTTTAACTATTCGGAAGTGTATTATCATGTCACTAAGAGTGGTTACGGTTTCTTTTTTGACAGTGATGAAACAAACACCTGTAGCCGAGGTTCGTTCACCATACACAGTTTCCGGTGATACTTTAACATTAGCTAAAGTTTTGAAAGCACCTGTTCCATCTAATTCACCACCTTCATCCTGATTCCATTTCGACAGGTCGAGGGTGTCGCCATTAAAGTCATCTTCAAATTCCAATTGCCAGTTTTGTGTTTCAGCATATTTTATTGAATCTAATAATATAACAGTAGTTGCCCCCGCTCCGCAAAGTTGGGCAACACTTATTTTAGTAATTAAAAAAAGTGGGAGCAGAGAAAGATGTATTTTGCTTATCATACTGCAAAACTAAAAAGAAATGATTAACTATTATTTTTTATTTATTACTTTCGCTCCAATCAATTTTGTGTATGAAAAACCGAATACTGTATTTTCTACTTATTTTATTTATACTTTCTGATGCGGGATATTCGTTCGTTCAGCATCTGCACAAACCGCTGGATGGAGACATGTCTCGCGGGGTAATACCTGTAAATACGGTAAAAAATATATTTCAAGACCCGTTTGGAATATCTGTTATTACTCAAAATGCGGTTTATCCTAATCCTAATCGTTTCTTTGCTCATTATACTTTTTCTAACTATTTTCAAAACGTTCCGTTCTTCCTTCAGCATTTTTTCTCACCTATTGATTCGCTTTATTTATCGTGTGCTATTGCAAAAATAATAATTCAACTAAGCCTGCTTTTTTTATTGGGATTTTATATTACAGGAACAACAAAAGTTTTAAAAGAAGAATTTTTGATTGCTGTTGCTTTAATTACTCCGCTTTTTCAAACCAACGGATATGTGGGTTACATGGGAATTATAGACTCGAGTGTTACTTATACTTTTTTTTATGCTTTGCCTTGCTGCCTGCTGTTGCTGTTTTATTTACCGTTTTTTAATACTTCTTTTTATGGGAAAGAATTTATTTCTAATAAATTTATCCTGCTGTTGTTATTTTTATTTACCGTTGTTTTAACGCTTAACGGACCGTTGCTGCCCGGCATTATTTTAATTATTTCTTTTCTGTATATCCTTTACCATTTCAAACTTCATTATACTATTTCCGAATTTTCTTTTGTGTCAAAAACAAAAATGGCTTTGCGCAAAATTTCCCGACCGCATTTATTTTTCTTTGTTTTTATAAGTTTATTGAGTTTGTATTCCTTGTATATTGGTAAAAATAATTCGGAGTTTATTAATGATATTCCTCCCCTTTCAACCCGTTACGATCGCCTTCCTTTTGGGCTGTATTACTGGCTTACACAAAAATTAGGAGTTCCGTTGTTAATAATAATGATTTGTGTGAATGCTTTTTTAATACATAAAAATTATAAAAATGAAACAGGAAAAAAAATACTTCACCTGCTGAAATGGATTGTATTGTTTTCTGTTTTATACATTATTCTTTTGCCGCTGGGAGGGTACAGGCATAGCAGGCCCAACATTATCCGGTGCGATTCGGTGATGCCCATTACTATTGCTCTTATTTTTATATATGGTTTGTCCGCTTTGTTTTTGATAAATAATTTAAAGAACATCGGGAAGAAGGTGTATGTATTTATTCTCATTGGTTTTTCATTTATTTACACCTGGTCTGACGAGCCTGAATTTACTAAAAACAACTGCGAAAAACAGGCATTACAAAAGATAGCAGATTCGAGAGATAAGATTGTTTTGTTAGAAAATGATTGCAATGTGATGTCGTGGGAAAAAATAACCGACCCGAAGGAATCGGAAAACAACGCTGAATTGTTTCAATACTGGGGTATCACAAAAGAGAAAAAATTGTTTTACCAAAAATAAATTAATACGAATAATACCTTATATAATCTATAAGGTATGAATTAGGAAACGGGGTGGTTTCGTCTGGCGTGCCTTTGCTTTTTTCAACATCGTTTCCGACTATAATAGACATTTGGTTTTTAGGAAACCAATCATTTCTTATTGCCACCTGGTTGGGTTTAATATTGTATGGAGTGATGGGTGCTCCGCTTACATCGTACCACTGATAGGTTGATTTTATACATTCATTGTCTATATACCATGAACATTCAAATTTGTTCCAGATAACGGAGAAGATGTGGTAGTCTAAGGAATAATCAATATCAGATTTATAAGTATAGGGGCAATCCCAATCCAACCTTTGTGGTCTTGTATTATCAGCACTATGGCAATTCATCATTACATCTTTGCATTGCCTTTTTGGGTCGTACTCTTTAAAAAGACTGTTGCCATTGGCAAATTCAAATACATCTATTTCATGCCCTTCTCCTTTTTTTTCGCTATACATCCAAAAGGCACTCCAAATGCCTTTGCCTTTTGGGATTTTGCAACGTATTTCATATTTTCCCCATCCGAATTGTTGCCTCGTATTGATACACGACCCTGTGTAATGATAGGTTACAGCGGGGATAGATGGGTTCCATGAAACAGGAAGGCGGGTAACATCTTCTTTTTTTATAATTATACTTGCCACCCCTGTTGCCGATGTGTGTTCACCATAAAATTCGCTTGGTGAAACTTCTACATTATTTAAGGTAGCATATATACCTTTTCCATCTGATGTACCTTGTCGCCATTGAATTAATTCCCACGTAGTGGTATCAAGCGCTATGGTATTAAATTCTTCATCAAATTCTAAATTCCAGTTTACTGTTTCATAATATTTGCTTGTTTCGAGCAATACAACTGTGGTTCCCTGGCAAAGTTGCCCCTCACTTATTTTAGTAAATAATAAAAGTAAAGGTAATAAAAGCCGTTTAGCGTTTTTAAACATAGTGCAAAACTAAAAAACATTTGCCCTCAAATCATTATTACTTGCACTATTTATTTGTTATTTTGGATAAAAAGCATATTGTGACATTGAAAGTTGCTTGCATCATTGTCGTCAGATTCTATTTCATTGTATGAAGATAATGTATCATTGTAAGAAGATAATAAGTGATTACCTTTAAGGAATGTCTCGTTTTTCATCAATTGGTGGTATAAAAATATTTCGAGTTTATATGGCAAAATAAATCTGTGACATTTCAAGAGGCTGTTCCAAAAAATAATTACCACTAAGGCTTTCGTCTGGTGTGCCTTTGCTTTTCATCCAAATTCATCGAATTCCTGAAAAATGAGATTATGATAATAAATTTTCTACTTTTGTAAAACAATTGACTTTTTGCTTAGCTCCCCTGCTAATTACATAAGGGGCAAAGAAAATTACAATCCAGGATGTAACTGGCATTTTTTTAGCGGGAAAACGGATGAAGAATGTAACTAAAAAAAACTAAGCATCATATCGTCAAAGTTTGAGTTACCGATGTGTTAACCGCCAGGCTGGTGAATCTTAACGAATAAAACGATGTACGAAAAACCAGAATTACGAACAGTAAATGTAACCCGCTATATCACTCCCTTGCGCGAAGGTGGCTCCCTGCCTGCACTTGCTGAAGCAGATGACGATTTTAAGTATGTATTAAAATTTAAAGGCAATGGACACGGAGTAAAAGCATTGATAGCCGAACTGATAGGTGGCGAAATAGCCCGCTGCCTGGGTTTGCAGCTTCCGGAACTTGTGTTTGCCAACCTGGACGAAGCCTTTGGCAGAACAGAAGCTGATGAGGAAATACAGGATTTGCTGCGTGGAAGCCAGGGGATAAACATTGCGCTGCATTTTTTGTCGGGAGCAATAACTTATGACCCTGTGGTGAACACCATAGATGCAAAAAAAGCATCGCAGATAGTCTGGTTGGATGCCTTTATTACCAATATGGACCGGACTTTTAAAAACACCAATATGCTGATGTGGCATGAGCAACTGTGGCTCATTGACCATGGTTCGTGTTTGTATTTTCATCATTCGTTCACCAACCCGGAAAAACATGCCATGAGCTCTTTCGAATTAATAAAAGACCATGTATTGCTGCCCCAGGCAAGCCTGATGGAAGAAACCAATGTTGCATTTAAAGCACTGTTGACGGAACAAAAATTACGGGATATTGTATCGCTTATTCCTGATGAATGGCTGCATTGGGAAGGCATGGAAGAAACTCCTGAACAGTTGCGCGAAATATATTCCCGATTTTTAATTACCAGGTGGAATCATTCTGAATTATTTACTAAAGAAGCCCAAAATGCAAGAAAAATACTTATATGAGTATGCCATTATTCGCGTTTTGCCCTTGGTAGAGCGCGAAGAATTTCTTAATGCGGGGATCATACTTTTTTGCAAAAAAGAGAAGTTTATTCATGTTCGCTACCAATTGGATGAAACAAAAATGAAATTGTTTTCGAAAGATACAGATATAGAACAAATAAAAAAGAACCTGCACTCGTTCGAAAAAATTGCATTGGGTGCTGAACACTGCGGACCTATTGCCCGCATGGATGTTCCCGAACGGTTCAGATGGTTGACAGCGGTAAGAAGTTCGGTTATACAAACTTCGAAAACCCATCCGGGATTGTGTAATGATTTAGAACAAACAGCAAAACGGTTGTTTGAAGAACTGGTGTTATAGCAAAACTATACACCCCTGCCCGGGTTAGTACATTTGTTTGTTAACCATGCAAACGAAATAATATTAGTTTAGAATTACCCTGTTTTTATATCATCCTGTGATACATAAATTAAACTAATAATTATAAAAAGCATCGCATTTTAAAATTACAACCCCTGCCCCTGCTATGGCAAAATTGGTTATTCAGAAAAAAGTAGTATCTTTGATGCCCGAAAAATAATAATATGAAAAAAATTGGAGAATACCGCAGGCTTTTAGGCGTAACTAAAACAATTGGCTTAGCAGAACTAAAAACTGTTTACAGAAATTTTATGAAAGAGTGTCATCCTGACAAATTTTTTGATAATGAAGAACTGAAACTGGAAGCAGAAGAAAAAAGCAAAGCCATTATAGCAGCGTACCATTATTTAGTAAGTGTTGCACCTGAAACCGTGGCATTGCGTCTGCCGGAATATACCGCTACCATTACCACTTCTAATATTGCAGATTTCGAATACCAATCTCAACTTCTTACCATCCATTTTTTAGATGGCAATAGTTATGAATATTTTGATGTTCCAAGAAGTGTTTACATCAAACTCATTAACGCTGATTCGCAAGGCAGATTTGCAAGACGTCATATTTTTAATGCTTTTCTATACCGCAAAGTTTCCAAGGCAGTAATGGCTTAAGTGATAGTTTAAAATACCGGTTTAATTCTCCATTTCTTGTTCTCCTCTTTTCTTAATAAACGAGGAAAGTTTTATTAATTTTTTTTTATTACCTGTGAATTATATAACATTTTCCAAAAGTTATGTAATATGGAAGTGGGTTAATACCTGCATCTTTGTCTTTGTATAAAACAAAAAATCATTAAAAAAAAAGACAATGAGAACAAAAAAAGTTATCCCTGAACAACAAACTAATTTATTAAAAAAAATAAAAGTTAGACTTGATTACAAAACAGTAGTTATCATCAACCGCCTTTCATCCTTTGACGCTTGGAAAAAACTATACCCGGAAGCAAAAATTATTTCGTAGGGAGATAAAATAAAACTAACCACAAGGTTAATTTTATTTATAAAGAGAAGTAAAATTAAATCAGGGTAAGTGTTTCACACCACCTGTTTTATTCCTTCACAAATTTCCTGCTGATTACTTTTGAATCTATTATAGTGGTAATAAAATAGATTCCTTTGGATAAACCCTTAACATCAATTGTTTTAAACATTTCTCCCGAAATAATTCCTTCCTCCTCTTTTATTAAAACTCTGTTCAATAAATCAACAATTTCAATGCGCACAGCTGCTTTTGATTCTTTAGTTAAAGAAATATTTAATTCATTAGCGGCAGGGTTGGGATAAATGGAAATAGCGTTTCCGGAAGTATTACCGGGAGTATGAATGCCCAAATGGAGGCATGGTGAAAAAAATACAGAATCGGAAGCATTACCATTTACTACCACCTGCAACCAATAGGAAGTATTGGGCAGTGCGGAAGGAAGCGTAAATTGAGCCGTATCAGGCAAACCTAATGTTTGTACACCGGTTCGGTTCCAGTTAAAAGTTCGCGCATAATATACATTGGTTCCGCTGGTTAATCTTACCAACGGATAGTTAGTAGCCATTTGCCAGTCGTCACCATACCCTGCACCTTCCGAAATGCCGTTAAAATTAAGACCCGCAATAGTGTAGTTACAATTAATATCACCCCACAAGCTATCAATATCAGGTTTTCCGGCACCTAAAGGACTGCCTGAAGGATGATACACATAAAACTGAACAGCAGCTTGGTTTCCAAATAACACATTGCCATCCGGCAACTGGAGCATATTGGTATAATAGCAGGGCTTTGGAATACTATCCAAACCATTTGGAGCTATAATGGAAGTGAATGTATTCGCAAGATAATCGTATTCATAAAACCAGGTAGGCGGGTCGAAAATATGGGCGGAGGAAGTAGGCGTTTTACCAAAAGCACAAAGGATTTTTCCGTTCACCATCATATCAGCAGCGGCATCCACTGCACCTCTGTTATTTGGAATGTTTGGTCCCGCCACCCAGCTACCCGGAGCAGTGGTGCCGGAAGGGGTATAAATAGCCGTTTGATTTGTAGCACCAATAAAAAAAGCACGCCCATCGGGCAACACAAAACTGGCACCTGCTTCCGAACCAAAAGGGTCGTAAAGCTGATTGGGCAATTGTGCGTCCACTATCCACTGGTTGGTGGAGGGAATGTATCTTTCGGAATTGCTACTGTTTACATCTACCTGCAAAATGCTTTGGTCAGCAAGTTTTACCCATGATACTTCATCGTGGCTGCCAATGGTGGAAGGTGAAGCTGACCAGGTGTTTGATGTCGGATTATAAATGGTAGTTCCATGACTGCCTCCACCAACAATTGCGGTGAGCACTCTGCCATCGGGTAATAATTTTGAATTACAATCACCAAAATTTCCACCCTGCGGAGGTGCCATTGTCCAGGTATTTGTTTGCGGGTTATATGTTTCTGCTTGTGTACCCCCGGTGCCATATTCGCCACCTGCTACAAACACTCTTCCATCTTTTAACACCTGGGAAGCAAAATAAAGCCGAGAATCGTGCATCGGTACAATAGTGCTCCAGGTGCCGTTTACATAACTTCCATTAATATCAGGAGAAAGTTTACTCCATACACTCCCAATACTATCTGCTCCTCCTGTATATCCTTTTACAATTACGGTTCCGTCTGTCAGCAGAAGCATCACCCCTCCCGAGCTATCGGGCGCTATATTAATAAGCGGAGTCCAGTTGCCTTGTGCAGAAAGTGTTTTTACAGATGAACTAAACAACAAAAAGCAACTGATAAAAATAAGAATCGTTTTTTGGCAAAACAAATAAAGACATATAGAATTAATGCGTTTCATATTTTAAATATTAACAAATGAAAAAAATAAGTTTTCAAATGTAACAATTTAATTAGTGTTGAATAAAGATAGTTGCTTTTTTGTCCCCAATCTATATAAATTGAAAAGTTTTTGACAAAACAATTAATTCCTATAATTAAATAAATTAATTTAGCATCGAAATAAATATTCATAAACAATAACTAGTATGAAAAAACTTACTTTCCTTCTTTCTATTTGCCTTGTGTTTTCACTATCGGCAAAAGCGCAGTCTCCACAAGGCTTCAATTATCAGGCAGTTGCCCGAACCAGTGCAGGAATTGCTGTTACCAACCAACTTATAGGTTTAAAAGTGGCTCTCCTGCAAGGAAGCGCATCCGGAACCCTGGTTTATTCTGAAACGTTTTCGGTTACGTCCAATACCATTGGTTTATTGAATGTGGTAGTTGGAACAGGAACTCCTCTATTCGGAACATTTAATACCATCAACTGGGCAGGTGTTCCTTATTTTATAGAGATAAGTATGGATATTACCGGAGGAACAACGTATGCGTTGATGGGAACACAGCAATTAATGAGTGTACCGTATGCGCTATATGCACAGAATAGCGGCACAGCAGGTATGCCTGGCGCTACAGGTGCTACAGGCGTTGCCGGAACTAATGGAACAAACGGAATAGATGGAACAAACGGAATAAACGGAACAAATGGAACAAATGGAGCGACCGGTGCAACAGGTGCAAATGGTTCGAATGGGGCAGCAGGAACAAACGGTACGAATGGAACAAATGGAATCAACGGGGTGATGGGAGCTACAGGAGCAACCGGGCAGGATGGGGCAAACGGACTGGATGGAATAGCAGGTGCAACAGGACCTACAGGCACTCCTGGTAATAACGGGCTGAATGGAAATAACGGAAGTAACGGGGCGATGGGAGCTACAGGAGCAACAGGAACAGCGGGAACAAACGGGACAAATGGAAATAACGGAATAAATGGTGCTACAGGGGCTACCGGCTCCTTTGCTGTGGGGGGTAGTTTTGGTCAGACCATTTATTACAATGGCTCGGCATGGACTGCTACCAGTAATTTGTATAATAACGCTACCAATATAGGTATAGGAACCAGCACCCCTGAATTCAAACTTTCCGTGGATGTGGATGGAGGTGTAATTGCTAAAGGAACTTTCGGATCAGGAAATACAGTGGTAACGAATGGTGCAGGAACCAGGATGATATTTTATCCCAG
>JANYDQ010000083.1 GCA_025363555.1 Bacteroidota bacterium | reverse complement strand
AACAAACGAAGTACAACTTCGCTTGTACGGGTTTTTTTAAATTTGCAAATGATTGTTTTTTTGGGAAAAATCATAATGTTTTTAGTAGTGAGTTTAATTTTGATATTGAAAATTTATTTGTTTGTATTGAAATTAAACGTATATTTGCATAATATTTAAAAAACTAATGATATGAAAAAAATATTTTACACAATAGTAATTTTAGCTGCACTTATCAGTAATGTAAAAGCCCAGGCACCAGGTTGTCTGTGGGCTAAAACCTCTCAATCCATTATTGTCGATAATACTTCACCTTGCAGAATTGCATTTGATGAATATAAAAATAGTTATGTAATTGGTACCTTTGAATCAACAGCAATTTTTGGTAACATTACTTTATATGACTCGGTTGGACAAGGACCTGATTTTTATCTGGTGAAAACGGATTCAACAGGCGCTTTTTTATGGGCAAGGAAAGTTACCGGTGCTTATTACAATATTCCTTTAGACATAGCTGTTGATGCACAGGGCAATGCTTATCTAACAGGCTATTTTCAAAGCAAGGTTATTACGTTTGATAATATTACAGTGCTGAATTCTGATACAGCATCAACAACGAGTTTGGATGTATTTATAGCTAAGTATAATCCCTCAGGTAATGTATTATGGGTTAGGAAATCCGGGCCTGAGAGTATTTTTTTTGAGAGTCAAGCTATGGCCAATGATATTGCGTTAGATGCAAATGGCGGGGTTTATATTACAGGTTATTTCGAGAACGGAATATCATTTGGCAATGATACTCTACAAAATAATATTAACCCGAATGATGCCACTTCTTTTATTGCAAAGTATGATACGGCAGGCAATGAACTATGGGCAAAAAAAATATATGACTCTAATAATATAAGTTATAATATTGCAACTGATGCTATTGGTGGAGTATTTATATCGGGTACATTTAAAGATTCAATTAGGTTTGGAAATATAACATTAGTCGCATCGAATAATGGTCCGTTTGATTTTTTATTTACTGCTAAATATGATGCTTCTGGCAATGTTATATGGGCTAACAGAGGAGGATATGTTATATCATCAGCTTCAGGAGGATTTGCTTTTTTAAGAGGCACTATGGACGGAAACGGCAATTATTATGTTGGGGGTTCCTTTGCTGGTGATAGTGCCATATTTGATAGTGTAGTAATATATAGAAGTGATAATTTGACCAATACGTTAACCAGTTTTGTGATGAAATATAATTCCTCGGGTACTCTTTTATGGATTAATGCTTGTGGGGGCGATGGCTCTGTTGAACTGGAAGACATTGTTGCAGATGCAAATAATAATTTTTATATAACGGGCACATATTGGGGTAGTCATGTTCATTTCGGCAACGACACTTTAAGCCCCGCTCCCAATGAAGATATATTTTGTGCTAAATTTAATGGTAATGGAAATCCATTATGGGCACTTGGTACTCAAACATCATCAAATAATTGGGCCGATGGCAATGGTATTGCAGTTGATGCAAGTTCACATGTGTACATTACCGGATTTTACGAAGCCAATAGCATTGATTTTGGAAATGTAACGTTAATAGGAGATGATTCTTACATTAATGTTTTCATCGCTAAATTGGATACTGCGAATGTTGTTACAAAAATTCAAACACAAACCTCAAACCAATACACCCTCTACCCCAACCCCACCACAAACCAACTCACTATCACAAGCCAAAATAAAATAGATGAAATAACTATTACAGATGTATTAGGAAGCCTTATTGAGCACGCCAAGCCTGATAATAAAACAGTTTCTTTAGCGATAGATAATAACGGGCTGTACTTTGTAACTATAATTTCTAACGGGGAAAGAACCACTAAAAAAGTAGTGGTGCATCGGTAGAGATTACCGAAGTATTTTATCCACCAGAAAACAAAGAAACATCAGCTAAGTCTCAGCTGATTAATTTATGTAGGTGCGCTTATGAAATAACTATACCTTCATTAGGTATTAAATCTTTAATACCCTCTTTGGTAATGATAAACTTATCTTCGTTTTCTTTATATTTCATAATTTGGTCTAAAGCATCAGGCACCACATCCCCCTCTGGTGCGGACTTGTAGTCCGTATCCACACTATCATTAATTAAGTGTATCTTTGCCAGATGAGTAAAAAATATAAATTTCATAACAAGGCAGGATTATATTTTATAACAGTTTGTTTTTATCAAAAGGAATGTTTGTTCGGGAAAGATAATTGCTGGAGAAGTGATTTTAAATAATAAAACCCCTAAAAATAGCTTCCTATTGCCATTTAATAAGTATTGATTTCTTATTGATATATACGATTCATATACCTATTACGAAAATAAATAAGATAGTTCTGTAACTAAATCATACTCTCAAGCGTCATGTGATAAATATTTTTATAGATGCTAAAATGATTTTTTTATGAGATTTAAATTACTATTCTTGATTATTACATTGAGTAATGCTTTACTGGCGCAGGATAAGGCTGAGATTTCGGGTCAGATAAAAGATTCAAAAACTAAGGAGAGTTTGGAATTTTGTTCTGTAAATGTTTATAATGGTCAGAAAAAGATGGTAATTGGTGGTGTTTCGGATGAAAATGGCTTTTTTACGCTTCCTGTTGATGGTGGTAATTATTATTTAATTATTCGTTGTATTGGTTATAAAACAGATACTACCCAGCCTTTTGATGTTGCCGGAAAAAGTTTATTGGAAGCTCGTGAGTTCTTCGGCAGGCGGAACTCTTGGTGCGCCAAGTTCTATGGAAGCACAGCGTTTTTTTGAACGCCATCT
>JANYDQ010000042.1 GCA_025363555.1 Bacteroidota bacterium | reverse complement strand
GCCATTAGGTAATTTATATTTTGCAATTACTTGCCCAAGTGTGTTACATAGTTTTAAGAGTCCTTTTTCATTTTTATAAAGTAAATAGCTAAACTGCATTTCTCCGTCATTAGGATTTGGAAACAATTTATATATACCCACTTTATAAGGGTTGGGTTTTGATGGATGTATATGCAATGATTTTGTCATTTCCAAATCTATTACATCCATGAAAAGCATTATTCTTGCCATAAACACAGCATCGCCACCTAATACCGGATTTTGATATGCAACGTTTTCGAGTTGGGAAATTTCTGTGCTATCGTATTTATACCAATATTCTATTGCCCTTGTGGTATCAGTATTATATGCTAATTCATTCAGATAAATGGTATTTACAATTTTTTGATTGTCTTCCATACTGCACCGTGTAGGTATGTTTTGATTAGTAATGATTGCTTGGGCTGTATCTGTAGTAGTTGTATCTTTTACATATTGTATGACTTTATTAAACTTACCAATGTTATTAAATTTCAAACTATCAAAAAACTTTTGATAAGTTGTATCATCAGTACTACCAAGGGAAAGTAAAGTAGTATCGTATTTTAAAACCTTAAATGCATAAATAGAATCTCTTGACTTAAATTCAAAATTTAATGTATCATAGGTATTTTCGCCTCTCACTATTTTACCTAATTTTCTTTCTCTTTCTTCGCCTCCACCTGACTGTTCGTGGCTTCTTAATGAATCACACATATTTGGATTGCCCACAACAATTATTGTATCAGTTGGAATTGAATTATTAAAGAACAGAGATGGATCTCCAGTATACCAATGAGTAGTTGGAATTACATTACCAATTATCCAATCCAATGTAATATTTCTTAACCAAATATTCCCATCAGGAATACTATCACCAGTCGGATATTGCGGTCCTATATTGGCATTTACAAACTTAAACCCGTAATAACAAGTATCAAGTGTATTGCAGGCAAGCATACTATTATTACAACTGCCAGTTGCAAAAATACCTGAACCCATTCCGTGAAGTGTGTTTTTATAAACCTGACTTTCCTTACTTGCATCAACGCTGATACCTCGCAAAGCATTTGATGTAAATGATGAAGCACTTACAGTACTTTGTTGAACAATGTTATCTCTTATTGTTGTGCTGTCGCTTGCTTCCATTTTTATTCCGAAATATTGTGAAGTAAAAGTTGATGTTAAGAAACTTACGGTGTTACTATCAATACTTGCGTATTGAACCATACGTGCAAAGATACCAATTTTGCCTTCGTTGAGGTTTACAATATTGTTGCTTATTTTTAATGGTGAAGTATTTACAGGCATTGGGTCGGCTACATATATGCCGCACCAACCGTTGCTTGCAACTTGAATTGTATCACTTGCAATTGTGGTTTTGCACGTTCCAATATCGTAACATGAAACTCCTCCGTTCATTTGTTTCATGTTGTTTTCTTTTATATTTATTAGGTTTTTGTAACCAGAGGTTACAAAAACTCCCCAATCATAAATATTTAGGAATTGATTGTTTAATACGTTTGTATGATGATATGTTTCATACACTCCTATACTGCATGTATCAATACTGTTTGGGTCGTGTATTCCTGTTCCACCAACAATTAATTTTCTTGTGTCCCATTTGAATTTCATTTTATGCACTGCCCATATTGCTGCACTTGGCTCTATTTTAGAACCATCAAGGGGATATATAGTTTTTATATTTTCAAATTCATTGTTCTTTACTACCATATTACTACCTATGGAACGTATTCCGTAATCCATATAATCAAAGATATTGTCTTTTGCTGTATCACCCGCATCACCAAAAGGGATTGGAATTGTATCGGTAATCGAAATAATTTGTATCCCGGTGTATGCTCTTTTATGAACAGCATTCAGAGAGTCTTTATCGAAAAAATCAGCAGTATTGCCATGCGCCCTGTACCAGCCAATGATACCGTTTGCTAAAAAAGGAACACTGGAAAGATTCGAATAACCACCATCAAAATCTCTGCAAGTAAAAATGCTGTGATGTAAATTATAATCATCCACCTGCTGCATGCTTCCGCCATAATTGGATATATACATTCCTTTCCAGTTTTTATTAAATACTGTGCTGTCAATATCATAATGCCCTCCTTTGCCTGATTGGACTGCACTGATTGCATCTTCTATTAATGAGTTTTTGATAATTACTTTTTCGGATGGTAATCCCATTTTTATTCCATCCCAGAGGGTGTCACAAGCTCGTAAATAAGAGTGTGTAATGGTTAATGTATCGTGGGGTAATAAAATTATTTCACTCATTGGTCCTAATTTTATATCACAATCTTTGAGTACTAAATTGCTGTCAATTATAAATTTTCCGTTAATTGCAAATTGTTTTGATTCTATCAGGTAGGTATTCTTTTCGCTTTGCTTTGCAAAACCATTGTGGATTAAAGTGGAAGCAGAATCGTTAGTAAAAGCAGAGGGGCGTTGCCCAAAACAATATGGAACGCAGATAACGCAGATTATAAGGATAAAAAAGGATTTGCTTACCATTTACCATTAACAATTACTTCTCTATTGTTTCATAAATTTTTTCCTTGCTATTCCCTTTTCAGTTATTGCTTCAATAAAATAAACACCATCTGATATACTGCTAATATCAATACTTGTACTGTTATTGTTTGTTTTTTGTATTATTATTTCCTTACCAACAATATCAACAATTCTTATGGCTTCTATTTTTTTATTATTTGTACTTACTGTTATTATTGAGGTTGCTGGGTTGGGTGTAATAT
>JANYDQ010000028.1 GCA_025363555.1 Bacteroidota bacterium | reverse complement strand
CGGCAGGTGTTGCAACAATAGTTGCTATATTTGTTTTTATACATCCGTTTAGAGTAGAAGTTACCCAATAGGTACCAGGTGTTGTTACAGATATGGAAGTACCATTGGAACCTGTACTCCATAAATAAGTGTCGTATGTGGTTGGAGAAACGCTAAGTGTTGTCGGACTTCCCTGGCATAAACCAAGAACCCCATTTATCTGTGGATTTAAAGCTGATAATCCAGTTGAGTCGATAAATATATTGGAATTAATGATAGTGGTTTGGGCTGGAATTCCATTATCTGTTGCTGTAAAGGTAATAACATTATTTCCATAATTGGCTGAACTTGCATAAATAAGCACCTGGGCAAAAGAAACGTTTCCATTTGTAATTGATAATACCGAAGAATTTGGGGTTCCATTCAAATTAACGGTTACTGTTGTTATTTGCCCTGCTTCGGGAGAAAGAAATAAAGCAGTAAGTATTAAAGAATCATTAGGACCACAAACTTTAAGCGTATCGCAGTTATTTAAACCGGCAACAATTGGAGCAATGTTGGTGCTTGAACAGGTGTTAAAATAAAAAGACTTATTATCTAACCAGGAAACACCGCTTGGAGTAGTAGTTCCATTGTATGCTGAACCGGGTGCATCAAAACGCCCGATTTGTGCAAAATTCACATTATCCCCTTTGTTAACACCAACTGTAGCTGCCGTTCCACCAAAGCCACCTGAACCACCAGATGCAGAGCCTGTAGTCCATTGCATATCGCCATAACAGAAAGCGATATTCGCTCCGCTTGCTAAAATAGGGTCGGAACCATCGGTAATTATTACTTGAAAAGTATTTACTTTATCTGCTGCACTTGGAAAATACCCTACTGCCTGCCATTTTATAATCGCATAAGTTGGAGTTATTTTATAATAAACCAAACCGCTGGCTACATTTCTTGTATCCACATCTGCCCAAAAAGGTGCTGCCATTACAAAACTTCCGGAAGGAAAACCAACGGCTGTAAATGTTCCATAAGGTGCTCCGAATGAAACATTCCCATTATTGTTTATATAAAAAGAATTGTAATTGGTTCCATACAAACAAAAAGTAAAAGGTAATGCTTTTGAAGCTGTTGAACCATCATCGTTTCTGTAATCAGGAGCAATACCATTTGTAAATTCAGCAACACTAAAAGTACCATCTAAGGGAACAAGGCAATCACATTGTGTACTGGTGGATTGAGAAGATTTATTTTGATAGTCATTATAGTGCATCCTTTTAAGATGCTCTTCTGTAACGGGCACAGAAACAAGGGGAGCTGAATTCCCCTTATTCATAATCATATACTCGTATTTATCTTCAAGAGTTCCGGCTATTTTTTTTTGTTCGTACACTTCATTTGTCAAAACAATTTTTGGTTTTGGAGCAAGAGGAACAATTGATGATTGCTCGGGTATTCCTGCCACATTTGCCTCAATGTGTGTGTTACTAAGTTGCCCTACTGATAATAATGGAAGCAAGCAAACAGCGATGGATAGTATTCTTTTCTTCATGTTTTAATAAATAATTTGTTTTGTATTTTGGTTTGATTATATTTAATAGTTAAAATCCGGTGTTTTATATAAAACACCATTGTAATTTACATTGTTTACTTTTAATTCGTTTAATAGAAATTTAATTTTACTGGTTAAGTCTGCATTATCAATAGCTTTTAAATCGACAATAGCCATAAAACCTTTGTCGTTTATATCTTTATTTTCCGTAATATTTATTAATTCCACTTTCGAAAAAGAATTTTTAGGGTTTAAAACATTATTTATATGTGCCTGTTTAGTGGCTTCATCCATCTCTATATGTTTGATAAAAAAAGAAGTTGAAAAATTAATTGTTCCTACCCCGCTTCCGGTTTTTTCTCCGTTAGCGGAAATGTATGCAGTAGGTTCATTTGGAGTTAGGGAAACATTTTGAGCTGAAGTCAATGCCAGACTAAGGGAGAACACAATAAGTAAAACAGTATTTTTAGAAACCACTACCACTATAAATATTTTTTTTTTGAAATTAGCACAGGTGTTTGAATTTCACTACCAGTAACTTGTTGCAAACATACTAATATATTTTATTAAATCAATTATTTTTAGACGAATAGATGCGAATTGTTGATATTTGTTTTTTGGGAATGAAATATGTATAGTTGGCTAAACGAAAATTAATCTTCTTTGAATTCGGAAATAAAATGGAATTTAATGTCAGGGTTTTTTTCCTGTGCCATTTGCAATGCCCAGGCAGATTCGGCTAAGAAAACCGGTCGCCCCTCTTTATCTGAAGCAATGTGATGAAGTTTGTCATGTATAAATTCTTCCAATTTCCTTTTGTCCTTACTATTAATCCAGCATGCTTTAAAAAGGTTAATGTGTTCATAATTACACGAAGCAGAATATTCACTTTTTAAACGATGTTGAATAACTTCAAACTGTAAAGCCCCGACAGTACCTAAAACTTTTCTGTTGTCTGTTCGTTTAGTAAATAATTGGGCTACTCCTTCGTCTGTTAATTGCTCCAATCCTTTGTTCAATTGTTTTGTTTTTAACGGGTCAGTGTTTACCACATACTTAAACAATTCAGGTGAAAATTGGGGAATACCTTTAAAATTCATTTTTTCACCTTCTGTTAATGTATCTCCTATCTTAAAATTATTAGAATCGTACAATCCGATAATATCTCCGGGAAATGCTTCATCAACCACACTTTTCTCCTGTGCCATAAATGCTGTCGGGTTGGAAAATTTCAGGTTTCGGTTGTCTCTTACATGGTAATAATTCTTGTTTCGTTCAAATTTACCCGACACAATCCTTAAAAAGGCAATTCTATCCCTGTGCTTGGGGTCTAAATTGGCATGAATTTTAAATACAAACCCGCTGAAATTTTTATCATTTGGTTTTACTTCTCTTGTATCTGTTGTTCTTCCTCTTGGGGCAGGGGCAATTTTAATAAAACCATCCAACAATTCTCTTACCCCGAAATTATTGACAGCACTTCCAAAAAATACCGGAGAAACCATTGCTTCCAAATATTCTTCCACATCAAATACAGGGTAACCTGCTTCTAATAACTCAACATCATTTCGAAGTGTAATTGCATAATCCTCTCCAATTAGCTTATCCAGCGTTCCATCATTCAAATCCTTTATTTCTATAGAATTTTCAATTGTTTGTTTTTCGCCTGAATTAAAAACAGTTAGACTTTTTTCGTATAAATTATACACTCCTTTAAATGTTTTACCCATACTGATGGGCCAACTCAACGGGCGCAAATCTATTCTTAATTCTTTTTCAATCTCATCTAACAAATCAAATGGATTTTTTCCTTCCCTATCCAATTTATTTATAAAAACAATTACGGGAGTATTTCGCATCCTGCATACTTCTAGTAGTTTGCGGGTTTGCGGCTCTACTCCTTTTGCGCAGTCAATAAGCATAATTACGCTATCCACAGCCGTGAGGGTTCTGTATGTATCTTCAGCAAAGTCTTCGTGGCCGGGAGTATCCAACAAATTTATTTTTACTCCTTTATATTCAAAACCCATTACAGAGGTAGCAACAGAAATTCCGCGTTGCCTTTCTATTTCCATAAAATCGGAAGTAGTGTGTTTTTTTATTTTGTTAGATTTTACGGCACCCGCTGTTTGTATCGCTCCGCCAAACAAAAGTAATTTTTCTGTAAGAGTGGTTTTACCAGCATCGGGGTGTGCTATGATGCCAAACGTCTTTCTTTTGTCTATTTCTTCCTGTAATGTCATTTTTTCAAAATAAAAAACCCCATCCGCTAAAGGCGGAAAGGGTTTCCTTAATTTATTTTATTAAATTATTGTTTTTTTTCTGTAATACGAGCAGCCTTTCCGGTTAATTCACGTAAATAAAACACACGTGCTCTGCGAACCACACCAACTTTATTCACCTCTATTTTATCAATATAAGGAGAATGAACGGGAAAAACACGCTCCACTCCAACGTTGTTACTCATTTTACGAACTGTAAAAGATTCAGTAATCCCACTTCCTTTGCGTTGAATTACCACTCCCTGGTATTGTTGAACACGCTCTTTGTCACCTTCCTTAATCTTATAATGCACAGTAATGGTATCACCTGCTTTAAATTTCGGATGGTTTGCTTTAGTTGTTAATTGCGATTCTGCGTACTTTAATAATATACTCATGACTTTATTTTTTATTCTGTTTTACTTATTTTTTTTAAAAAGGAGTGCAAATATACTTTATTTATTAAGATGGCGACAGAATTGACAAAAATAATTATTCTAATAAATCGGGTCTTCGTTGTTTAGTTCGTTCCAAACTTTGTTCATGGCGCCAGTTTTCAATATTTGCGGTATGCCCGGATAGTAATATTTCAGGCACCTTGATACCATTGTATTCGGCAGGACGAGTGTAAACAGGTGGAGCTAACAATCCATCCTGAAAAGAATCGGTAAGAGCAGAAGTTTCGTCAGAAATGGCACCAGGGATAAGCCTGATGACACTATCGCAAATTACGGCAGCAGCTAGTTCACCACCCGACAGAACATAATCACCTATAGAAATTTCTTTAGTAATAAAATGGTCACGAACTCGCTGGTCCACTCCTTTATAGTGACCGCAGAGAATTATTATATTAGTAAAAGTGGAAAGATGGTTACTCATTTTTTGATTCAAAATCTCTCCATCCGGACTGGTATATATTACTTCATCATAAGTTCTTTGTTCTTTCAAAGCATTGATACAATTGGCAATTGGTTCGATACTCATCACCATTCCTGCTCCTCCACCAAAAGCATAATCGTCCACACTTTTTTGTTTATGGGTAGAATAATCCCGAAGATTAATTAAATTAACTTCTACCAAACCTTTATCAATAGCGCGTCTAAGAATACTGTGTTGAAAAGGACTTTCAAGTAACTGGGGCAAAACGGTAATAACATCTATACGCATACGGCAAAGATACTATATTGTTCGAACTTTTTAATAATTGTTATTTTGGGATTATTTTATGAAGCATCATCAATTGGAGCTTCCTGCAAGTTTGCACTTTTTTCCAACCCTTTCATTCCCCAATGCAAAGCAAAAGGAATCAATACCGGAATAAACCGCGCGGTTATTGGCAAAAAGAAAGAAATAACCAGAGACACGATAAAAACTAATGGAATTATTACACTTCGGTAAAGTCCTAATTTTATTCTTGATTTAGAAATCTTACGAGTTAATAAATCTCTTTTGGGGTCGGAAACATAAATCCAAAGCAGGCAATTAGCAAGACCTGTAAATACCATATTAATTACATAAATTGTGTATGGAACATTCATTTCCATGTGAGTGCTGTATTCTCCCAAAAGTCCGGAACTAAAAGGCAAAATTACCACTGAAAGCAGGAATATAAGATTTACCCAGAATAAAGTGGAAGTATATCTTTTAACGTAACCGAAAATACGGTGATGAACAGACCAATAATGACCAATGATACCGAAACTAATTAAAAAACCTATGAACTTAAATGCCGTATGGGAAAGGTTTTGAAGCAAAAAATTGTCAGAAATGTCTTTTAAAACGGTTATTTCGGGAACTTTTATTTCGATAACTAACAATGTAATAGCAATGGACATAACCCCATCGGTAAAACAAGTAAGACGTTCTAATTGAGAATGGGCTTTTGACTCGTCATGTTTAGCTTCTTCCATAAAAATAATATTGTAAAGTTATTTGGTATTAAGTCCGGCTAACTTTTGTTTCAAAGACATCAGTTTGTCTTCTTTCATTTTCTTCCTCATCCTGATGGCAGAAGCAGTATAATAATGATGAGTTTCCAGAAAACTGATTTGCAATTTCAACCAACTGTCTTCATCCAGTTTGCTGTTTACATTTATTTCTTTAAATAAATTGTTGCTGATAGAATCGTAATCATCTCTGCCAAGGTAATCCAAATCAGCATCGCAAATAATTTCTTCCAATAAATTGTGGGGAGATTGCGGGATTTTGGTTGCCATGATCATTCCGCATATTCTTTCAATTTGTTCCTGGGAGTACCCGAAAAAGGGAAGATTTTCACGAACAATATTACATCCAGTCGCTTCGTGTTCTTTTGCATGAACCATAAATCCCGAATCGTGAAACAATACAGCAATTTTGAGAAGCTGGAAATCTTCATCTTTGATTCCTTCAAGTTTAGCAAGTACTACAGCTGCCTGAAAAACATCTTCCACATGATTAATACTGTGGTAAAATAATCTTTTAGGGAGTTCTCTTTTTAGTTTTTCAACTATAAATTTCTCTGCTTTTTGATAATCCATGGAAGGCAAATTTATAACTAATTTCTTACTCCACAAAATAGAAATTGCTTTGTGATTTTTATTTTTTCTAAATTTGCACCATAAAATAGCAATTTTAAGGATATATTTATCCAAATATTAATTATGATTTTTTCTTCCAAACGAAATTCAGTTTACATCATAATGGCAGGTATTTTTATTACCAACGCTGTTGTGGCAGAACTTATAGGCGGCAAACTGATTCATATTGGTCCTTTTATAATGAGTATCGGTATTATTCCCTGGCCCGTTGTATTTATCACTACCGATTTAATTAATGAGTATTATGGAAGAACGGGAGTAAGAAAACTATCATTAATTACTGCGGGGTTAATATCATACACTTTTATTATCTTATTTTTTGCTATTAAAGTTCCTGCTGCAAAAGGAATTTCCCAGGTTTCGGACGAACAATTTTATGCTGTGTTCGGGCAAAGTATGTGGATTATTGTAGGAAGTATTGTTGCTTTCTTATTTTCACAATTTGTAGATGTCTCTATATTTTGGTTATTGCGTGATAAAACAGGGGGAAAAATGATTTGGTTGAGAAGTACCGGTTCAACAGTTATTTCACAGATTGTAGATACCTTCATTGTTGGTGCAATTGGTTTTTGGTTGCCTGGAAAAGTGGATACCGCTACTTTTTTAAATATGTCCATAACTGGATATACTTTAAAATTAATTATTGCTGTTGTTCTCACCCCGCTTATATATGTAGGGCATAACCTGATTGAGAGATACCTTGGAGATGAAGAATCTGAACACTCCATTATAAAAGCGGCTGAAGAATCCTTACATCATAATATAGAAGAATAAATGCCGCACCCTTCATCCCCTCTCCAAAAGAGAGGGGGCGCTTGGCAAAACAAACTGGAAATAATAGTATTGCAAACTAATTTAAAAAAAATGACAAAAACATTAATACTAAACAGCAAACAGGTAGAGCAAAAAATAAACAGGATTGCTTTTGAAATTTATGAAAACAATTATGATGAAAAAGAGATTATTATTGCCGGGATTAGTGGTAACGGGTATTTTTTAGCCAAACGAATAGCTGATGTGTTGCAAAAAATTGCACCTATCAAAACAAAATTAATTGAAATAATTATTGATAAAAAAAATCCGCTGGCTAAAGAAATTAAAATTTCTTTAAGCGATAAAGAATTAAAAAATAAAGTGATTGTTCTGGTTGATGATGTATTGAATTCAGGAAAGACATTGATATTTGGGGCGAAACCTTTTTTATCTTCCCCCGTGAAACGACTTACCACTGCCATATTGGTTGACAGAGGACATAACAGGTATCCTATTAAAGCTGATTTTGTGGGATTATCCCTTTCCACCACGCTACAGGAACACATCACAGTGGAAATAGATAAAAAAGGAAAAGAAACGGTTTATTTAAGTTAGGATTTAATTAATTCCCACTTTTTCTTTGACAAACAAAGCCAGTTCATCCACATTCAAATCCTTTCCTTTTACAACGTATTGTGCCTGATGATAAAAATCTTCCCGCTTTTCTAACTGGCGGGTTACAAATTCGCGAAGTTCTTTTTCTGATTTATTTGCAATAATAGGGCGCTTGTCTTTTGCATTCATCAAACGCGATACTAGTGAATCAGCACTCATTTTTAAATAAACTGTATTTCCGTGGTTATTCATTAATTCCATATTATTGTAATAACAGGGAGTTCCGCCACCACAGGCAATAACCACATTATTCTTTTCAATTAACTTTTTCAAAGCATTGTGTTCCATGGATCTGAATTCCTTTTCTCCTTTGGAAGAAAATATCTCCGGAATGGTTTGTTGATACTCTTCTTCTATGAATTTATCCAAATCGATGAATTCGTAACCTAGTTTTGCAGCAAGCTTTTTGCCTGCGGTAGTTTTGCCACTACCCATATAACCTGTAAGAAAAAATTTTGCCATTAGTTTGATAGTATTAGTACTGGTTCGTTCACTGATATTTTTCCATAGTTTATGGAAATTAATTTATTACGCTCGAAATAAAAATCAATGTTTACATCATCAAAACTTAATCTTTTCTCTCCCCACTGCTGCATTTCGGTTTCGTGACGATTGATTCCTTTTGATTTAAACAATTCGATAATTTGTTTTTCATTTAAATCAAATATCTTTTTCTCCCACATTTCTGTTAATGTGTTGTCTATCTCCACACAACAAAACGCCTGCTTATTCTGTTCATCAAAAAATAAAGAAAACCCTTGTTCCCAATAATGCCAAACAGTTGACTGAAAATCTTCGATTTCATCCAACTTAACAACTTCATCCGCTTTGCCAAAAACTTTTTCCGCCTCTTGCATAGACGTATCGAACAAAAGCGTTGAGATTCCTATTCCAGGTTTTATTTCCAAAATTGATGAGTTATTTGATAACGATATGCAATATTACTACTTTTATAAATAGCCCCGACAACTATTTTTTGTTAATAAGTTGTTATTTCTGCTATTTAAAACTCCCCAACCATTAATAAAATAAGGGGAAAAAGCAGATTTGAAAAATAAATACTATTTTTTAAAAAAAATCTTTGCAGAATAGAATATAGATTATACCTTTGCGCTCCCAAAAAAAGGGGTAGGCAACTACTAAAATGGTAGATTAAGATTCCGTAGCTCAGCTGGTAGAGCATTACACTTTTAATGTAGGGGTCCTGGGTTCGAATCCCAGCGGGATCACAAAGATTGGCAACCATTCCATCACAAAATAAAAACCTGTTCTCCGAAAGAAGAACAGGTTTTTTTGTGTTTATTCTTTTTGATGGAACATTATTTGCCCCTCATTATAACAATCTTTCATTTACTATACTCCACTTATTGGGCAAGATGCGAGTTAAACAGGACGTTGCCAGAGGACCCAAATGGGGAATTATTTCACACTTAGCTTCACCATTATCTCCCTGAAACTTTCCAACCCTGCTTCAAGATTTTCAATAATATCATTTGCCAATACATCCGGGTCGGGGGTTCAAGTTTCAAACATTTGTTTAATGCTTCTCCAATAATTTCAAATTCTCTTTCAAGAACTCTTTTCAATCCTGTTTAATATCGTTTGAACTTTTAATTTTTGATGAAACAATTCTTATTTCGGTAATACACTGTATTACATCCTGCAAATATTTCTTTATTTCAGGCTTCATACAGTTTTATTTTACTTTTCTCTATACTTTCAACAAAGTACTTGTTTTGTAAATTTTCGTAAGGAACCAAATCAACTACTCTGTTTACAAGGTTTTCAAAATTTTCTTTGAACTCAAAAAAATTAATAAAGTAATCTTTAATATTATCGCTATCAAATTTGTATAGTAAATCAACATCACTTTCGTCATTAAATTTATCTGAAACAGAAGAGCCAAAAACATATAGTTCTTTTACCTTATATTTTTTACACAAGGCTTTTATTTCACTTATATTATTCGAAATTAATGGTGCTAACATTTTATTGTTTTTTTTACAAAGATACTTCCTTTTTCTTTTCCTTTTAAAAACAAAAAAAAGCGAAGATGTTTTTCTTCGCTTTTTTTATGTTTTTTATTGCGGCTGGAAGCCGAGTTAAATGCAACGTAGCGATACGCTACGCTGAACTGGGTAACCCTAATCTGGTGCTATGCATATTTTAACCTTCCTTTAGGCATTGGTATATTCCGACCCAGTTGTTTTGCTGTATCGATCCATTCTTTTATTACACCTTCCACATTTTTTATTGCTTCGTTATAAGTTTTTCCATCTGCCATGCAACCTGATAATTCGGGCACCTCTACAACATACGAATTATCCTGCTTACTCCAATAAATAATCAATTCATATTTATAATTTTCCATACGATTATTTTTTTAGTTTTATATTATTTTCTGTTATAATAGTTCTTACTTGTTTAACCTGGTAAGGTTTTGTTTTCCCATCTTTCTGTGGCTGAAGGTTGATGATTTCTTCCAGTTTATCTTTATAAAAAATATGGTGACTGCCATTGATACGCATTTCAAAATCAAGTTTTATCAGTAAGTTTTTCAATTCCT
>JANYDQ010000382.1 GCA_025363555.1 Bacteroidota bacterium | reverse complement strand
TTATTAGTTTTTCAAATGGGACAACCTCGAATCTGGATGAGCATGAGTAGGGATGGCTTACTTCCAAAACGATTTTCTTCTATCCACCCTAAATACAAAACTCCTGGATTTGCAACCATCATAACCGGATTGGTTGTAGGTGTTCCCTTATTCTTTACGGATGAAAATTTTGTTCTGGACTTTACAAGTATAGGTACATTGTTTGCCTTTGTGCTGGTCTGTGCCGGAGTACTGACATTGCCAAGCCAAAAAGGAAATAATAAGGCTTCTGCTGTAAAAGGAAAATTTCGTTTGCCTTATGTGAATTCAAAATATATTATGCCATTAATTACAATTACGATTTATTCATTAGTATTTTATTTTATTCCTGATTTTATCTGGAGTAAATGTTATATCACAACCGATAATTGCGCAAACAATATTCCTATGCTGGTATTTTTTGTTTTGCTGATTGTGATGGCTATTTTATCATTCCTTAAAAATCTTTCACTAATTCCGGTACTTGGCTTAATGTCTTGTTGTTATTTGCTTACAGGCATGGCTGCTTCTAATTGGCTATGGTTCTCAATGTGGTTAGCAATCGGATTGGTTGTTTATTTTCTATATAGTCGCAAGCATAGTAAACTTAATATACAAGCAAATTAATTTTAACAGGATAATTCAACATCAATTATGATAGCATTTATAACAGGAGCAACAGCAGGAATAGGAAAAGCAACAGCAGAGTTATTCGCTAAGAATGGCTACCACATTATTATTACGGGCAGAAGAAAGGAGAGGTTGGATGAATTATCAGCGCATTTAAAATCAACTTATAAAGTAGAAGTACTTTCTTTAAATTTTGATGTAACAAAAAATAGCGAGGTGGAGACAGCAATTAATTCTTTAAATGATAATTGGAAAAAAGTGGATGTGTTAGTTAATAATGCCGGACTTGCTGCTGGGTTAAGTACTATCCAGGAAGGAGATATTGCTGATTGGGAACGAATGATAGATACCAACATTAAAGGATTATTATACGTTACCCGCTACCTTTCTCCCTTGATGATAGCGAATGGTTCAGGGCATATTATTAATATTGGTTCTATTGCGGGCAAAGAAGTGTATGCAAACGGAAATATTTATTGTGCCACGAAACATGCTGTGGATGCGTTAAGTAAAAGTATGCGCATAGACCTGCTGCCATTTAACATTAAAGTAACTGCCATAAATCCAGGAATGGTTGAAACAGAATTTTCCATTGTTCGTTTTAAAGGTGATGAAGAGCGCGCCAAAAAACCATACCTGGGAATACAACCATTGATGGCAGAAGATATTGCTGAAACAATATACTGGTGTGCCACTCGTCCGGCTCATGTTAATATTAATGATATTATTATTACTCCAACTGTTCAGGCAAATGCTACGAATACATATAGGAAGAGTTCATAGAAAAATTTACCACTAAGACACTAAGAACACAGAGAAACACTAAGATAATTATACATATTTTACCACTAAGACCATAAAGAAACACTAAGGATGATAACACAACAATATGTGAATGATATAGCTTTCAAAATTGTTGGTTGTGCAATAGAAGTTCACAGGCATTTAGGTCCCGGACTTTTAGAATCGGTTTATGAAGAATGTATGATTGATGAATTGGAAAAAAGCGGATTGGAAGTTGAAAGTCAATTGCAAGTACCTATAATGTATAAAGAAAAAATACTTCATACGCCTTTAAAATTGGATTTGATAGTTAATAATATAGTTATTGTTGAGCTAAAATCAGTTGAAATGATTATCCCTGTGTTTAAAGCACAGTTGCTTACTTATTTAAAACTTACAGGAATACCTAAAGGGTTACTTATTAATTTCAATTCCGAAAACATTACTAAAAACCTTATCCCATTAGTTACAGATGCATTTGCAAAACTTCCAAAAACATAGTTATTTTTCCACTAAGGTATTTCTTTTTTTTACTACTAAGGTATTCCTTTTTTTTACCACTAAGGCACTAAGGTCACTAAGTTTCACTAAGGTTAGTGTTCTGTTTTTTTTACGTTTTATTAGTCTTAGTGTTTCTAAGTGTTCTAAGTGTCTTAGTGGTAAAATGGGTAAAATCTTTTTTTTACTTTCTTTTCCTAATCTTAGTGTTTCTAAGTGTTCTAAGTGTCTTAGTGGTAAAATCTTTTTTTTACTTCTTCTTCTTTCCTCCTGTGCGCACAAACAACAGGTTGATTTAATAGTTCGCAATGCGATTGTTTACACTGTTGATTCGACTTTAACTACTGCTGAAAGTTTTGCGGTTAAGGACGGAAAATTTATTGCTGTAGGAAATGACATTGAAATACAAAACAATTATACCGCCAGAGAAACTATGGATGCAAAAGGCAAAGCGGTGTATCCGGGATTCATTGATTCGCATTGTCATTTTTATGGATATGGAAAAGGATTAGTAGAAGTGAATTTAATTGGCACAAAATCATTTGATGAAGTTATTCAGCGGGTGGTTGATTATTCTAAAACTAATAAATCAAACTGGATTATTGGCAGAGGTTGGGATCAAAACGACTGGGAAAAGAAAGAATTTCCGGAACGGTTTAAACTTGATTCTTTATTTCCCAATACTGCTGTATTTATTCAGCGAATAGACGGACATGCTGCACTGGTGAATTTAAAAGCTATGCAGCTGGCAGGAATAGACAGAGAAACAAAAGTGGATGGCGGGGTTATTGGTGTGGTGGAAAATAATAAACGGATGCAGATTTATAGAACAGGTATTGGTTATTTGTCGGGAATATTGATTGACAATGCTGTTGAATTAGTAAAAAAAGTAATTCCGAAGGCAACTAAAGAAGAAATAAAAGCTTCGTTGCTTGCAGCACAAGAAAAATGTTTTGCTGTTGGGCTTACAACTGTGGATGATGCGGGGTTGGAAAAAAACATTATAGATGAAATGGATTTACTTGAAAAGGCAAGTGAACTGAAGATGCGCGTGTATGCAATGCTAACAGACAATAAAGAAAACCTGGATTATTATTTACAACATGGCATTTATAAAACGGAAAGATTAAATGTTCGTTCGTTTAAGTTTTATGCTGATGGTGCATTGGGTTCCCGGGGTGCTTGTTTATTGAAACCTTATTCTGACAAACCGGAGCAACGAGGTTTTTTATTAAGTACTCCCGAACATTTTAAAGAAAGCGCCAAGAAAGTTTTTGATAAAGGTTTTCAAATGAATACTCATTGTATTGGCGATTCAGCTGTAAGATTAATTTCTTCAATTTACCTAAATACTTTAATTTCCAAAGGCACCGTAAGTCCTGCACCTTTATCTTATAGATGGAGAATAGAACATGCCCAGGTGGTGAATAAAGATGACATGAAGTGTTTTTCAGGGATTATTCCTTCCGTTCAACCCACACATGCCACATCCGATATGTATTGGGCAAAGGACCGACTGGGGGAAGACAGAATTAAATGCGGATATGCTTATAACGATTTATTGAAAGCAGCGAGTAAGATAGCACTTGGTACGGACTTCCCGGTTGAGGATATTAATCCGCTTTATACTTTTTATGCTGCTGTTGCACGTAAGGATTTAAAAGGTTATCCAAAGGGAGGTTTTCAAATGGAAAATGCTTTATCAAGAGAAAATACGTTGCGCGGAATGACCATCTGGGGTGCGTATGCCAACTTTGAAGAAAAAGAAAAAGGTAGTATAGAACCGGGTAAGTTTGCTGACTTTATTATTCTTGATACTGATATTATGAAATGTGAGATTAATAAAGTGCCCACTACAAAAGTGATTAGTACTTATATTAACGGGGAGAAGGTGTATTGATTTGGCAGCTCGAAATTACAAATCACGACCAGCGGAGTAAATTTATTTAGTATCGGATTGCAAATCCGAGGCTCTTAGGTGAAGATTTCAAATCTTCACCAGCGGGGGGAAGATTTCAAATCTTCACCAGCGGGGGTTGCATAAATTTATTTTGAAATTGCATAGATAAAATAAGCAAGAAAAATAAAAGTAATAATAGAATAAACTTTTATTGTCCGTATCGCAATATCTTTAGAGTTGTTTGATTTGACAATATTTAATAAAAACCATTTGTCAATGAAATATATCAATAGCATAAGTAATGAAACTTGAATAACTAAAATAACAGATTGGGTTATTGTCATAGGAAGCATATCTTCTCTTCTATGCCCATCTTTCCAAATAAAACTGTTAGGTATGAAGATGTTGTTTAAGAATGTATTTGCATAAAACACAAAACATATAATAAATATCTGATAAATCAGATTATAAATAATGTAAATGATTTTATTTATCATTTGCCATCTTCTTCT
This sequence comes from Bacteroidota bacterium, assembly GCA_025363555.1. Classification (GTDB taxonomy): domain Bacteria; phylum Bacteroidota; class Bacteroidia; order 2-12-FULL-35-15; family 2-12-FULL-35-15; genus 2-12-FULL-35-15. The sequence continues at coordinate 2,987 of JANYDQ010000382.1, read as the reverse complement.
TTTTTGTTTGTTATTTCTTTCTAAAATACCTTTGCGGTTGTTTATTAACTCTTAAAGTCTCAAATACTAAACTGTCTTGATTTAGTTTAATAATTTTATCTTTAGATGTAACATTATTAATGTCTTTTAATATTAGGTCAGAGGACTTAATATAATACTTAAATCTATAAACCGTGTCTCCTCTACTTGTAAATATGGCAGAAGAATCTTTAAGAAATGTTAGTTGCGGATAATTAATATTGTCAGTTGTTAATGACCATTTACCCATTATATCTTTACTTTCTAATTGCTTGTTTTGAGCTTTGCAAGAAGTAAGTCCAACGCTAATTATTATAAATAAATAGTTAATAAAATTGCGAATCATTTATTTACTATTTCTTCTTTTCATTGCTAAATAAAAAATTCTTGATATAATAATTATGTCTAATGCTCCAAAAATATATTCAACTTTATACTGTTCCTTTGAACGGCAAGGGGGACAATCAGTATCAGGTAAACAAGGTTCACATAATGGTTGATAATATTTAAAAAGCAAAAAACCTAATAAGGTAATAATTGCTAATAAAACCAATAATTTAATTGGACTATTTTTTAGGGTTATCAATATCAATTTTCATATTTGTATTCTTTAACAGAATGATACATTTTATCAGGAATTCCTATTGTTACTAATTTCATCTCGTTTTATTTTTTACAAAGATACATAAATAAAAAAGTGCCTACTACTAAAGTGGTTGGTACTTATGTGAATGGGGAGAGGGTGTATTAATTCTCTGGAAAAGTATTAAATGCAACCTGCATTTATTGAGGATACTTTTCCGGGTCTTGGTGAGTATTAAAAATTGCTGTAATAAATACTGTATTTGTTTTTTCATCAATAAAAAACAAAATCAGGTAAGGAAACTTTTTAAGTGGTAAAGCCCTGTAATCTTTATATCTTAATTGGTAGAATGGATTTTCGGATAACGAATCAATATATTTATCCAGCTCTTTATTAAATTTTTTACCCAAATCTATTTGTTTGCCATCATAATAATCAATAGCAGCCTGGGCATCTGCTATTGCGCGAGGTTCAATAACAATATTGAACTTCATTTTTTATGTTTGCTCTTCAATTGCTTTTTTGCCTCTGACCATGGAATAAAATCTTCAGGTGATGACGTTTTTCTGCGGTTGTCTAATATTTCTTTTTGAGAATCGGACAAAACAAAATCCTCTTCTTCAGCGATTGTTATATCCGTTATTTTTTTTAATGATTCCAAAACAGAATGATACATTTTATCAGGAATTCCTATTGTTACTAATTTCATCTCGTTTTATTTTTTACAAAGATACATAAATAATAAAGTGCCCACTACTAAAGTGATTACTACTTATGTGAATGGGGAGAAGGTATATTCAAGTAAGGAATAATATATTTCCTTTGGTTTGTTTACGGCTGGAAGCCGAGTTAAATGCAACGTAGCTGGAGGCTACGCTGAACGGGGTAACACCACCAAATAATCGTCACGAATTGAAAACTACGCCTGCGGTGATTGTTATAAGTCACTTGTGCGGGCAGGGGTATGTTTCTTGCACTTTCGCTCATATCTGTTCGCCTAAATAGCAATGTTCTATTCTAAATTGGTTGTGGTCTGCATCATTGTTGGTGTAATTCAAAATCCTTTTCGGTATGAAACTACTGTCAAAACAAGCTGCCATTGTAAACCTTAAATAAATGTGTCCATAAGGATAAACGGACTCATCGCTTATAGTATCAATATAGGTCCATTTATAACTTTCGTCAATTATGAAAGAATAGTTTTTATCTGTTACAAATTGTTGATGATACATTTCTATAATGTGAACAGGAACTTCAACACCTGCTGAACTAATATCTCTGTTACCAGCCCAAATAACAATTCTCGGAAATAATTCAATTAGTTCCCTGTGATTATTGTATAGTTCGTTTAGTATTATACTTGTTCTGTTTTCCTTAATCAACATTGTCTTTAAATGGAGCTGACTGATTTCGTTTTCTTTTTTCTTCGTTTAAGTCATCAAGGTTTCTGCAAATAGTTGATTGAAGATTATGAATACTATCTTCAATTCTATAAATGTCGTTTGCCATTTCAAATTGATGTGTTTTAATAAGTTCGTTTCTAATCTCTGCTAATTCCTTAAACTCCTTGTCAAGCGTTGCGTGGAATTTGTTTAATTGTTGTCTTACGGTGTCTTTCATTGTTATTAAAATTATTAGTGAATGCTTTTATTTTAGGTGCTTATATTCTTGAAGTTTTTTTATTATAGGACATTTCTAAACTTTTTCATTTGTATTGTTTAAACGCTTTTTGATGCGCTTCTTTTATTTCTTTCACTAACGATTTTGGTTGTAACACTTTCATATTATCCCCAAACGAAAGTAATTCCATAATCAGGTCATGTGTTATGTACAACTTTAATTTTATCTGCAACTCGTCATCAGTGTCAACCAAAATTTGTTGTGTGTTGTGAAGCGGTAAGGTTTTGATATACTTTCCCTGGAACGGGTCAAAGGATAAAATTATTTCTTGTGGCTCTTCATCTGTAGGGCTGATAATTCCAAAACAATAGCGATAACTTTCTTCAATGTTGTAGGTCTTGGGAGATTCAAAAGTTCTGTTGGTGATTTCAAGATTTGTCAAACGGTCAAGTGCAAAACTTTTTATGTTGCTGTCTTTACTGTCATTCGCCAAAATATACCAACGGTTCTTAAACTCTTTCAAAGCATAAGGTTCAACTGTGCGCTGACTAATTTCATCTTCCCAAAATTTCTGATAAGAAAATTTGATTTGCAATTTGTTTTTGATCGCATGAAGCAGTCCGTATAGATTTTCTGTGCCTTGCGGTCTTCGTTTTTCCAAATGAATAAAAGGTTTCAAATCCTGTGCAAGATTTAGTGAATTAAACATATCAAACGCCTCAATCATTCTCTGAAAATTCATGTTCTCCATTTCGTTTTGGGAAAT
>JANYDQ010000169.1 GCA_025363555.1 Bacteroidota bacterium | reverse complement strand
TATGCCGTTTGCACTTGCTCCTGTCCAGCTATATGTTGTTCCTGCAACTGCTGATGTCCATATAACAGGAGTAGAAGAACTTGCTCCGCAAATGGTCTGTGTCAGCGGTGCATTCGTTACTGCCGGTATCGGGTTGACCGTAACGGTAACAGTTATCGGCATACCTGGACATCCATTTGCTGTTGGTGTTATGGTATATATAGCTGTTCCGGCAGTGATTCCGCCATTTGTCAGTGTTTGAGAAATACTTGCGCCCGCACCTGCTATGGCTCCTGTAACTCCGGCTTGTATAACAGTCCATGCAAATGTAGTTGGTACAATGCTTGAAGTTAAAGCAATAGCGGTTGTTCCACCTGAACAAATAGTTTGAAATGCTGGAGTTGCAGTGGCAATTGGTAAAGGAAGAACTGTAACGATAACTTGATCTGTTCCTGTACAACCATGTGCATCTGTTACAGTTAAAGTATAGGTTGTTGTCGAAGGAGGGGCAGCATTTGTTGTGGCCGTAAATGGAGAAGACAATCCAATAGCCGGGGTCCAGGAATAAGTATAACCAGGCGTCCCGCCAGCACCTATACCAGTAAGAGTAGTAGATAATCCAATACAAATGGAAACATCAGGTCCTGCATTCGCAGTCGGTAATGGAAATATAGTGAATGTACTAGTTGCAGCTGTTGTTCCACATTCATTTGTAACAGAAAGATTAATGTTATGAATTCCAAGCCCAGCAAATGAAATAGCTGGAGGTATTGCTGATCCTGAATTGTTAGGCAATCCTCCAGTGAATGTCCAGGCATAAGTCGGGGCATTATTTCCGCAATTAGTAACCGTTGCTGTTGGTGAAACGGCAGCAGGTCCGCAGGAATTAGGCACTGCTGTTATAGTTACAATTGGGGGCCCTTTTACAACCACATTCTGAGTTGTACTAAATGTCCCGCAGGGATTTGTTACTGCAAGTGTAAGTGTATAAGTTCCAGCATTGGTAAAGGTAAATGAAGGATTAGTAGAAGTTGCACTAGTTCCTCCGGTAAAAATAAAAGAAGAACCAATCGCACAAGGTGGGCTTGCTGTATAGGCTACCGTCCACAGATAAGTTGCAGCTACGCAATTGTTCAGTGTATTCGAGGTATTGGTAGCAGCCACGTTTAAAGGCGCACATCCAATATTAGGATTCAATGTAAAGGCAGGTATAGGTGTAGGTGTAATACACACGGCATGCGTTACGATATTTGATCCACAAGCATTTGTTGTGGTTAATGTAATAGTATAAGTTCCTGCTGTTGCATACGAATGACATGGCGGAGTCAACAGACCAGAAGTATTAGCAGCTCCAGATGCAGGGTCTCCAAAGTTCCAAAGGTAAATAGTAGCTGGATTACAATTAGGACCATAGCCAGAAATTGTGGTATTAGTAACACAAATAGGCACCCCAACACATGCAATAATCGGAGTTACTGTAAAACTTGGGGTAGGTTTGGTATATACTTGAATATTTGAAGCAGTGTATTGGGTACTTGAGCAGGCATTTGTAACAGTAAGTATTCCAGTAAAAGATGTTGCAGGACATGATGATGTTGTGTAAATATGATAAACAGTATCTGATGTAAGCCCTACATTTAATGGTTGAGTAAGGTTTTGAGATGATCCGTCTCCAAAATCCAAATGATAGGTTGTTCCCGGTGAATTAAGTTGCCAATTTGTAATAACAAAAGGAACATTAAAAGGTCCGCAGCTAGCAGTACCTCCTAGGGTTGCTAATCCACCCGCAGGATTACTTTGATTTGCTAAAGTATAAGTTGCAGTAACATTACATCCATTAGTTCCTATTGCATTAACAATAATATTAAATGCACCCAAAGAAGTATAAATATGTTGAATAGGAAAAGAAACTGCTGTTAAACCATTCTGATTAATACCATCTCCCCAATTAATATTATAAGTGGCAATGCATCCTCCATTTGGCGAGATATTATTTAATGTTATTGTATCATTAGGGTTCGATACAGATGGATTGTTAAAACAATTGCTAAACGGACTTAACACATTCGCATCAGCAAGTTGTACCACAGGTGATTGTAAAACGGAAATAGGATTTGAAGCTGTATCCTTGCATCCATGAGCATCGGTTACAATCAATTGATTGGTGAAAACAAATGTTCCGCAACCTGTCGAAATAAATGTATGAATCGGGTTGGCAATAGCTGAAGTTCCGCCTCCGCCAAAAGTCCACTGATAAGTATAAGGCGGTGTCCCCGCTATTACATTGGAAGTAAACTGTACCGCAGTTCCCGAACATGCATTGTTTGGGGCAAATACAAAGGTAACGTTAGGTTTAGGATATACAGTTACTTGTATGGATGCAAATCCATTAGATCCAGGGCCACAATCTCCTGTAACCGTATAAGTCGTAGTAATATTGGGCGAAGCCATAACAACTGCACCAACAGCCGAACTCAAACTCCCGGCATTATTCCAGCTGTATGTGTTTGCCCCGGATGCGGTAAGCATAACCGAATCGCCCTGGCAGATTGAAACTGTACCATTAGGTACAATATTAACGATACACAGTGCATTCAAATTTTGCAATGATGATACTAATATCAACAATATAACAAAGTAGTTTTTTCTCATAAAGGATAAATTAATTTTACTGTTTTAAAATACAACTTCATCTCCATAAAGTTCATAAGGATATTTTTTAAGTCAAAGTTCCGCTTGCCTATCGGAAAGTCTTGCTGGTCTTCACAATATTAGTTATTGCGTTATATATGAATAGATTAGCATTTGTATAACCTAAAAAGAGGTTAATCAAAATAAAAATGTTCCACCTTCGTAGTTTAAAAATTGATTTTTACGTATTAATATAAAAAGCGGAGTTCCTCCTCCTCCAAAGGTCCAGGCATAGGTATAAGGCGGGGTTCCATTCACCAAATTGGAAGTAAAATTAGTTGCAGTGCCCGAACAAGCATTGTTTGGTGCAAATACAAAAGTTGCAATCGGCTTAGAGTGCACAATTACCTGTATCGTTGCCTGTCCCGTAGCACCACCTCCGCAGGTTCCGGTAACGGTATAATTAGTAGTATTGTTGGGCGATGCCATTACAGTGGCACCTGTGTTTGAACTTAAACTTCCTGCATTGTTCCAGATATATGTGTTTGCTCCCGATGCGGTAAGCATAACTGAATCCCCTCGACAAATAGCTACAGGACTATTTGGGGTAATGGTTACAGTACATTGTGCAATGAGGCTTTGTAATCCCGGAAAGAAGATAAATAAAATAAGAAAGTAACTTTTTCTCATTAGGACCTGATGCTGTAAATCATGTTAGTGCTAAAAAACACCGCAAGATAAGAGATAAATTTATATTGAGCAAATCAGGTTTCATTTTATTCAGCAATTGCAGCCAATAGGTCGAATAAATAAGAGAAAATGATCAATTTCCCTTTCACATTTTATTTTTTCTAAGTCGCTTCGCTTTATGAAGCACAAACCTTATAACCGCCATGTCCCTCCGGCAGTCGGTGTGTAGTTCGCCCGTTTTTTTCTGCTTTCTGCCAATTTTAAAACTGCCCCCTCTTACCTCCCCCCTTTCATCAAAGTCCTAAAGGGTGAGTCATTTAAGCGCGACTTGCATATTGAAGAGACTTTTATTAAGGTCATTAACATATTGAATTCGCAACTTTAACATATTTGACCATCGCTTTTGCATGGGAATGAATAGGAGAGATTAAAGCTTCTGGATTAATTCATTTCTTTAAAGCACCGGATCAATAAAGCAGGGGCTTTTACACTCATCTTCGGTGCCGTCACCATACAGCACTTTTACATGCACACGCGTTCCGGGTTCCCACTCTTTCATAATGATAGATTTTCTATCTTCAGATAATTTGCCCTGTATGGGCAAAAATGTTTTTTCATACATCAGCAGTTTAATTTTTTTTACCGGCTGTTTCAGGTATATCTGAAAATCCTGGCGGGGTTTTACTTTGCTGCTATCCGTTTGAGCCGCTGTGCGGGAGCCCAAAGCAAGCAGTAAAAAAACAAGTGCATAAAAACAAATTTTCATAGTATCAACTAATTTGTAACTCAAAATTACAAAATAATAAGCAAATCAAAAAATAAGAAGAGAAGCAAACAACTATTTTTTCTAATTTCGCAGAACCATAAAAACAGAAAACGCAAACCCATGAAATTGATTTCGAAAACCATTGCCATTTTCATTATTCTTTGCTGTATGCTGCCTGCATTGTTTGCACAGGTAAACAAAGGATACATTAAACTATGTGAAACCGGTACCTGATAAAAAAGCGCAGGAAAAATTATATGGAGCAAAAGATAATTTTATGCTTGGTTTGGGAGCAGGGCTGGATTATGGTGGCTTTGGTTTTAATATTTCGTTTTATCCCTATAAATATGTTGGGGCTTTTGTGGGGTGGGTTATCCTTTTATTGCTATCGGGTACAATGCAGGTATTAAGCTTCGTTACGTTACCTTCGGACCGCGTTCACGAGTTAGCCCATTTGTAACGGGTATGTATGGATATAACACTGCTATTTCTGTTGCCAATGCTACCAGGTACAATAAACTGTTTTATGGCATTACCATTGGTTGCGGATTAGATATAAAATTTAAACCAACGCATCATAGCTATATGTCCATAGGCATTTTGGTTCCCCTTAGAGGTGCGGAAGTAAACGATTACATTACCGACCTCAAAACTACCAAGGGAGTTACTTTCAGCAAAACGTTATCCCCGGTAGGTCTTACCATTGGTTTCAAAATTTCTTTTAATTTAAAAAACTAAGAGTGGATTAAATTTCTTTTAAAATAATTATTATGAAACTCTCCTTTCATCTCCTTTGGATCAGAGATAAAGGGTGAGGCGTTGAAGAGTGGTATTTAAAACTTAAACAACCTCTAAGAAGTTTATCAATGAATAACAGGTGTTTTACTTCTTTTTTAACAAAACATTTATTGCCGCTACTGTCAGGTTTTCGAAGCAATCGGTTTTGCTTTTAAAGCAGGAAGGGTATTTTTCAACAAAATCGAGGTGTGCGTAATTTGGTATTTCCCGGTAAATAATAGTTTCAAAATTATTAGCATATTTTTTAAACATGTTTCTGAACTGCAAGAGGGTCCATTCGTTGCAATGTGTATAGTCAACAGGAGGTTTGCCCTGCGAGGCAAGGAAATTATCCATAACCGGTTTGGTAAATAAAAACTGGCAATACGGAATGGTAATATCTTTATAAATGTGCAACCCGAAAGGAGATAAATAAAGAGGACCAAACTCCAGGTAAACGTATCCCCCTTTTCGCACCACCCGCAATGCCTCTTTCAGCACCGCATCGGGGTTTTCGAAATGTTCGAACGCATCGTAAGACAGCACGGCATCAAAACTATTATCTGCAAATTTCAAATCAGCGGCATCCATTTTCAGGAGTTTCACCCCTTCGTTTATAGCCCGTTTATCAAACCCAATATCCCGGGCATCCACTGCCGTGGCGTTTTTTCCTTTTTGTTTCAGCACATAACTTACCATACCATCCCAGCAGCCCAGTTCCAAGTAGTTCACAATAGTTTTATCAGTAATTAATGGTAACAGTTTGTCCACTCTTTCCATTCCGCGTTGCAACAGGGTTTCGTCATCGTATTTGTAAGCAATTCGGGGAGGAAATAATTTTTGAAGTTCGGGAAGTTGTTGCTCACTTATATATGCCGGAGAAACAGTAGCATTTTTAAATGCCTTTTTTGCGCGGTTTATTTTTATATTATTCGAAATATCAGCCGGACGAATAATTAACGATTCTGGAATTATTTTTTTAAAAACTTTCTTTAACTGTTCGTTCATGCCTGTCACTGATTTGTTTTTACTAACTTTTAAAAAAATTACATCATCTTTGTTCGCTTTACCAGGTAAGGCATCAGCACCTGTTCAAACCCCAGGTTGATATCTGCTTCCACAAAATCAATCTTATACTGCCCGCATTTCAGTATCAGTTCTTTTTTATACGCTGCCATTTGTGTAAGGTAAGTTTCTTTAATCTGGTTGGGCTGCAATTTCACTTCTTCGCCTGTTTCCATATCTATAAAACGATACGGGCGGTTTTCAAATTCAAAATCCATTTCTTTTTGCTTATCCACTACATGAAATAAAACTACTTCGTGTTTGTTGTGTTTCAAATGCTGAAGGGCGGAAAACAATCTGTCATCATCTGATTTTGATTCCATCATATCACTAAAAATAACTACCAGCGAACGTTTGTGAACTGCATCCGAAATTTCGTGCAGTGCATTAACAGCCGAAGTAGTTTTATTTACTTTTTCATTGTAGGGCTGTATCAGTTTTTCTAACTGGTGGTACAACATTTTATGATGAAGAGAACTGGACTTGGCAGGTGTATGCAGTTCCACCTTGTCGGCAAAAACACTTAAACCTACTGCATCGCGCTGGTTTTTGAGTAAAGCAATAATAGCTGCCGCGCAATATACAGAAAAGGTAATTTTATTTTTTTTCCCGCTTTTTTCGGCAGGCAAAGGAAAATACATCGAAGACGAATCGTCAATAATAATCTGGCAGCGAAGATTGGTTTCTTCTTCATACCTTTTTACATAATACCGGTCAGTTCGTCCGTATAGCTTCCAATCAATGTGCCGGGTCGATTCTCCTTTGTTATATAGGCGATGCTCGGCAAATTCCACACTAAAGCCATGAAACGGACTTTTGTGAAGACCTGTTATAAAGCCTTCCACTACCTGTTTGGCAATTAACTCCAAATGAGTAAACTGCTGTAATGGCTGTTGATTGATGGTTTCCATTTTTGAGTATAAAGTCTAAAGTTCAAAGTAGGTTACTCATTACTTTGGACTTTAGACTTTTTATTTTTTGACTATAAAAGTGCTCTCAATTTAGCATCCAGCACCGATTTAGGAACTGCTCCAACTTGTTTGTCCACCACTTTACCGTCTTTAAAAAACAATATGGTAGGAATATTACGGATACCGAACATTGCCGAAACATTTGCGTTACTATCCACATCTACTTTTCCCACTACTGCGGTATCGCCAAAGTCTTTTGATAACTCTTCCACTACCGGTCCCACCATTCGGCAAGGTCCGCACCATTCTGCCCAAAAGTCTAATAATACCGGTTTTGTTGATTTTGCTACTAACTCATCAAAGTTAGCATCTGTGATTTCTACTGCCATAGTTTTAATTATTTAATTTATTTATGATTTTTATAATTGTGTTCCCTGCTTGTCAAACAATTTGCCAAATTGTGTTTAATGCCATACTGACATTATTATTTATTAATTAATTTAATTGCCTCTTCCAGCGAAATCTTTTTGCCGCCATTAAAAGCAACAAGAAAAGCATCCTTCAGTTGAGTTCCTTCCAATTCCTCTTTTGTTTTTCCGGCATCTTCCATAGTTTTGAAACTACCCACCATGTAAACAGTATAGCCATTTTCATCTTTATAATTTTTAATTCCTTTTTTTGCAATTCCCAAAAAACGATTTGCAATCTCCAATGGAATCTGCTCTTTGAAAGCACCTATTTGAACTTTAAAAACCACACCCGAATCCACTGGCATTTCGTTATATTTTGAAATGGCATTCATCAGGTTTTGTTTCGCGGAATCAGCTAACGGAGGAAGTTCTTCAGCAGGAGCTACTTCCGTATAATTTGAAGTGGAGGTGTTTTCGGTATTTCCTGTTGATTGTTTTTTCGCAGTTGGCTTCACCCTATTACTCGCTCCGGGATGAGTAGGAATTGGTTCACTAACAGAATCAACCGTAACAGGTTCTTTGTTGGTTGCCAGTTGTTGAATAGAAGAGGTCAGCTTTTCAATATTGTCCGGCAATTCTTCTTTATCCAATGCTTTCAATGGTTCGTTCGTTGCAGGTTGAATCGCTCCATTTTTAGAAGGTTCATTAGCCGCCCCTTTACTATTCGTCTCTTTCACTATTTCGGTTAATGTCCTTGGTTTTTGTTCCGCTGCTGAAACAGCAGTGGTAGTGGAATAAGCAGGCGAAGAAACAATCGAATTTCCATTGGTTTCCAATTTTAAAGCTTCCGCTACTGTAATACGTTTACCATTATTATAGGCAGTTACAAACGCATCTTTAAATCCGGCTTCCACCATATCCGACTTTGTTTTTTCTCCCAATTTAGGGTTGGCAAATTTTCCTGTATTGTAACGCAAATAACCGTTAGGAGTGGTTTCTGTAGTAACCGATGGAATGTCTTTCAATTTATTCTCTGGCAATGCCTGCGAAAACACACCTATTTGAACTGTGTAATAAATCTGTCCGTTCGCAATAGCCGCTTTTCCTGACGTTTCTGGGTTATTAGTTATCGTTGGTTCATTGCTTGATGATTCCCCGTTAGTTGCTGTTAGCTGCCCGGAGTTGGTTATTGGTTGAGAATTAGCAGGAACCGAAAGAGTGCTGCCATTAACCGATTGATTATGGTCGGCAGTTAATGTTGAATTACCAGGTGTTGTTTGCTGAACAGTGTTTGTTGACTTATTAGCATTGGTTGAAGTCAATGGGGCATTGTCAGAATTAGAAGCGGAATTATTTATCAATACAAATGCTTCACTCATTGATATTCGTTTTCCATTCAAAAAAGCCACCACGAAAGCATCTTTATACCCGAACCCGTTAATCTGTTCTTTTGCATGTTGTGCCGACCCAAATTTAACAAACATTCCGGCTGTATAGCGGGTATATCCTTCTTTAGTTGTTTCACCTGTAATGGGGCGAATTCCTTCAAATAAATCCTGAGGAATCGGTTTTTTAAATGCACCTATCTGCACTTTAAAAACTAAACCTTCGGGTATTTTTTCATCCACTGGAATAGGTTGCTTCTCCGAATATGCTGCAACGCTTTTCTTTTCAAAAACTTCATTTGGTGCTAATTCTATCAGCGTGCGGGGGTTTGCAGTTGTTGCGGTTGCAGAAATTGCAGTTGATGGGATATCATTTTTAGAACTCTCCTTATTTGCTTTCGGGTTATTATTATCAGCATTCACGGTTAAAGCCAGCGCATCCTGTTCCTTTTTTAAGTTCTCTAACTTAGCCACTTTTTGTTTTGTCTTATCCGAAATTTCCTTCGAAAGTTTTTCAGCATCCGCGATTATTTTAGCGTACAGATTCATTTCTTCCGGGTCAGTTGTGTTTTTCAATTCTTCTTTTTGCTTAACTATGTTGTCATCTATTTCTTTATTCCAGCTTTTCAACACCTCTGTTTTTGCCTGCTCTCTTTCCACCGTATTGGTAATTTTATCTGCCGATTTAATTTCCGTTATGTATTTCTGGTTTAAACTTGCCAGTGTTACTGCCGTTGGCAATGAAGTATTGGTAGCAGATGAAGTGGTATTGTTTGTTGGTGGAGAAGAAGCACTATTAACTGATTTAGTTGTGTTAGTTGTTGTATTATTCAATCCCGTTTCCTTCTTGTCATTGCTTATGGGTTGGATGGAGTTTGAATTTACCGGGCTGGAAGTATTAACCAAAGCAACTTCATCGTGTTGTTTTTTCAGCGTTTCCACTTTGGCAACACTTTCGGTTGTTTGATTTTTTAAATCTTTCGACACCTCTTCCGCATCATTAATTTTTGCAGAGATGATGGTCTTTTCCTGAACGTCCGAGGTTCCTTTTAAATCTGAATTTAGTTTTAAAATATTATCATCAATTGCCTTATTCCAGTTCTTTAATATGTTCAACTTTGCCTGTTCGCGTTCTTCTTCCTTCTTTATTTTAGTTGCAGCAGCCAGTTGCTCGTGAAATTTCGTACTAATAAGGGATGTAGCAACAGCGGTAGTTATCGATTTATTTACTAAAGGCGGTACATCAGAGGTTGATTTTTCCGTTGAAGGTGCAGTTGTTGTTGTTTCCGGGTTTGCATTAATGGCAGTTGCAGGGGTTACAGAAGTGGTTGTTTTGTTTGCTGTTGCCGGTGCGGCAGTAGTTGATTGTTCAATTGCACTTGTTGGTTGTGTTGCATTAGTTACCGAATTTGTTGTATTGTTAAGGTTTGCAGCAGCAGGAATAACAGGAGTAGTTTTGTTTGCCGAAGCTGGTCTGTCGGCAGTTGCTTCTTCTGTTGAAGTTTTCGGAGCAGTAATATTAGTTACAGAACTTGAAATGTTAGTGGTATTTTCAGCAGCCACAGCAGTTGTTTGCTTTTTTAATATTTCCACTTTTGCTACCGATTCATCCGTTTGTATTTTTATGTCTTTCGAAACCCTTTCAGCATCTGCAATCTTTTTAGCATACAGGTTCTTTTCCTCCTCATCTGTTGTGGCTTTTAAATCCGCTTTTTGTTTCACTATGTTATCATCTATTGCTTTGTTCCACAATTTCAACACCTCCGATTTGGCTTCTTCGCGTTCTGTTTCATTTGAAATTTTATTTTTGTCAGCTCTTTCATCCTCATATTTTTTATTTATACTTTCTAAAGTTACTATTGGTGGTGGTCCCGAAGCTACAGTGGAAATAACATTTGCATTACTCGCATTTGCAGGCGCAGAACCATTCAGTTGAACAGCAGCATTGCTGGTTGCCTGGGTGGCAGTTGTACCCGCAGCAGTATTGTCTTTAGTTACTGCCTTAGTCGTTTCTTTTTTCTTCAACGTTTCCACTTTCGCCAGGCTTTCCACGGTTTGAACTTTAATATCTTTCGATGCTTGCTCTGCATCTGCTATGTTTTTTGCATACAAGTTTTTCTCCTCCGGGTTGTTAGTTGTTTTCAATTCTTCTTTTTGCTTTGCCAGGCTTCCATCTATTGCTTTATTCCACGATTTCAACACCTCTGATTTGGCTTGTTCGCGTTCTTTTTCATTTGCAATTTCAGTAGTTGATGTAATATCGTCCTCATATTTTTTATTTATGGATGCGACCGTTTGTATGGTTGCTTTACTTGCAATTGTATTGGTTTTCGGATTCACCTCAACATTTCCAACTGTGCCGGTATTAGTTGTTGCTGATTTAGTTGTTGTTGTAACAGGATGGGAAGAAGTGGTTGCATTGGTTTCTGTATTTTTTGTTTTATCCAAATTCACCGCAACGGGCGATACCGTTGTTATTTCGGAATTATTAACTGTTGTTGTAGGTACCGCAGTAATTGTTTTATTGGCAGTATTCGCCACCGGCACTTGGCTGATGGTTGTAGCATTTGCGACAGGATTCGAAGCCGCAGTGGTGGTTGCGGTGGCAGCAGTTGCCACCGGTTTGTTAGTGGTTCCCGTTTCAATCGGGATAGTATGAGTGATGGCTGTATTAGTTGCTACGGGCGGTGCTGATAAAGGCGGAGCAACGGCAGGTACAGTTGGTTTATCCGTGTTTCCCGCTACAACTATACTATTCGCATTATCAGTAGCTGCTTTCACCACTTCATTTACTTTTTGTTCCAGTTTTGTTTTGTCAACACTTGCTGCCGCTCCTTCACTTGTACCTGTTTTAGCATCTGCCACCACAGATTTAACTAATGCGCTTTGGTTTTTTATTCCATCCACTTCCTTTTCCAGGTGCTCTGCTTTTGCCGTTTTTTGTGCAAGTTCTTTTTCCAGCCCTTTATTATCCTCCGTCAACTCTGCAATTTGTTTTGCAAGTCCCTGTTTCAAATCCTCTTTTTTCGCTTTTGCTTCATCTGCTTTCAGGTTGGTAATAATGGCTTCGTTATCTGCTATCTCTTGTTTGGTATCGGTTACCGCTCTTTGCGCTTTATTTAACTCTTTCGTTTTATTTTCTTCATCCATCTTCAAACTTTCAGTAATAGAAGGAGAGGCAATATTTTCTTTGCTCAATGCTTCTATTTTTTTTGCCTGCTCATCCAGTTTCGACACCTCTTCATCAGCGTTAGGAGCATTCACGGCAGCTTCCAAATCAGTTGCATATTGTTTCGATAAGGCGGCTTCTTTCTTTTTCGATTCCGCCACCACATCTAATTTCTTTGCAAGATTAAAAGCCGCAACCGTTTCATCATTTAACTGTTGTGCCAATGCGTTTTTTTCATTTGCCTGTGCCAGCACAGCCTGTTTCTTGGTAATGTCGTTTGTTTTATTTGCCTCCACGAGCAGTTGTGCAACTTCTTTCGTTTTGCTGTCTGCCATTTGGTTTTTTTGATTCGCATAGTTCAGCGCTATATTCGCCTCTTCTTTTGCATCTGAAGATGCTACTTCCAAATCCCTGGTATCTTCTTTGGCAATTTTCAGCAAATCAACATTGGATAATTTTACCTTCACCGGGGGTATTCCTGCCTGCGCGGTAGTGTTAGATTTAATAGCGTTATTTTCTGATGTGGGTGCACTGGTGGAATTGTTTGTTGCAAAAGTGTAAGTATTCTGCCCGTAATTTGCATAAGCCGAAGATTCACTGGCATTTACTTCCATTCGTGCTTTCTCCCTTATAAAATTATTTGCCAGGGTGTAATTCGAATCATCTCCCGTTCCTTCAAAAATAGTTTTAACCACCAATTTATCCTTTTTTGGTGTCAGGCTTATTTCCTGGGCTATTGGTTTAAATTCGTGCTGAACCGGTAACACCACCACCTCTGACTGGGTTGGCAAACTGGGAGATTCGATAGTGAACAAATATTTGCCCCCATTGGGCAATTTCATAGAGTAAGATCCGTCTGCTAGCGATGAATTGTAAATACCAATAATGGAATTATTATTCAAATCTTTTACAATAATTTTCAAATCCAGTGCATTATCGCCCTGGCTTTTTATAACTGTTCCGTTTATAAAAGTCAAATCAATCGCTTTCCTGTCCACATTTATATGATACACTTCTATTTTACCAGAAACACTTGAACGGGCAGAAGCAAAGTACGCCTGCTTTTCATTAAAATCCGTTACATATAAAATATCATCATCGGGTGTATTGATGGGGAAATCCATATTTACAGGTGTTCCCCAGGTAAAGGTAGTTTCGTTCCAGGTCGATTTGAAGATATCATATCCACCCATAGAGTTATGTCCTTTCGAACAGAAATACAACACTTTTCCATTGGGGTGCAAAAAGGGGAAGTCCTCGTCATACTCCGTATTTACAGGTGCGCCCAGGTTTTGCGGAGTAGTCCATTCTCCGTTGTCTTTTCTTTTTATGGTATAAATATCTTTTCCTTTACTCGCATCGTCTCCGTAGCTGGAAAAGAACAGTTGAGAAGTGCTCGTAGAACTAAAAATGACCGATGTTTCCTTTTTCTTTTTATCCAAAGCACTCTTAAATTGTTTGTCTTCCGGCTTCACCAGCAGTTTTCCACCCAAACCTGTAACATCATAGGCTCGAAAAAAATCTTCCCTGCTCATTTCTTTTTTATCCGTTACTATCAAATCAGACAAATTGCGAAGCAACAGTTTCCCGTTTTTACACATTTCTATTTGCCTGTCCACCTGCAACTTTGCTGCCTTGGCAGACGATGCCACTTTTTTATATTCTTTATATTTCAATATCGCATCATCAAACCGATAATTCAGGTGATACGCTTTGGCAAGATAATAAAGCACTTCTTTATCCACTTCGGGTTTAGTAGAAGCATATTCCAAATACCGAATGGGCTTTTCTTTATCCTCAAATGAATAAATCATACACACTCCCAAACGGTAATTATAATCAGGGTCTTTGGGGTATATGCTTGTAAGCTGCGAATAAAGGGGAAATGCCTTATCAAACTCATCGTTTTCAAATAAAATACCGGCTTCTTTTTTCAAATCAGTTTCCGAAGCAAACTTCTGCTGCGCATTCGCCACACCGTTGCCAAGCATCAATAGTACCACCGATAAGTAAAAATAGTATAACCTCTTATTCATTTGTTCTTTTGCAGAAGTTTGGTAATTGCCAATTACCCTCTGCCCTGTTTTATAATTTACAAATTTATGCTTTTTATTTCATAGATGCGGGTTCTTTGCAAATTCCATAAACAATCCATTGTTAATTTTGTTTAAAACAAAACCTAATTATATTTAGTTTAGGTTCCTTGAGCTGCGTTCAAGAGGATAGATATAGTTTATCACTATTAACCGACTAAAAAAT
>JANYDQ010000266.1 GCA_025363555.1 Bacteroidota bacterium | reverse complement strand
AGAAGGAACTGCTTCTTACCAAAATTATAGTGCAACTAAAATTGCTTCGCAATTACAGGGTTCTAACGTAAATATGGCCGTAACTACAAATACTTATGGTATGTATATGAAAGTATGGATTGACTTTAATGATAACGGATTATTTACCGATGCCGGAGAACAGGTTTTAGGAAATGGTTCCACACCCGGAACTTTCGGAGGTACAACTCCTGCCACTTATAATCAGACATTTACTGTACCTGTTACTGCTCCGGGCGGAACCCACAGAATGCGGGTAAGAGCTGAATACTATGGAAACGGTATTGGCACTCCAGCAAACCCTTGTGGTCAATTACAATATGGTGAAACCGAAGATTACGGATTTACCGTTATAGTGCCTGCAGTATGTTCAGGAACTCCGGCTCCGGGTAATACATTAACTACATTCGCACCTCCGGTTTGTTCAACCAATTCATTTACTTTATCATTACAAAATGCAGGAACTTTAGGTTCCGGTATTTCTTTCCAATGGCAATCATCGCCAAATGGAAGTACATGGACAAATATTGCAGGAGCAACTGCTAGTACATACACTGCTACTCAATCTGCCTCTACTTATTACTATTGTTATGTAACATGTGCAGGAAGTGGGTTATCAAATGTATCTTCTTCTTTATTTATGACTCAAAATTCTCCTGCAAACTGTTATTGTACACCACCACAGTCTTCCAGTTATGCTTGTTGTGCAATGTATATGAGCAATGTTACAACTACATTGGGTGCAACCAATTTTAATAATACTACAACCGAAGGAGTTGCATCTTACCAGAATTACAGTGCAACACAAATTGCATCGCAAATACAAGGTGGTAACGTTACAATGAATGTAACTACTAATGGTTACGGAATGTACATGAAAGTGTGGATTGACTTTAATGATGACGGATTATTTACCGGTACTGGCGAACAAGTGTTAGGTAACGGTTCTACTCCAGGAACATTTGGAGGTACAACTGACTCTACTTATAACCAATCTTTTACTGTACCTGTTACTGCTCCGGGCGGAACCCACAGAATGCGGGTAAGAGCTGAATACTATGGAAACGGTATTGGCACTCCAGCAGACCCTTGCGGACAACTTACTTATGGTGAAACAGAAGATTATGGTTTTACTGTAATTCCTCCTCCTGCAAACCCAGCTAACCCTGTGGAAGTAGGAACACCTAATTGTGCAACAGGCGGTTCTGTTCAGGAAGTGGGAAGTGCTCCATCAGGCGAAGTATGGTACTGGCAGACTACTGCTACCGGAACCAGCACTGCTCAAAATGCAACTACTCCTTTAACTATTTTTACTAATGGAACTTATTATATACGTTCTTATAATACTACATATAGTATTTGGTCAGCCGGTGCAGGCTCTGTAACAGTGAGTAATTTTCCTGCAGGTCCCGCATCTGCACCTAACCCAACAGCTGGTCAGAACCCAATTTGTGCCGGTGGAACTACCACATTAACCGAAGCATCAGCTCCGGGAGGTGTAAGTTATTTCTGGCAAGGAACAAATGCAGTAGGAACAAGCCCTGCAAATCCTGCAACTTCTCCATATACCGTTTCGGCAGCAGGTACTTATTATGTAATGGCCCAGGATAATACCACTTCTTGCTGGTCGTCAAGTCCGGGAAGCGTTGTTATTACTTCTTCGTTAGTTCCTACAATTAACGCTGTTACTGCTACCCCTGCAAGTTTATGTGTAGGAGGCACCAGCCAGTTAAATGTAAATGCATCTTTGGGTGCACCTGCTGCGGCAAGTTATAATATTTCAAGCATTTCTTATAATCACATAACTCCGGTTAGTCCTACAACTTTGTTTGCTGCAGGTTCAGGGTGGGATGATAGTGAATCAGGAGCAGTAGCAATTCCTTTTTCATTTAGCTTTTATGGTAATGTTTATACGAACCTGTTCGTTTCAACTAATGGGTATGTGGAATTTAGTACCCAGGGAACCAGTTACGGACAAGTAATTCCAAATTCCGCTACACCTAACAATTTGATTGCAGGTGTTTGGAATGATTTAGTTAGCGGGGCTTCAGGAGCAATAACTACTTTTGTTTCCGGAACTACCCCAAACAGGATTTTAGTAGTTGAGTTTGCTAATTGTAGTGTTTTTGGCGCCACAGGTAACTATTCATCTCAAATAGACATATATGAAACATCAGGTATAATTGAGGTTCATGTTGGAGAAGCAAGTGGTTCTGCAAGTGATGGTGCTGCAAAAACTATAGGTGTTGAAAATTCAACGGGAACTGCCGCTACTTTTCCTTCAGGCAGAAACGGTGCAAATGCAAGTTGGAATATTACATCCGGCTCTCCGGAAGCTTATCGCTTTTCAGTTCCAAACCCTGCAGGTTTAACATATAGCTGGACTCCATCAGGAAGCTTGAATAACGCAACCATTTATAACCCGGTAGCAACTCTTGCAAGTTCTTCTCAAACTTATACTGTTACAGTAACTGCTACAGGTACTGCTTGTTCTGCAACAGGAACAACAACTATTTCCAACACTCCGGTTTCGGCAGGAGCATTAACAACAGGAGGAGCAACCTCTTGCGTTGGAACTCAAACCGTAACCGCTCATCCATCTGGAGGTGCAGCACCTATTACTTATAGCTGGACTCAAGACGGTTCTGCATTTACCGGCTCAACTGCTACTATAACAGCCACAGCAGGTACACATACCTATGCTTGTACAGTAACTGATGCTTGCGGAACTACTGCTACATCATCATTATCTGTAACTACTTATTCACTTGCTACTGTTTCCCCTACTTCAATTGCATTATGTGCAGGTAGTTCAGCAGTTGCAACAGCGCTTCCTGCGGGAGGCAGTTATTCATGGACAGGAGGTTTGGGAACCAATCAAACTGCCACAGTAACTACA
>JANYDQ010000259.1 GCA_025363555.1 Bacteroidota bacterium | reverse complement strand
CCTATTGCCTATTTCCTATTTCCTATTTTTATTCCACCTGCACCACCAATCCTTTCAGGTATTCACCTTCGGGATGAAAGATACTTGGAGCATGGTCTGCGGGTTGCGAAAGATGGTGCATCACTCTTACATTTCTTCCGGCTTCTATGGCTGCTGCCATTACGGTGGAGTTAAACGTATTTTTATCTACCACCTGCGAGCAGGAAAAAGTGAACAGCAGCCCACCCGGTTTTATTTGTTTAATCGCTTCGTAGTTCAATCGTTTATAACCCATAATGGCATTATGTTTCACATTTTGATGTTTTGCAAAAGCAGGAGGGTCCAGCACAATAATGTCGTAGGTATTTTCTCTGTGTTTTAAAAAATCAAACGTATCAACCGCAAACGAGGTATGGTTTTTAATACCATTCAACTCAATGTTTCGGTCAGTAAGTTCTATCGCTTTTTTAGAAATGTCGGTAGAATGCACTTCCGTAGCACCTTTCTTTGCAGCATATACAGAGAACCCTCCCGAATAACAAAAGGTATTTAACACCACTTTATCCTGCGAATAACTGCCAAGCAATTCCCTGTTTTCTCTTTGGTCCAAAAAGAAACCCGTTTTTTGTCCGCCTTCCCAATCCACAAAAAACTTATTATCGTTTTCTAAAACAATGTTCTCAATGGCAGTATTCTCCCGTTTCCACAAATACCCATTTGTAGCTTTCACAGGTGCCTGCTTGGGCATTGTTTCCTCGCTCTTATCATACACAGCATTTAATTTATCACCATAAATTTCCTGCAATGCCCTCACAAATTCATGTTTTATTAAATGCAAACCAATAGAGTGAGATTGAAAAACAGCAGTACCATTATAATAATCAATAATAAAACCGGGCAAACCATCACCTTCGCCAAAACACAAGCGATAACAATTGGTTGCGGTGTTATTGGTTAAATGGAGTTGAGTACGAAAATTATATGCAGCCTTAATTTTACTTTTCCAGAATTGAAAATCAGGAATCACTTCTTTAAACGAAAACATTCGAACAGCTATGGAACCAAGCTGGAAATGCCCCATACCAAGAAATTCGTTTTGCGAAGAATATACTTCCACAATATCACCTTCGATAACATCCCCGCTAAATTTTTTAATTGCTCCCGAAAATACCCAGGGATGAAAGCGGTGCAAACTGTGGTCTTTTCCGCTTGTTAAAATTACTCTTATCACTTACGAATTATAAATAAATACAAATTTACAAATTGTTAATTGCACGAAAATACGGATAATAAGGGGAGTTCCCAAAATTAAGTTCTCGCAAAGACGCAAAGTGCGCTAAGAAAAGTGTACTTGTGTTCAACTTTGCGTTCGTTGCGTCTTTGCGAGAACTTTGATTTGTATATTTGTATTTATTCGTAATTTGTAATCCTAAAGATGAATAACAAAACGATAAGGGAGCTTTGCATCTTCCCCGGCATAATTAACACCAATGCGTGTTCCCGCCACAATATCTTTTTCGTACACTTTTATTCCTTTATCTTCAATCCATATTTTATTGCCTCTTAAATCTAACCCGCTGTGTTCTGTTCTAATTCCCAGTGCCTGCGAAACAGTGCCCGGACCGGCTGTTATTTTATTATGAAGCTGGTTTGTATTTCTTCGCTCCAACATCGTTGGTATTCCTTCCATTGGTTTAATAGCGCGAATAAGCACAGCATGTGGTACATCCTTGCCATTGGTAACTACATTAAACAAATGATGGATGCCATAACATAAATATACATAACTCACTCCTCCTTCAGCAAACATTACTTCGGTTCGTTTGGTTCGCCTGTTATTGTAAGCGTGAGATGCTTTATCTGTAATGCCTGCATAAGCTTCGGTTTCGGTAATTATCCCGGCAGTTACTTTATTATCTATTTTAGTAAAAAGATATTTTCCCAATAAGTCTTTACTGATTTGTACCACATCTTCCCGTAAATAAAAATCCTTAGCTAATTTTGTCATTTACTTTTTTAAAAAATTGGATATGAAGTAACCCTGTCAGGGTTTTAGAACCCTCACAGGGGTAAAACTAAACACATAAACACAATTTCCTTTCCTTATTATGCGTCATCATTTTATTATCAATCATCACCCTGATAGTATGCAGTATTTTGTCATCGTTGGCACCCGTTATTTTATTTACCAGTTCTTTCAGTTCCAGCGGATGTATGGCAAGCAATTCTTTTACCTGGCGGCTGATACTTTCATATTCATCGGTATGTAATA
>JANYDQ010000223.1 GCA_025363555.1 Bacteroidota bacterium | reverse complement strand
AGAAGAAGAGAAATCCACAGAGTTGAAAAAAAACCCGGAACAATATCCATCTGCATATCTGCCTGAATTGCAAAAAAGAAAATCAGAAATTGAAGAAGTGTACGAACTCAATCGTGTAATAAAAAATACCCTGCAGGCAGCCGATGATAAAATAAAAATTCTCGAAGGCTTTGTTCCGCGTCCGCAGAAAAAAATGTTTTCAGAATTTCTCGACAGTAAAGGAATTGTGTACATCAAAAACCGTTCACGCTTTTCAGACAATCCTCCCATATTGCTTCACAACAATTGGTTCAGCCGTCTCTTTGAACCCATTGGAAGTTTGTTCTCACTTCCGTCTTACAAAGATTTAGACCTCACGGTTTTCTTTGCTCCCTTCTTTGCATTATTCTTTGGATTCGGGATGAACGATGCCGGTTACGGACTTATATTACTCATAGGTGCAACCGTGATGAAATTAACAGGAAAGCCGAAAATTAAAAAATCATATCTCTCACTTACGCAATTGCTGGGCGTTATCACATTTCTTTTCGGACTTATTACAGGAAATGTTTTTGGATTTTCTATTGCTGAATTGCCGGGGCTTTCATTTTTAAAAAATGTTTTCCTGCACGATAAGCAGATTTTTTCACTTGCTATAGCTATCGGCTTTGTACAGATTTTATTCGGGATGATATTGCAGGGAATAAATAAGATGATAAAATTCGGTTTCAAATACGGACTTCCGCAAGTAGGATGGATAATGATTATTCTCCATCTGCTTAATATGTTTTATTTCAAAATTCTTTCTATGTATGCGCATGTTGATATTTACATCGCGCTCGGTTTAATCATATTTTTTGCCAACCCCGATGCAGGATTCTTTAAAGGCATCGGCACCGGTATTTGGGAATTGTTTGGTATCACAGGTCTCATGGGCGATGTGCTTTCTTACATCCGTCTTTTTGCACTCGGTGTTTCAAGCGCCATACTTGGATTGGTCATCAACAGCATTGCATGGCAAATTGAAAAAGTGTCCTACATCGGTCCCGTGCTGTTTCTCATCATACTCATTTTCGGTCACACATTAAATCTCTTCGTGGCTTCGTTGGGCGCATTCGTGCATACCATGCGTCTCACGTTTGTAGAGTTTTATAAAAATGCGGGATTTACCGGGGGCGGAAATCCTTATAAACCATTTGCAATTATTTCAACTAAATAAAAATATAATCATTATGACAAATTTATTGATAGCTTATTTAGGACTTGCGTTCATGATAATCCTTCCCGGCATAGGAAGCGCAATCGGAGTTTCCATTGGTGCCAACGCTACTATTGGCGCCTTAAAGAAAAGACCGGATGCATTTGGAAATTATATGTTGCTTAGTGCACTCTCCGGTACGCATGGCTTATTTGGCTTTGCGTCATTTTTTATTTTTTATTCAAAAGGAGTTTTCACGGCAGCCATCACGCCTCTCGCTGCTTCATCTGTCTTTGCCGCAGGTTTAATATTTGTTGTTGCAACCTATGCAGCTATAAGGCAGGGACAAATTTGCGCCAATGGTATTGCTGAAATTGCTTCGGGCAATGATGTCTTTGGTAAAACAATGATACTTGCCGTATTCCCCGAATTGTATTCCATTCTTGCATTTGCCTCCGCATTTCTTATCAGTAATTCTCTTCAATAAAAATGTTGTTTGATAAAATAATTATAAATAATAAAATTGAAAATATTATTATTTAATTCTTAAAAATGAAAACTGCAATATTTAGTACGCATCGTTTTGAAAAAGATTATTTGCTTCAGGCAAACTTGCAAAAACATGAACTAAAATTATTGGAAGTTCAATTGAATAAAACAACAATGGCTCTTGCTCAGGGCTGCAAAGCTGTAAGCATTTTTGTAAATGACGATGCTTCGGCAGAAGTGCTGCACGAATTAAAAAATCAGGGAGTAGAATTTCTCGCACTTCGTTCTGCGGGATACAATCATGTAGATTTAGCTGAAGCAAAAAAAATCAACATACGTGTGGCGCGTGTTCCCGATTATTCTCCGTATGCAGTTGCAGAACATGCTGTGGCATTAATGCTCGCGTTAAACCGCAAACTTATCCGAGCGCATAACAGAGTTCGTGAACTCAATTTTACCTTAGATGGGTTGGTCGGTTTCGACATGCACGGAAAAACTACGGGGCTTATTGGCACAGGAAAAATTGGTTCTGTACTTGCAAAAATTATGAATGGTTTCGGTTGTAAAATAATTGCGACCGATTTAGTGGAAAATAAAGAACTCATTGACAAATACAATGTGGAGTATGTGGATTGCGAAACACTTTGTGCTGCTTCAGAAATCATTTCATTGCATTTACCTCTTACACCAAAAACCAAACACATCATCAATAAAAAATGTATTGATAAAATGAAACAAGGTGCAATGCTTATCAATACCAGTCGTGGTGCATTGATAAATACACGGGATGTGATTGATGGATTAAAATCAGGTCGCATTGGCTATCTCGGTATTGATGTATATGAAGAAGAAGGAGGTTTATTTTTTGAAGACCACTCTGAAGATATTTTGCAGGATGATGTTATTGCACGTCTCATGTCATTCAACAATGTACTCATAACAAGTCATCAGGCATTTCTTACATCAACCGCTCTTGAAAATATTGCGCGAACAACTATACATAATCTTGGTTGCTTTGAAAAAAATATTCCTTGTGAGAACGAATTATCAATTTAAATAATTCAAAAATGAAGAAAAATAAAAACGAAATATTCATAACCAAAGCAACGGGGCAGCAAGCTGTTTTCTCTCCTGATAAACTTAGGCATTCGTTACATCGCTCCGGTGCAGATGACAATACCATCAGCAAAATCATTCGTGAAGTGCAGGGAAATATTTATGATAATATATCTACCAAAAAAATTTATCAGTTAGCATTCGGATTATTAAAAAAACAATCGCGGCATTCAGCAGCAAAATATAAACTCAAACAAGCTATCATGGAATTAGGTCCATCCGGTTTTCCTTTTGAAAAATTTGTTGCAGCCATATTAAATCATCAGGGTTATTCAGTAAAAGTTGGAGAAATAGTAAAAGGTAATTGTGTTACTCATGAGATTGATGTGATTGCTGAAAAGGAAAATCAGCATTTTATGATTGAATGTAAATTTCATAATCTGTCCGGTATAAATTGCGATGTGAAAATTCCGCTTTATATACAGGCACGATTCAAAGATGTGGAGCAGCAGTGGAAAACTATTCCGGGACATAAAGCCATATTTCACCAGGGATGGGTAGTAACTAATACAAAATTCTCAGGTGATGCCATTCAGTATGGTTTATGTGCAGGGCTGCATTTAATAGGATGGGATTTTCCGAAAGGAAATAGTTTACGCGAACAGATTGATACTTCCGGCTTGTATCCGCTTACGTGCCTCACCACTTTAACGCTTAAAGAAAAACAATTTCTGCTTGATAAAAAAATTGTCTTGTGTAAAGAACTCTGTAACAATCCTGAGTTGCTTTCTGAAGCTCAAATTCCCCAAGCAAGAAAAAATACTATTATGAATGAAGCACAGGTTTTATGTAAAGGAGTTCACACATAAATCAAATTCTCCATTATTCAAAATTTAAAACGAACAAAAATTATTTTATAATGAAAACAGAAACAAAAATAACCGTCCAATTTCTCGGTGCAGCAGGAACTGTTACAGGTTCTAAATATTTATTAAAAGTATTCGGAAAAAATATCTTAATTGACTGCGGCTTGTTTCAGGGGTTGAAACAACTTCGCTTGTTGAACTGGGATAATCTTCCCATCAGCAGCAGTGAAATAGATGTGGTATTACTCACACACGGACATCTCGACCATTGTGGCTATTTGCCACGATTGGTAAAAAGCGGTTTCAACAAAAAAATTCTTGCCACAGCACCCACACTTGAAATAACAAAAGTGATTTTGCAAGACAGCGCACGCATTCAGGAAGAAGATGCCGAACGCGCCAACCGTGAACATTTCTCCAAACACAAACCTGCGAAACCATTGTACGATTCAAAAGACGTGGAGAAAACTCTTCCGCATTTTTCTCAGCAACCTTTGGATAAATGGATTGAGTTGTTTGAAAATATTTCTGTCCGCTTCCGGTATAACGGGCACATCATCGGTGCTGCATTTATTGAACTGAAAATCGAAAATAAACTTTTTGTTTTTTCAGGTGACATTGGCAGAGAAAAAGATGCGCTTATGTATCCTCCTCAAAAACCCGAACAGGCGGATGTTCTTTTTATTGAATCAACTTATGGTAACAAACTTCATCCTGAAAATGCTGAAGCACATCTTGCTGAAGTGATAAAAGAAGCAACTCAATCGCATGGCACTATCATCATTCCAAGTTTTGCTGTTGAACGCGCTCAGTTATTAATGTATCTGCTTTGGCAGTTGAGAAAGAAAAATGCAATTCCTCACATTCCTGTTTACATGGACAGCCCTATGGGAAAAAATGTATTGGAAATATTTCATCATAACAAAGAATGGCATAAACTCTCGGTGGAAGATTGTGATGAAATGTGCAGGGATATTATCCTTGTTCAATCAATACAGGAGACGATGAAGTTGGCAAGAACAAAAAAATCAAAGATAATTATTGCCGGAGGCGGCATGGCATCAGGCGGCAGGGTGCTTACTTATTTTCAGAATTATCTTGGTGATGAAAATGCAACCATTCTTTTAGTTGGCTATCAGGCAGAAGGCACAAGGGGAAGAAGTTTATTGGAAGGAGCTTCAGAAATAAGGTTGTATGGAAAAAATTATCCTGTAAAATCACGGACAGTAAACCTGGAAGGACTTTCTGCACATGCCGACCAGCAAGAATTAATCAATTGGTTAAGCAACATGAAAAATAAACCCGAAAATATTTTCATTGTTCATGGAGAGAAAGAAGGCGCTGAAGGTTTGAAAAGTAAAATCAAAGAAGTTTATAATTGGGATTGCGAGATTCCTGAGTTGTATCAAATCAAAGAAATAAATTCAGAGAGCACAAGCCATGTTGAAGCATAAAGAAATTCTTACGAACTGGAATGTAATTACCGGAGGACCCTGCACAGGAAAAACAACTGTAGTAAACATTCTTGCGCAACGCGGTTACAAAACAACCATTGAGCATGCACGTCATTATATTGACACTCAAAAAATCAATGGACATACAGTTGAAGAAATCCGACAGAACAAAAAAGAATTTCAGTTGGGTGTGCTCAATATGCAAATTGAAGAAGAAGCAACATTGAATGTAAACGAACAGGTTTTTCTTGACCGCGCTTTGCCTGATGCAATGGCTTACTACCAGTTTTTGGGATTAGAATATGACGAGCGGTTAATATCGCAGTGCAACAAATATTGTTATAAGCATGTGTTCATTTTAGACCGATTGCCTTTGATGAATGATTATGCAAGATTAGAAGATGAACAGGAACAAATCCGCATTCATAACCTTATCATCAACGTATATGAATCGTTTCCTTGCCCTATTGTTCATGTTCCTGTTTTACCGGCAGATGAAAGAGTAGATTTTATTTTAAAAAATCTTTAGAAATGAAAATAAAATCCAAAAACATTCTCATCCATTCCACCCCTGAAAAAGTTTTTCAGCACATGGATGATTTTTCAAAAACAGGAATGCACATGAGTGAAAGTTCAATGATGATGATGGGAAGTAAATTAAATCTTGAACAACTTTCAACGAACGCAACAGGAGTTGGTGCAAAGTATCGCTGGTATGGAACGATGCTGGGAATGAAAATGGATTTCAGTGAAGCGGTTACAAAGTGTCAACAAAACATACTCAAAGAATGGGAAATAGTTGGTGATGCAAAAATTATTATCATGTCATGGTATCGCATGTGGTTTGAAATTACTCCTGCTGAAAACGGAACTCTTGCAAAAATTTCAATAAGCTATTTACCGCCAAAAGAATGGTATTATAAAATCCTTTCTTTCCTTTTTGCAAACTGGTATTGCAACTGGTGTTTGAATAATATGCTTAACGACACCAAAAAGAATCTTGAAGAAAATACTCCCGCTAAATGATAAATCTGAAACCATATTCATCATCATTACTTGCATTCGGAGGATTACTCCTTGTTGCAATGGGAATTTATTTTGTTTTTATACGCCCTGCTTTATTGCCGGAAGATTTATTGTACATGAAAACAACTTCTTCAATCATTCAGGAAAACATTCCGCAACTATCTGGCTGGCTTCAAAAAATATTTTGGGTAATGGGCAGTTATATTTTCACAACAGGTTTGCTCACTATTTTTATTGCACGCACATCATTTCGTTCACGAAATCACGGAGCATTTAGTGTAGTTGCAATTTCAGGAATCAGTTCAATCGGTGCAATGACGATTGTAAATTTTATGATTGCATCAGATTTTAAATGGACGCTGTTTGCTTTTACAATCCCGTGGTTAATTGCATTAATTTTTTACAGCTATCATAAATAATAAATTCAAAAATGCAGCATCAAAATTATGATTGAAAAAATAATCACATGGAGCATTAAGAACCGCTATGTTGTAGTGGTGCTCACAATTTTAATTGCAGGTGTGGGTTGGTTTGCTTTACAAAATACTCCCGTAGATGCAATTCCTGATTTATCCGAAAACCAGGTGATTGTTTTTACAGAGTGGATGGGGCGCAGTCCGCAATTGATGGAAGACCAGGTAACCTATCCGCTTGTTTCAAACTTGCAGGGCATTCCGAAAATAAAAAATATA
>JANYDQ010000196.1 GCA_025363555.1 Bacteroidota bacterium | reverse complement strand
GGATGTACACTTATACTTTGGTAGTGGATGGAAAAGTTTTTGAAACAAAAAAGATGGTGAAACAATAAGTGGAAAGAGAATAAAGTTAAAATTAGAAAAAACGCTGTACAGAAATGTGCAGCGTTTTTTTTTATGAAAGATTATAAAAACGTATCAAAATAAAAATTTATCCCTTCAATATATGTAGAGTTTGGTTCAGTATCTTTTCAGCAATCATTTTCCTGGGTATATATTAAGTCGAAAAGTTACAAAAATCACCATGAAGATTTTTGAATCTCCGACTGATTTGGGGTCTGGCTATGCTTGCATATACCTTATTTATACCGCCCTACTTTCTCCAAATATTCAACTCCAAACAAAATCCCGCCCTTTCTAAAAAGCAGGATTGTTATATTTATCCCTTCCTTCCACACTTAATACCAAACAATTACATGCAGAAGAACAAAAAAACTGATAGTAATTTATGGCATACAAGTTCAAATGTGTCACATTCCCTTGCGGGGTCACCAGGTAAGGCAATTGATGTCGGCTACCGAAGTAAGCAAAGCTGTATTGACCGGAGAAATTAGCGTTATGCCTTTATACAAAGCTTATATGATGAGCCTTGTGGGCGATATGGGTAATAATTACAACTTACAGCAATTAAAATAGCTCTAACATTGCCGGAATGCCGGAATATTCAAAGTGGGGGAGAGATCAGGTGTTTTTATAAAAATGCAATTCATCATTGCCACTCTTTTCTTTTCGTATGGGAGATTGCTTCAAAACAGGGGCAGTAACTCCTTTACCAATCTTTTTTTCAGAAATATAAACCCTGGCTTCGTCCCAGTAATTGATTTCAATAAAGCTGTTCAACACCATATTTAGTTCTCCTTTATTATTCTGCTCGCAGGTTTTTAAATCCTTCTTCCCCAAATTTAATCTCTACATGTTTTCCGCGCTTTTTATAAAGCAGCATCATAATCATACCCTTGTTTGTGCCAGTAGTCGGGTGGGGGAGTATCCGAAAAATAAATATAACCAATACGTTTCAGACTCTTTATTCCATATTTTATTGTAATAATAAGCCTTAACGGGTAGCCCTGGTCTGCTGGCAAAGGTTGTTCGTTCAACTCATAACACAGCAGTGTTTGGGGGTGCATCATGCTTTTCATATCAATGCCAACATAATAAGCACTGTCCGGGGTTAACAATGCTGCATATTTGTACAGGTCTTCTCGGTGGTTAATATCAGGAGCTTTGCCGCTGTGGGTGCCAAGTTTATATTTTTCCATAAAATCAGAAAAGCGCGCTCCGCCCCAGTGGGTTATTTGGTTCCAACCTTCTATACATTTAAAATTAAATATCACTTCGCGTTTGGGCAGTGCTTTTATATCCTTTGCTGTTAGCTGAAAAGCAGTATCCGAAGCATTTTCGTGATGCCTGTTTACGGTTAGTTTCCATAGCAGCGGATTAAATTCTTCGCCCATTCCCACATCTCCGTTCACCCGTGCTACTTTAACCGCTTCACTTTTGGGGTATTCTTTTGCAAGGTGATTTTCGCTGAAGAATAAATTATTTACTTTTTCATTTATATTCAAAACGCTGCGCAATAGTTTGGGTTGTTCATTTTCCTTTTCCTGGTTTCCAATCCATCTCCATGCTCCAAAAGCAAGGGCAAAGCCGGCAAACAAAACGGTGAACGACACAATTGTTTTTCGCCTGATGGTGCGATTTGTTTTTTCTTCTTCGTTAAGAATTGGTTTGTTTTTCATTTTCGTGGGTGGTGGTTATGTTTCGGTTTCGCGAACAGCTTCCTGGTCAACTTCTGTTTTTTTTATGTTTTCAACTTCAAATCCTCTCACCATTCCGCTGAAATTATTCCATCCGGCTTTGATAACCTGGGCAATATGAATGATAAAAAATAAAACATAACCAATGGTTAGCGCAAAGTGTTCTATGCGTGCCCACTCGTAACCTCCTGTTAGTTGCAACAGCCATCCAAACTGCACGGGTTTATATATTGCCAGCCCCGTTATCAGCGAACCAAAGCCCATGAGGATAATAGATGTATAGGCAATTTTTTGTGCGGCATTGTATTTTGTTTGCATTGGTTTGTATTTGCTGATGTGCAGGTCGTGGAGAACCACCTGCCAGGCTTCTTTGAACGAATGCCGGTTGGGAACCAGGTATTTCCATTCGCCCGAAATAAGGGTGTAACCTACATATAGTAGTCCATTGATGGCAAACAGCCACATGAACACAAAGTGAAATGCCATTCCGTTAGAAAGGTGGAAAGGCACATTCAGCGCTTTGTAAAACGAATCAGGAAAAAATTTTAAAAGTGTGGTATCTCCAAATCCTATCCAGTACACATCGTTTGCCCAGTAAATAAGAATTCCGCTCCATATCATGATAGCAAGAATGGGAAAATTGAGCCAGTGAAACCATCGGATGGCAAGGGGTTGTTTTTTTATAATGCGTTTCATACAGCGCTTGATTTGGTGAAACAAATGTATAAAAAAAATGTTCTGCACGCGGGCAGAACATTTTTTTTAAATAAAACCGGGAGTACATCTGTTTCCGATACTTATTTTTTAGGCATCATTTTTTTCTCCATCATCATGCCGTTCATGTCCATCCTGTCTCCATCTTTCATTTGCATGGTTTTTCCGTCTTTCATTTTCACCATCCCGGTAGTGGTTACCACTGTTCCGTTTCCCATGGTCATGTCTTTGTCCATCGGCATTTTTTTGCCGTCTTTCATTACCATCATTTTGCCATCGTGCATTCCCACATGGTCTTTGTCCATTTTTGCATTATCCATTTTCGAATCCTGCATTTTGTTGTCCTGCATTTTGTTGTTCTGCATTTTGTTGTCCTGTGCTGCTCTTCCTAAAGAAAATGCAACTACTGCTGTTACTACTACTACTAGTTTTTTCATTTTGTTTTGTTTTAATTGTTTATATTAATTTAATTTACGGTACTGCTTTATTTAAAATTGCCTTTAAAATTTTTTTTGAAAGCTATAAAATCAGGGATAGAAACATTTTGCACATACGAGTTGCCCGGATTGTTATAAATATATTCCTGGTGATACTCCTCCGCAGGATAAAATGTGGTAAGCGGTTTAACTTCGGTTACCACTTTGTCCTTGTACTTTTTCGAATCATTAATTCGTTTTATCTCCGCTTCAATAATTTGTTTTTCTTTTTCATTGGTGTAAAAGGCAATGGAGCGATACTGCGTTCCTTCATCATTTCCCTGCCTGTTCAGGGTGGTCGGGTTTTGGCTGGCAAAAAATGCTTCCACCAGTGTTTGATACGAAATTTTTGACGGGTCGTAATACACCTGTACCGCTTCGGCATGTCCCGTGGTGCCTGTGGTTACTTCTTCATAGGTAGGGTTCCCGCGTGTTCCCCCTGCATATCCCGAAACGGCATCGCGCACTCCTGCCAGGCTTTGAAAAACTATTTCGGAATGCCAGAAACAGCCCTCGGCAAAAGTTGCTACTGCCTCGTTGGGCGAAGCATTTTCTTTTGTTCCCAATTTTATTTGGGGAGCAACATTTTGTGACGTGATGCTTAAACACGATTCAAGAAAAAGAAGGAGTGATAACAAAACTATTTTCATGTGGTTAATTTCTTTACATCTATTTCATTATTGACTTCACAGGTGCTTCTCCCCCTTCGGGAACAAAAATAAGAGCAGCAGAATTCATACAATATCTCTTGCCTGTCGGTGGCGGACCATCGTCAAACACATGCCCCAGGTGCGAACCGCTTTTGCTGTCCACCACTTCCTCGCGCTGCATGCCGTCCTTGTTATCTATCACCAGCCGCACTGCATCTTCACTAATGGGGGCAAAAAAGCTGGGCCAGCCGGTACCCGAATCGAATTTAGTATCTGAACTGAACAGGGGCTGAAGGGTAGCTGCGGAATAATAGGTTCCCTTTTCATAAAAATGGTCGTACTTGCCTGTAAAAGGACGTTCGGTGCCCTGGTTGCGAAGTATTTCATACTGTTCGCTCGTTAATCGTTCTTTCCATTCGGCATCGGTTAGTTGTATGGGGAAATTAATTTTTCCGGTGCTTACAGGCGGGTTGGGGTATTTGTTAGCTCCCGGTTGGCTATTGCCACAACTGCTATAAAACAGGCAACCAAAAACTAACAGAAAGGAATTAAATCTTTTCATCATCCTTATTTTAAAAAGTTAACGCGGTGCAAAGGTGGATACTATTGTTGTCATAATGTTATATAATTTGCTGAAAATGTTATGGCATTTTTGGGGTTATCATATAACGAAGAACAATACGCGTTCAGATTTCGGCTGACCAGCTCGAAGTATCCTTTTTGCCATCGTCCCGCAAGGGAAAAGAAATAAAGCTGAAAGAGATACCGCGTTGCCCTCCTTGAAATCTAACTTTATAGTTCTGCTCAAAAACATATTATCATTAGGCGAGATGATGTAACATCTGGGTGACTTCCAATTCCGAACTTTGTAGCATATTAATAACAGCCGCAGCAGGCGGTTTTAAACTATTAAGAAGATGAAAACGTTAAGGATAATATCAGCTATGTTGCCGTTAGCATTTGTACTATCGTGCAGCAAACAACCTCTCAAGGAGATGAAACCACAGTCGGAAACCATGCAGACGGAAAAAGTAGTGCACCGCGGAATACAGCAAGTGGCATGGGATGATAAAAAGGTAACCGTGTATATGGTAGAAACGCGTTATCCTCACGGTGCCAATACAGGTGTGATTGCGAAAATGGGTAAAGTATATACGATAATGACGGAGTTGAGACCTGTTTATTTACCTGTTATCAGTTCACCGGTGGGGCATTCGGCAGAAGTGCTCGAGTATGCTATCACTTTCACCGGAAGTCATGCTGCGCGGCAGTTGATGTCGGCAACGGAAGTAAACAACGCTGTGAGGAATGGGGAGATAACCGTGATGCCTTTGTATAAAGCATATCAAATGAGCCTTGTGGGGGATTTGAATAATAATTATTACAGTATTAAATAGGCTTACTCACTTCCACCCCTGGTGTCCTTTTGCAATTAGGGTTGAGGTGACAGGTTTTTATAAATGCGCAGTTCATCAGTACCACTATTTTCTTTTCGGAGGGGGAATAGTTTTAATACAGGGGCGGGCACTCCTTTTCCGATTATTTTTTCGGAAATAAAAACCCTTGCTTCGTCCCAGCAATTTGTTTCAATAAAGCTGTTCAGCAACTGTTCCCCCCCTTCTACAAGCAACGACTGGATGTTTCGCTTATACAATTCGTTTATTATTTGCAAAACCACAGGTTGTGCAAAATCAATTTTTACATATTCGAGGTGATGAACCGAAGGAGTGTCAACAGCAGTAAAAACAAGAGTAGGGGTGGAGCCATCGAGGAGGTGATATTCTTTGGGAATGCGCAGCCATTTGTCGATAGTAATGCGCAGCGGATTGTTGCCCTCCACTTCTCTTACCGTTAATTCAGGATTGTCGAGCAGGGCAGTGGTGGTACCTATCATAATGGCTTGTTCCTGACTTCGCCACTGATGAAGTAGTGTGCGGGAAGCGGGATGGCTTATTTGCAATGCTTTTTGAGTGCTGTTTTCTGTGCGGTTGGCATCAATAAAACCATCTTTGGTTTGCGCCCATTTAAGGAGAATGTAGGGACGTTTTTGTTCTTGAAAAGTAAAAAAACGACAATTCAGTTGTCTGCATTCTTCTTCCATGATATCCGTCTTCACGTTCACCCCGGCATTGGTAAGGCGAGCAATTCCTTTTCCTGATACGAGGGAATTGGTGTCCATATTTCCAATCACCACATTCGGAATTTTATTTTCAATAATAAAATCGGCACAGGGTGGTGTTTTGCCAAAGTGGGAGCAAGGTTCCAGGTTTACATAAAGGGTTGCTCGTTTCAGTAAACTTTTATCGGCAACAGCATTTATTGCATTTACTTCGGCATGTGCCTGTCCGAATTGCTGATGATATCCTTCTCCTATTATTTTGCCGTTTTCTACTATTACACAGCCCACCATGGGATTAGGAGCCACCGTGCCTAAACCTTTTACTGCCAATTGCAGGCAGCGTTTCATAAATCTTTCGTTTATATTCATTTTTTGTTGTCGCAAAGTTAACTATTCTTACTTTTGCAAACCTATGAAAATCCCTTCAAATAAAATTGTTGATGTTATTCGCTATTTTCGTGATGAGTTGAAAAATAGTTACGAAACAAATGAATTAGAAACCATGATGGCTCATTGTTTCGAAAAATTTATAAATATAAACCGGAGTGAGCTAACGTTGCGACAAAACGAAACATTAACCGAATCGGAATTGTTGAAATTTAATTTTGCTATCAAAGATTTGAAACTGCAAAAACCCATTCAATACATTTTGGGCACAGCAGATTTTTATGGAATGAAGTTTATAGTAAACAAAAATGTGTTGATTCCGCGACCTGAAACAGAGGAGTTGGTAGATTTGATAATTAAGGAATATCAAATTTCTCGTGTCGAATTTCACGATCAGGAAATTGACATCATAGATATAGGTGGTGGTAGCGGATGTATAGCTATTGCGTTAAAGAAAAATATTCGTGCGGCAAATGTTACCTGTTTAGATATTTCGGAACAAGCATTAGAAGTGGCAACACAAAATGCGAAACTTAATTATGTCGAAATAAATTTTCTCCCGGATAACATTCTTCAACCTGCTTTCGACTTTAGACTTACTACTTATGACTTTATTGTCAGCAACCCGCCTTATGTTTGTATTTCTGAAAAGCATGGGATGCAAAAAAATGTGTTGGATTACGAACCTCACCTGGCATTGTTTGTGGAAGATAATAATCCATTGAAGTTTTACACCGCTATTACCGATTTTGCAATAGGGCATTTGAAACCAAGGGGGAAACTTTATTTTGAAATTAACCAGGCACATGGTGAAGAAGTAAAATTGCTGATGGAACAAAAAGGTTTTAAAAATGTGGTTCTGAAAAAAGACTTCAATAATAAAAATCGGATCTTGCGAGGTAATATTTAACAGGATATTCTATGAAAAGAAAATATTGGTTTACCTTATTAATTTCTGTACTTATTACATGGTGCGGTAGTGCGCAGGTTGGTTTTAATGTAGATGTGCTGCCTTGCAATGTGGGTGGTAAGTCAGAGTTTAAAAGAATTTTTGAGCATGAATTAGTATATCCCGAAGTGGCTCTGAAAAATAAAACAGCAGGTAAAGTGGTAATAGAATTGATAGTAAGAAAAGATAGTACTGTTGCTGATGTAAAAATTGTACAACAAGCAACCCCCGAACTGGATGCAGAAGCCCTGCGCCTTTTTAAATTATATCAATGGGTTCCCGCTATGAAAGGGGGACAATTTGTAAATACCAACTGGGCAGCATCCTTTGAGTTTAACCCTGATAAATACACTAAAATATGTAAAGACAGGGGATATAAAAAAATAGACTATTTGCCGAATGCAAAAGTGGACAGTACCGGCAAAGTTTATAAAATGCCGGAACAATATCCCATGTATCCGAAAGGTAATTATGCGTTGCAGGATTTTATTAAAGCAAACCTGGAATATCCCCGCCAGGCACAATTGGCAAATATACAGGGCACTGTAGTTTTGCGTTTTATTGTAGAACCAAGCGGATGGATAACTAATATCGGGATAGAGAAATCAGTAGGTGGCGGGTGCGACCAGGAAGCCATTCGTATTTTGGAAATGATAAAATGGTACCCGGGAAAAATGAACGGAAAGTGGGCAAGGGTAGAAATGACTTTACCTTTTTATTTTATTTTAAACGAAGATTTTAAAGATAACAGTGCGGGAGAGCAAAAATAATTTGATAATTGCCAATTTGAAATGTACTGATTAGATGAGTGAATTAATACAACAAAAAATAGAAGAACTTTCAAAAAAAATAGAAGAACATAATTATAATTATTATGTGCTTTCTAATCCCACCATCAGTGATTTCGAATTTGATAAATTACTGGAAGAGTTAATTAAGCTTGAAAAAGAACACCCTGAGTTTTTAAAAACCGATTCTCCGTCACAGAGAGTAGGAGGGCAGGTTACTAAAGAATTTAAAACTGTAAAGCATAAATACCCTATGCTTTCGCTGGGGAATACCTATAACGAAGAAGAGTTAAGGGATTTTGACGAACGTATTCGCAAGTCAGGATTAACCCATTATGAATATGTATGCGAGTTAAAATACGATGGGGTTTCTATTTCACTAACTTATATTAATGGCAAACTATCGCAAGCGGTAACCCGCGGTGATGGAGAAAAAGGAGATGATGTAACCACCAATGTAAAAACAATAAGCAGTATCCCGTTAACATTAAGAGGAGATAATTTTCCCAAAGAATTTGAAATTCGCGGGGAGATTTTTATGCCGAAGAAAGAGTTTTTAAGGATAAACGAGAATATCCATAAACAATTAATGGAAGAAGGGTATGGAGAGGAAGAAATATATGAAAAACAATTAAAAAACCCCCGCAATGCTACTTCGGGAACTTTGAAACAATTGGATTCGAAAGCCGTGGCGCAACGAAAACTGGATTGTTATTTATATTCGGTGCTGGGCGAAGACCTTCCGTTTGCTTCACATTTCGAAAGCCTGGAAACGGCTAAAAAATGGGGGCTGAAGGTGTCGGGCGATATGGAGAAATTTTCATCACTGGAGGGTGTTATTGGCTATCTTAAAAAGTGGGATAAGAAGCGGCATACGTTAAATGTGGAAACGGATGGAGTGGTTATAAAAGTAAATGCTTACGAACATCAGCGTTTTTTAGGATTTACGGCTAAATCTCCCCGCTGGGCAATTGCTTATAAATATAAGGCTGCACAGGTTTCAACTATCCTGGAAGATATTTCTTACCAGGTGGGACGTACAGGAGCAATAACTCCTGTGGCAAATTTGAAACCTGTCCTGCTTGCCGGTACTACCGTTAAACGTGCATCCCTGCACAATGCCGACATTATTGAAAAACTGGATGTGAGAATTGGAGATACGGTATTTGTGGAAAAAGGTGGAGAAATTATTCCCAAAATTATAGGGGTTGATTTAACGAAGCGCAACTCCGGCAATGGAAGCACTTTGTTTGAAGAAAATGCTCATCAAACAAAATACATTACTCATTGTCCTGAATGCGGAACTGAATTAATTCGTGCCGAAGGAGAAGCAAATCATTATTGCCCTAATGAATTGGGTTGCCCACCACAAGTAAAAGGTAAAATGGAGCATTTTGTTTCGCGCAAAGCCATGGACATTGATAGTTTGGGAAGTGAAACAATTGCTCAATTATACGATGCCGGTTTAATAAAAACAATTGCTGATATTTACGATTTAAAAAAGGAAGACCTTCTTAAAATAGAGCGCATGGCAGAAAAGAGTGCAAATAATTTGCTGGAAGGAATAGAGGCATCTGAAAAAGTTCCTTTTGAACGGGTGATGTTTGCAATAGGTATTCGCCACATAGGAGAAACAACGGCAAAGAAACTGGCTTTTTATTTTAAAAATATCGATGCCATTAAAAACGCTTCTGTGGAGCAGTTGCTGGAAGTGGGTGATATAGGCGAAAAAACAGCGAACACTATTATTGCTTATTTTGCGGACAATAGATGTATTGAAATTATAGAAAGGTTAAAAGGGGCGGGCTTGCAATTCGAATTATCGGAACAACAATTGGTCAATAGTTCAGATAAGTTAAAAGATCTTACATTTGTTGTTTCAGGAGTTTTTACCCGGTTTAACAGGGATGATTTGAAAAAAACAATTGAACAAAACGGTGGGAAAAATGTAGGTTCCATATCAGGAAAAACCTCGTATGTAGTAGCAGGAGAAAATATGGGACCGGAAAAATTAAAGAAAGCAGAAAAATTAGGGGTAAAAATTATTTCTGAAAACGATTTTATAAAAATGCTTGAATGAGTTTTATAAACAAAATTAAAAACATCGTTGGTAATTACACACTGAAGAAAGAATTACAGTCTTTTAAAAGAGAGGTAAAACCTGCTAAATTCAGTTTCGATTCATGCAAAACAGTTGGAATTTTGTTTGATGCCACCAATACGGAAGATTACGAAATTGTAAAACGTTATGTTTTATATTTGCGGGAGTTTCGTAAAAAAGTAAATGTAATCGGGTTTTTTAACATAAAACAAATGCCACCGATGACTTATTCCAAACTTGAATATGATTTTTTTTCGCAGAAAGAATTAAACTGGATGGGCAAACCTTCAGGAGTGGTGATTCAAAATTTTATAAACGAAGAATACGACTTATTGATTGACTTAAATGTCCACGACCATTTTCCTTTAAAGTATATATGCGCCCTGTCGAAGGCAAAATTTAAAGTAGGTAAGTATAACGAGGCGGACACCTCAATGTATGATATGATGATAGATGCTGACAATACCAAAACGGTTAAATATTTTTTACGCCAGGTTGATATTTACATTGCTATGATGAATAAAAGAGAACCGAATCTTAATTAGTGAAAAGGCAATAGGTAATAGTGAGGCAATTTTTTAATAAACAATTTAACAATAAAACAATTTAGCAATTTATTTTAAGATGAACTTCATTTTATTTGACGATACCACACGTATTAACTTATTACCTCTAACATTTACCCGCCCTGTTGCTGATATTCGAATTGGTATTTTAACCATTCGGGAAAAGTGGGAGAAAATGCTGAAAGCAAAAACATCTGCTAAAACGGAAAAGTATTTATCTGTTAAGTTTCCTTTAAAATTTGAATCAGGTTTGGATAATATATGGATTAATGGTTCATTTTGTCCGAATACCTTATTAGTAGAAGAAATTAAAATATTGAAACCCAACCAGGCGTTGGTGATGCTGAATGTTGTAATAGCAGCTAATTCGGGAAGTAGCAATGATTTTGAACATTTTTTAAGTACTGATTTTGAAAAAGTGGAATCGCAAACCAATGCGTTGCAGATTAAAAACTCATGGGATATCTTCTCAAAAAATGGTGAAGAAATAAAGGCGGATTTCGAATTAATAACTGCGGGGAGAAAATCACAGGTATTAAGTGCAACCAATAAAGTAATTGGTGCAGAGAATATATTTGTTGAAATAGGCGCAAAGGTGGAATGTGCTATTTTGAATGCTTCTACAGGACCCATTTACATTGGCAAAGATGCCGAAATTATGGAAGGCGCTATTGTTCGCGGACCTTTTGCTTTGTGCGAACATTCTGTTTTAAAGTTAGGTGCTAAAATATACGGACCAACCACCATCGGACCCCAGAGCAAAGTAGGTGGCGAGGTAAACAATTCCGTTATTTTTGGTTATTCCAACAAGGCTCACGATGGGTTTTTAGGCAACTCCGTAATTGGCGAATGGTGCAACCTGGGTGCGGATACCAACAATTCCAACCTTAAAAATAATTATGCGGAGGTTAAATTGTGGAATTATGAGCGGGAACGGTTTGCCTTAACGGGTTTAACTTTTTGCGGTTTAATTATGGCAGATCATAGTAAATGTGGCATCAACACCATGTTCAACACCGGCACAGTGGTGGGGGTAAATGCAAATATTTTTGGTGCAGGTTTTCCCCGTAATTTTATTCCTGACTTTTCATGGGGCGGTGCAGCAGGTTTTACTACCTATAAAACAAAGGATGCAATAGAGGTGGCAACTCTTGTTTTTGAAAGAAGAGGAATGATTTTTAATCAAACGGAACAGGATATTTTATCTCATGTTTTTGAGCTGACAGAGAAATACAGAAAATAATGAACGTTTCCTTTACTGAAATAATAGGTTATTCGGCATCACTGGGTGTTCTTATTTCTTTTTTGATGAGGGATATTAAAATATTAAGGATAATAAACTGCATTGGCTGTGCTTTGTTTGTTGTATATGGAGTTTTATTAAATTATGCTATTCCTGTTATTTTTACTAATGTTGTAATTATTATTGTAAATATCTATTTTTTAATCAAACCGCATACATCTAAAAATAATAAATAATGCCATTATGTCTAACATTATTTTGTTGGCATACGTATTGAAAACAGTTCACCTAATTTTAAAAACGATATAAAACTACCTCACCTGTATGAACGATAATTTTGACCTAAATAACATGATGCCAATACTTAGCGATGGTGCTATGGACGAAGACACCGAGTTCATTCCCTTACTTTCCTCGGAAGACGAGGACCAGATGAACAACGAAAAAGTTCCTGATGTACTGTCAATTTTACCTTTGAGAAATACTGTTTTGTTCCCGGGTGTGGTTATTCCTATCACCGTTGGCAGAGATAAATCTATAAAACTGGTTAAAGATGCTTATAAAGGTGATAAAATAATAGGCGTTGTTTCTCAAAAAAATGATTCGGTAGAAGACCCTACTTTTGAAGACATGAATAAAATTGGCACTGTGGCTCAAATTATCAAGATGCTGCGTATGCCCGATGGCAATACCACAGTGATTATCCAGGGAAAAAAACGTTTTGAGTTAAAAGAATTAAAACAAACCGAACCCTATATCAAAGCCAGCATTAATGCCATTTCAGAAAGCAGGCCCGAAAAAGACGATAAGGAATTTGCCGCACTGGTTTCTTCCTTAAAGGATTTGGCATTGCAGATTGTAAAACACAGCCCCCAGATACCAAGTGAAGCAGGGTTTGCATTAAAAAACATAGAAAGCCCGTCTTTTTTGGTCAATTTTATTTCTTCTAACATGAATGCCCCTGTTGCAGAAAAACAAAAGATGCTGGAAGTGGTAGATTTAAAAGAGCGTGCCACTTTGGTATTGTCTAATCTTACCAAAGAATTGCAAATGCTGGAACTGAAAAACCAGATTCAATCGAAAGTAAAGGTGGATTTGGATAAGCAGCAACGCGATTATTTTTTGCACCAGCAAATGAAAACTATCCAGGAAGAGTTGGGCGAAAACAACCCGACACAGGACATCCAGGAAATGAAGGAAAAAGCAAAAACGAAGAAGTGGGCGAAAGAAGTGGGCGATGTGGTTACTAAACAACTGGGTAAGCTGGAGCGAATGAATCCGAATGCCATGGAATATTCCATCCAGACTAACTACCTCGAAGTACTGCTGGATTTGCCCTGGGGAGAAATGACAAAAGATAATTTTGATTTGAAACGGGCAGATAAAGTGTTGAACAAAGACCATTTCGGGATGGAAAAGGTAAAGGAACGAATACTGGAACACCTGGCAGTATTGAAACTGAAAGGCAATATGAAATCCCCGATAATATGCCTGTACGGACCTCCGGGAGTTGGTAAAACTTCTTTAGGAAAAAGTATTGCAGAGAGTTTAAATCGTAAATACATTCGCATGAGTTTGGGCGGGTTAAAAGATGAAGCAGAAATCAGGGGACATCGCAAAACCTATATTGGGGCTATGCCCGGAAGGATTTTGCAAAGCATTAAAAAAGCAGGCTCGTCCAATCCCGTTTTTATTTTGGATGAAATAGATAAAGTTGGGAATGATTATCATGGAGACCCTTCTTCCGCCTTGTTAGAGGTGCTGGACCCGGAACAAAACAATAATTTTTATGACAATTATGTGGAGATGGATTACGATTTATCAAACGTAATGTTTATTGCCACTGCCAATAATTTAAGTACCATTCAACCTGCCTTGCGCGACAGGATGGAGATAATAGAAATTACCGGTTATACCATTGAGGAAAAAATGGAAATTGCGAAACGCCATTTAATTCCGAAACAGTTGGAAGAGCAGGGGATGAAGAAGGAAAACATTTCTCTGGATAAAAATATTATTGAATATATTATTGAAAACTATACCCGCGAAAGCGGGGTGAGAGGGCTGGAAAAAGTAATTGCAAAAGTGGTGAGAAATGGTGCTAAATCAATTGCCATGGAGCAGAAGTATAATGTTAAAGTAGAAATAAAAGATTTGATTAAAATCCTTGGACCTGCACATGCCAAAGACCGATACCAGGGCAATGACGTGGCGGGTGTGGTTACAGGGTTAGCCTGGACTTCTGTGGGGGGCGATATTTTATTTATCGAAACAAGCATTACCCGCGGTACAGGAAAGCTAACCTTAACAGGTAACCTGGGAGAGGTGATGAAAGAATCTGCTGTTATTGCGCTGGAATATTTAAAAGCTCACAGTGCCATTATCGGGTTAAAGCCCGATGTGTTTGATAAGTGGAATGTACACATTCACGTGCCCGAAGGCGCTACTCCTAAAGATGGACCTTCGGCAGGTATTACCATGCTTACTGCCATCGCTTCTGCTTTCACACAACGAAAAGTAAAACCACACCTGGCAATGACTGGCGAAATAACTCTCCGCGGCAGGGTGCTTGCTGTAGGTGGCATTAAAGAAAAAATACTGGCAGCCAAACGAGCCGGTATTAAAGAAATAATATTGTGCGTGGACAATAAAAAAGATATTGACGACATCAAGAAAGATTACATCAAAGACTTAAAATTTCATTATGTGGAACAAATGATAGATGTAGTAAAACTTGCCCTGCTAAAAGAAAAAGTAACCAACCCTATTGATTTGGTTGTTAAGGTGTAGGTTGATTTTTATAGAATGTCGATATTATATTAGGGTGCTTAGTTTAATTTCGTAAACGAATGTTTATTTGGTTAATTCCGAAACCTTCTGCACCCTTATATACTTCACATCATCAAACTTTGCGAAGTGAGCTATACCGCATTTTATTTTCATCAAAGCACTTCCTCTCAATTCTTCTCCTTCGCTTTTTGTTTCTGCCACGAAATAAACTTTTTTTGCACCTTTTAAAACTACAGCCCAATCAGGATTATAAGTGGGTCAACGACATTTTAAAGGGAGTAAAAAGGAAAAAGCCTTATTTTTGCCACAAAAAAGGCAATGGATAAAGAAGCGTTAGGATTGTTTTTTCCTCAAGAGTTGTTAGAACATTTTGAAATCGTTTTGGTACACGAGTTAGGACACGTAGAAGCCAAAGAAGACTTTATAGAAGTTGTATTTGAAGAAAGAAATAACCTACCTCAAGGATATTCAACTT
>JANYDQ010000160.1 GCA_025363555.1 Bacteroidota bacterium | reverse complement strand
ATTTGATGCCCCTTTTTATTGTCGTAAACATTTTCGTCCGAAAGAATTTTGCGAATTTTATTACCTAATTTTTCATCTGCGTTTAAAAGTGTCAATTCAAAAGGCGCACCAGGATTAAGAATAAATTCAGTTTCCTTTTTTGCTGTTGATTGTTTAGGTTTGATTGATGTAATTGTGGAAGCCATTAAAACAGATTTGGATTGTCCAACTTCTAATAAAGCATTCACAACCACGCTTCCGTTTTCTGTGTGAATAGAATTTTCAATATTTTCTAATTCCGATATTGCCGTTGCGCATGATGGCGAAGAAGAGCACTTACTTTTTAATTCGTCTTTTGTGAAAGTAATTATCTCTTTAATTTTTTCTTTGCGCCTTAATTTTGCGTCATCTCGTTTGAGAAGTTTTATTTCTTCTTGGTGTTCCTCGTAATTCCTTTTGAAAGCGGAAAAAAGAGCCTTGCAATAAAAGTCAGTCAGGTCGAAATTTGTCGGTTTGAGGAGTAGGGCGAGTTCATAGTCTTGCGGAAC
This sequence comes from Bacteroidota bacterium, assembly GCA_025363555.1. Classification (GTDB taxonomy): domain Bacteria; phylum Bacteroidota; class Bacteroidia; order 2-12-FULL-35-15; family 2-12-FULL-35-15; genus 2-12-FULL-35-15. The sequence continues at coordinate 22,155 of JANYDQ010000160.1, read as the reverse complement.
TCTCTCGTAGTACATTGATTTGTATTGGTCAATGGATTTTTGAATATCGGATAAATAGCGAGAACTATTTTGCCCTCTTTTTAAAGTGTCAATTATTTTTAAAAGAAATTCATACCTGCCTTTTATGGTGTCAATTGCTTTTGAAGTCCCGATAATATTTATTGTTTCCAATGCTTGAAGTCCTGTCCGTTGAATATTTTGTGGAAGGTAGTCTCCCGTAAATACTTGTTGTGCGCTTGAACTGTTATTATTTGTATGCTTAGTCCTTGCCTGAATAGAGGAACTGTCCGTCTTTTTGCTCTTACTTACAGCAAAAATTATTATGAGAACGATAATTAAAATTATTACTAATGGTGTCATGTGTGGTGTCTTTATTGCTTACCCCTAACGGATAGGGCTTGCCGAAGTGCCGCCTTGCAGACTCTTCAAGATTAGCAGAAAGCCGTCTGGCGGCATTTCCGGCAAGGCGATGTTATCAGCAGTTCGTTTTTTTCGGTACAGGTTTGTGTTATGTTTCTTACTAAACATTCGTAACCTGTATTATACCTGCTCTACTGTAATCATTTCGTTTTGATAGTTCTTCCAATGAGCGTTCTGCATTATGTTTACCGTCATAATAATATTTCTTCTTTCCATCGGTTAGAGGATTTTGATAGATAAAGTACCATCTGTTTTCAGCAGTGTCTTCAATTAATTCAACTGTTTGTCCGTCTTTAAGTTTATATTCGTTTCCTATGTTTGTATAATAATCTGATTTAGAAAATTCCTTTTTTACTTCTTCTTCTTCTGTAAATTTATAATTACAGAAACGGCATACTTTAGCCTCACGCTTTACTTGTTCTGCACATTGAGGACATTGTTTATTTTCTTTGTCTGTTTCCGATTTAGATTTTGGTAGATAGCATAATACTAAACCAATAACTATAAGAACACTTGCAGCAATTATATAAGTTTGTTTGTCCGCCATTAACCCAATGTTATTAACCCTTTCAGGCATTCCAAAGTTGTTTCCACCTGGGTAGTTTACTTCAACACTTGTGTCCATAAACGCTAAAGAATATATCATTAATACTATTCCGCCTGCAATTAAAATACTTCCGAATGTTTTCATATTTATTTATTTGTTTTTACTGTCCTTTGTTACGATATTGTTTTAGCATTTCTTCAACAACTTTTGGGTCGTTAACGCTTGTTTGTTCTGTATTAGTTTCTTTTCCATTAGCATTTTTCTTTTCATTGTTTGCAAGTAATCTTTCCAAAAGATAATTGGTTTTCTCTTGTAGCTCGATGCGCTTGTTTATTTTCCAATACCAGCAGTTAACTTCTCTTAATGCAATAAAGATAAGTACTCCGGCTACTAAAGCTATTAATAAAGTTGTTAAGTTAAATGTTTCCATAATGCTGTATTTAAAATTTGTTTTTGTTTACGCGCAAATGTTTCGTGCACGTTCCTCCGAATTACCGCTAACTTATTTATACTCGAAGTACTTTCTCCAAAAGGTTCGGTAATCCCCCAATTTCGGGTGGTAAACAGTACCTTTTTTGTTTTTCATGGTTCGGTAATCCCTCCTGCAAATGTATAACTATTTTATATCTCCAAATCATCTAAAGAGTTTATTTTCATCTCGTTTACAAATATACTTCCTTTTCCTTTCTCGAAAATCTTTTTTATATTTATACCTTAACTATTAATTAAAGGCGGGACGCCACCTAATAATTGCCATGAGAATTAGTATGGATTTTCGGGCGGAAAGATTTTTAAGCAGCCAAACCAATTGAAAAATGATTTTACTTTGCACCCGGTTATCGTTCATTAATGTATTGGTTGTTTTACAAAAGAGGAAGAAACGGGGAAAAAAGAAAGGAAGGGTTTTTTCGGTTGATGAGTAAAGATAAAAAAAGAGGATTGGAGTCAGGATAAATGAGGATTATTGAGTAGGCTTAACTTAAAAAAATAAACCGTGATGCTTGGACAATAAGTGCAAATGTGTCACATAAAGACAAATGCGAATGGACAGGAACAAAAATTATATTTGAAATCTCTGAAATAAATAGCAAAACTCAAATGTGTTTTTCACCTATTGGCTTAGCCCAAAAAATTTGAATGTTACGGTGATTGTTGAAATGAATGGGAGCAACTTATTCAGCAAAAAAAGTTTTTTAAGTAAAGGAAAGGGTTACTTTTTCTTTCTTTTCTTTTTGTCCTGTTTTCTTACTTTATTTCCATCACCGGTAGGTGCATTCTGGTCAAAAACACTTTTATAATTGTTGCTCTCCGTATTTGTTGGTGTATCATCTGCAGGGTTATGATACAATTTGTCTTTATCATCCTTATCATTGGTGGCATTCAAATCCATACCATAATTCCATTTCCCTTTTTTAAATCCAAATCCGTCATAACTCATATCGTTGCAATAGTATTGATATTGACCTTCCAGTTGAGGAGAAGTAGGAGATAGATGGTCGAAAACAATGGAATCTTTTTTACTGCTGTATCGCAACGACATGGAGCACCTGGCAGAATATTCAAAAATAATTCTCTTTGGATATTTCTTCTGCATTGTAAATATATCAGCACCAAACCCCGGAGTGCCGTTTAAATCAAAAGTAAGCACATCAATTATTTTTTTACTCGAAAACTTATCGTTCCCATCCCAGGCAAGCAAAGTATAATAGGTTTTACCTTTCCATTTTTTTTCAATCATTTTATAATACAGCATTCCAAACCATTTTTTATTATCCGAAATATAATTATCAGGGTTTTTTATTTCCAAAGATTTATCCGTAAGGGGATATAACTGCACCACTTCGTTTTTCGATTTTTTAAACGCTCCTCTTTTAGTAGTTTGCACATATTTTTCCTGCACAAAACCATAATATTGTTGGGTTCCGTCTGCAACAGGAATATTCCATGTTATAATTCTGCACTTTTTATCGGGAGAAGTAAGGATACTGATGTATTTTAAAATGGATAATGAATCGAACGGATAATCAAAAGAAGCGGGAGTACTTAAAGCTTGTTCAAATTCGGCAAGTAAAAGGGCATTGTATTTTTGTTTGTCTGCCTCTGTGGCTTTTTCGCTATAAAGCTTTTTGCAGATATGTAGCAGCGAATCGCGATAAGATTTAAAAACCTGCATTTCACCCGCAGTTTGAGCCCCTGCGCTTAACGACAATAAGGAAATTAGAAAAAACAATGTTTTTTTCATCACTTCAAAAGTAATGCTTTTAATAGGAATAAAGAATAACATTAATTTTCTTTAACAAATAAATTGTAAAACTCACCTGCTAAATAAAACACATCACAGAACGTGTTTGATTTTGTTGGAAGGATTACCAAGCAAAGGTTAAGGTGAAAGAGTAGGGGAGGGGAGTTACTTAAATTTCAATCGTTTTCTTATTTGCTTCCCGAACCAAAACCCAAGGATTAAAGAAGGCACCAGCCCATACAACGAGACAATAAATACAGGAGTTATAATATAATCGCTGATGGGATTTTCGCCTTTCACACCTATCTCAGCCGTTCCTAATATCAAAAAGCTAATGCAACTGGAAATAACAGTGGAAGTAAAAAGGGTAAATATCCCGAACTTAAAACCTTCCAGGTTATAATTTTTATGATTGATCAATATGGCTTTGCTCGATGCCTGACCGTAAAAATGTCCGCACAGGTAAATAATAACTACGGCAATAACAAGGTTTAAAAAATAATCGTAATCCGTAAACCAGAATATGGCTTTAAAAATACCATTGTCCAAACCCGCCAGTGTTTTTATTACTTCGGCTATTATCAAACCAAGGGTAACCGCCTTTAGCCCTGCCTTACTGCCTATACCTTTTGCTCTTCTTTTATCCATTTTTTATTTTACTTCTTTGGCACCGTCACCGTTGTAAATCCTTTAATTATTTTAGGTTCATCAAAATCATACAACGTAAAATAAAGTATCGCCTCTTTATCTTTCAGTTTCCCTTTTTCCGGTTCATATACTATCCGGTACTTATCCAGCACCCCTTTGCCATCCCAACCGTTGGGAGAATCGTATGTACAACACGAACCTAACCGCTGAAAATAAACGGGCCAGCCTTTTGCATCCCGGAGCAAACGAATATAATCTTCCTCATTGCCCGGACCACCGTCAAAACCTGTTCCCGTTCTTATCGGATTTTTGGAAGTAAATCCGTAGGTATCATCTTCTGCATCCTTAGTAAGCCGCAATATAGCATGAATCGGTAAACCATCATACTTCTCGTCCCTACATTTGTCCAGTTTCTTTTTCAAATCTTTTTTACCCAACTGAATCGCCTTTTCAAAATCCTTACAAGCCGAATCTTTTTTATATAACACCTGGTTCAAATTTCCCCTCTCCCAAAATATTTCTGCATTGGTTGGCTCGTTTCTCACCGCTTCATCAAAATCCGCCATCGCCCCTTCATAATCCGTTAACCCTCGCTTTGCCAGGGCCCGTGCAAAATATACTTTTTTATATTTTGCCGAAAGCATCAGTGTAGCATCAAAATCTTTCAGCGCATCTTCACAATAATTCAACTTCAGTTTCGCCAGTCCCCTGTTATAATGCGCATAATAATCACCCGGAGAAATCTCAATCGCATGGTCAAAGAGTGGCATCGCCTCCTGGTACTTTTCCTTTTTTGCCAGTTCCATCGCGTCTTTCAATAGCTTTTTTGCATCCTGCGGAAAACCAACGGAAACCAATAATACACACCCGGCTATTAAAAAATATTTTCTCATGTTATTAATTTCAAATTAATTTTCGCAGCAAAATTAAGAATTAATAATTGGTAATCAATACCAAAAAGACAGACAGCAGCCCAGCGTTATTTTTACTGTGCTTACCTTCATCTTCACTGTTTATCCAAAAGTAAAAACTGCACTTAATATATACCTTCCATGCAACCATTCCTGTAAATCAAACATCTTTATGAGTATAACAATCATTTGTTTTAACCGTACTAAATTCAAAATCAAAATGAAACCAAAACTACTATTACCTTTTCTGCTCTTCGGTTTTACCGAATGGAGCGCTAATGCACAGGATACAGTAGCCGTAAACTCAACCATACAGTACCAAACCATTATAGGTTGGGGGCATGGAGGAGGGGTACTTGGTGGTGTTGGCGGTCCTTGGGCAATGATTCCCGATTCGTCAATAGCCAACCCAATTAATCGTCAATACCTTAATTACCTTGTTGATGATTTAGGTTTAACAGGCTCCCGAACCTGGGAAGTAGGTCCTCGTGTGGATGGCACCGGTATGGACAATGGAGATTGTGACGTAATCAATTGGTCGTTGTTTCAGAGCAGTAGTTTTCCAACACAGTTAGCCGATTATTTAATTTATTATAAAAATAAAATAGTGGCAAAAGGTTACCAGCCTAACTTTTATTCGAGCCCGGGATACCCTACTCATGCTACCGACCAAAAGCCCTGGGTAATGTATCATCCCGGTGAGCGGGCACAGCAGATATGGGCAAGTGCAGTGTATATGCACAACACGTATGGAATAGATATAAATTACGATGTAATCTATAATGAGCCGCAGGGGCTTATTACCTCCACTATATTGGCAGATGATGTAAAAGCATTAGGTCCCCGGTTAATAGCTCATGGATTAGCAACAAAATCGCAGTATGCCGAAGGTGTTTCTCCTCAAACCGACTGGAACTTTATTACCCCCGTTCAAAATGATTCTGTGCTTTGGTATAATGTTGGGCGGCTTTCTTATCACAACTATGGCACAGCCGACCCTTACCGTACCAATATTTATAATTTCGGGCTTACCAAAGGATTGACCACTGCACAAACAGAAATGGCAAGTCCTACTTTTGATGAACTATACAGCGATTTGACAATTGCCAATACATCGTATTGGGAAGTGGGATACAGCTCGACTAATACACTTGCAAATGATACCGGACTTACGGCATTTACCCCTTCTGCCACTTATATTCGTTTACACCAGGTAATGCATTATGTAACTCCCGGCTCTGTTCGTATTGATGCGCTTACTAATGATGCAATGCTTCATGTTCTTGCCTTTAACAAAGGAGGTGTAATAACCACTATCATTGATAATACAAATGCTGCCAATCAAAATGTCACCATAACAGGCTTGCCCCCTGGAACCTATGGATTATCAAGAGCACAGCCGGGTATGACGTGGTTCCAGGAATTAGGTCTTCAAGCAGTTGGAGTTTCCGGCACATTAAATCTTACACTCAATGGCGGTTCGTGGGTTACCACTTTATATCCTTATTCCGGACCTAATCATCCTCCTGATATAATGACTTTTGTGGCACATCCGGGATACCTTGTATTACCTGCATCTTCTACTACTTTATCTGCAACCGCAAACGATGCAGAACTAAATGCACTTACTCATACATGGACATTACTAAGTGCCCCCGCTGGTGCAACTCCTGTTATTACTGCCCCTGCTACATATTCCACTGCAGTTACCGGGCTCAGCATTGCGGGAAATTATGTATTTAATATTGCTGTGAACGATGGAACAACTACCACCAACAGGCAAGTATATGTGGAAGTATATGCCACTAATCCACCTACTGTATTTGGTGCGGCAGGATTTAGGATAGGTGTGCCTTACGGATTGATATTTGGAAATGCCGGAGACACCACTCATGCAAATATTGAACTGCCCACTTCAGCAGTGACATTGCAGCTGGGCATCTCCGACCTTGCCAACACCGATTTTACAGGCAGAGGTACATGGAGTTTGGTTAGCCAACCTGCGGGAGCAAATGCTGTGTTGAGTGCTACTACTTATATTTTTGTCAGCATTCGTTCTAATGTTACAGGCATGACTGTTCCGGGCGATTATGTTTTCCAGGTGAATGTAACCAATCCCGGACATCCTGATATGACCATGCAAATCGTTTGCACGGTGCATCCTCAAAGTTTAGCTCCTGTTATCAATTCCATTACACCTTCACCTGCTGTAATGTCATTGCCAACAAGTTCGTCATTGCTCACAGCAGTTACCTCCGACCCGGAAGGAGATTTACTAAGACACTGGTGGTATGTTACATCTGCACCTGCGGGCGCATTTCCTGTGTTCGACCACCAGGGTTTGCCAATATCCACTGTAAGCGGACTGACAGTGCCGGGAACCTATGTATTTACATTGCGTTGTTTTGACGATTTGCACATGGCTACTCAAAATGTTACATTAGTTGTAAATCCATCTGCTGTTGGAATTGACAATAAAGCTGAAACTGATGCAGGGATTGAGATGTTTCCTAATCCGGTTTCTGATGAATTAAATATTATGCTTGCTAATAACCATGATAAATTATCGGAAGTGATTATTTTAAATACCTTAGGTGAAACTGTAATGGAAAAGAAAACCAACCAAAATGAATTGAGTTTTAAAATGAAATCTTTGCCCGCAGGAATTTATTTTGTGCAGGTAATAACAATTGACAAAACGGTAACAAAAAAAATAATTAAACCATAAGTGTATTAAAATTCTATACAACACGTGAGGCATGAATTATAAATTAAAAACAAAAGCTAAAAAAATGGAACCAAAACTACATTGCCAGAAAAAAATAGTTATAGTATCAATAATTGCTATACTTATCTCTTCTATTAGTTATGCTCAATGGAGTGCACATGTAAACCTTTCTCCTAATGCTCAATCTGCTTCAACCAACGAAAGCATGGGTTCATGTATTGGGGTAAGTGGCGATACTATACATGTTATTTGGGCAGATAAGCATACTGCAACTCATTCAGCTCTGTATTACACCCGGTCGGTGGATACTGGTTTAACATGGAGTGTTCCTGTTCATATTACAGATACAAGCGGCAATGCGTGGAATCCTGCTATTGCTGTAAACGGAAAGAATGTGCATGTGGTTTGGAGATATATTGACCCTGTTACAGGCAAACGTTCTTCGTGGTACAAACATTCTACTAATGGAGGAAATACATGGGGACCAAACGTATTGCTCGATACCGCCATTGCCGATTGGCCCGCAGTAGCCGTATCAGGGGATAAAGTGTATGTGGCAAATGATTATGTAACTTCAGCCAATCCTTATAATACCGAAATATTTTTTCTTCGTTCTACCAATAATGGAGTAACCTGGGGCACCCATCAGCAACTCACCTTTGCTGTCAACCGTTCGGAAGACGAAGCCATAACAGCACAGGGGTCTCACGTACACATGTCGTGGAACGATAAAAGAACAGGGCAGTTCCAGATTTTTTACAAAGAGTCTAATGATTATGGAGTAACCTGGGGACCTGATGTGGTAGTAACTCCTGCATCTGATTATGGAACTATGGTTAGTATAGATGGCGCACATGTGGATGTGGTATCTGCTGGTGCTCCTTCCGGTCTTTACCAAATACTGTTAGCTCAATCGGCAGACACAGGCGCCACCTGGGCACCCTCTTTAAACCTGACCAACGACACTGCGCATACCTATTTTTACCCTCACATGGCTCGAAACGGTTCCGATTTACACGTAGTTTGCGGAGGAAGCAATGGAGCAAGATATATACACTCCGCTGATGGCGGTTCTACCTGGGATGCTCCTTATGTTTTTACAGGTAGCAACACATTTGTTGCATATACTGGTTGTGCAGTACATATTATATATAACAGCGCAGCACACAAAGTTTTCTACCTGCGCAATCCTACAGCAAATGCAGGACATTGCGCAAATGCAACTGTAAGTGTAAATGAAATTAATACTCATCAAACAATAATTAATATTTCTCCTAATCCAAGCGAAGGAATATTTAATATTGATATGAATGGAAACAGGAATAAAGAATCTGAAATAAAGATTTTTAATATATTAGGAGAACAAATTTATCAATCAACAATAATTGGTAATCATTCTTCAATAAATTTAAGAGAAAATGAAAACGGAATTTATTTTGTGAGAATAACCGATAAAGAAAACAATGTTCTTTATTCTCAAAGAATAATAAAACAATAAGTAATTCCTTATCCTTTGCCCTGCCAGGATGCCAAACATTGGCAGGGTAAAACATAATTCCAAAAAGAAATCCTGCAACCAATTTTCGTTGCAGGATTTCTATTTGTTGTATTCCGTTCTTAATTATTGCACCACTATTTTTCTGTTCACCACATTTTTACTTTCATCAGTAATCTGAACAAAATAAATTCCCTTTGCAACACCGCTCAAATCAATGCTGAATGTTGATTTGTGATTGTTGATTGATAAATTACTTCGCCAACCACATCAGTTATTTTTATAGCTGTGTTTTTTTGTGGTTTCGAAAAACTAATGGTGGTTTGTGATGTAAAAGGATTAGGTGAAATAGTGAATTCTTCTATTGTCAACTCAGGAATACGCATAGGCATATAATTAACACACGCTGATGTATCCACACATCCGTTGTCGGTAATCATTACAGCGAAATTACCATTTACCTGGGGAGTAAATATTTGATTGGTTTCTCCCTGAATAAAAGAATTTCCATTATCACAATCTAACCATTGATAAGCCCCGGTTGCACTATTGGCAGTAATGCTGGCATTGCCTGTAGTAGTAGAAACATCAACAGTATTTACTATTACAGGTAATGACGAAAAATTACCAACTCCAAATTGATTATTACCTCTTACAGTAATTTCGCCAGAAACAGAGGCTCCACCATAGGTAACCGTAATGCTGCTGGTAGTGCTTGTTCCCGTTGCTCACCCGGCAATGTCCACACATAAGTAGTTGCATGTGCAATAGGAGTGGTGGTATAAGTTACCGTTTGTCCTCTGCAAACCATGGTTGTACCTGTTATTGTTCCCGGACAACCCGGCACATGATTAACCAGAACTCTGTAAAGCAATAAAGTTAACCCGTCCATACCTGCGGGCCACGAGTTTACCAAACCGCAAACCACTGCACCCATGCAGGGGTCGTATTCCATTCTGCTTTTATAACCCCATGTCGAACCTCCATGTCCGTAAGTGTTATGACCAAACCAGGTCTGGTTCTCCAATCCTAAACCGTATGAATAAGCACCACCTGTCGGCACCGTAGTGGTAAGCTCCGCAAAAGAAGCAGGGCTTAACAGTTGTCCGTTCATAATGGCATTATACCATTTCACCATATCCCCTGAGTTGGAAAACAAAGCGCCTGCACATCCTCCTGCGGTATTCAAACCTACACGGGAAGTATCATTGAAATCAACATTATTATACCATCGGTGCGACAGAGTTCCTAATTCAGCTTCTCTTACATCATAAAAAGTGCTGTCCAAATTTAACGGTGTGAGAATACTGTCACGTATAATTTGTGAAATATGATAACCGGTCGCACTTTCAGCAACCATGCCTGCCAGTATATAATTCACATTCGAATAGCTCCATCCGGTGCCCGGAGCAAACAACGGAGCACCCACCCAGCTCAAGACTTCAGCAGGAGTGAAAACTCTTGCAGGATGTGCCTGGATGGTATCCATCCATGGCGAAAGAAATATAGGGTCCTGCACTCCGCTGGTATGATTCAGCAACTGACGAATGGTAATGTTTGGATTCACATTGGGATTTTATATAGTCCCGTAGGGACGATATTTTAATTTTTTCGTACATTTGTTTTAAAAACCTGTCAGGTTTAATTATTATCACCCTTCTCCTGGGTAGATGGGAAGGGGGGAGGGGCGTTATTTGGGAGAAGGGGGAGATCCCTCACGCTGCGTTTCCTGAAGTTAGCTCGTAAATAAACCTATTTTTTAGTTTACAGAAAAGAAATGAGAGACTCTCAATTAGGAAATGAGAGTCTCTCAATTACACAATGAGAGGGCTAACAATTGGCAGAATAGGGGGGAGAAAAAAAGATTGAAGCGAAAAGCCCGACCCGCAGGGGCACGCCCAAATAGGAATCAGGCAATAGGAAATAGGCAATAGGCAATAGGCAATAGGATGGGGAGGGGAGTGGAGGAAGAGGAAGGGGAGGGGTGGCAGGTGAGAAACTTAAAAAAGAAAAGGTAATAACGAATGGGTTTTGAAAATTTGCAGAGTAGTATTCATAATCCTATTACCTTTGCAAAAAATATCAAAAAATGAGCACATTGTTAAATACTATTGAAGAAGCGATAACCGAACTGAAGAAAGGAAAAGTAATTATTGTGGTGGATGATGAAGACCGCGAAAACGAAGGAGATTTTATTTGCCCTGCTGCCAACGTTACCCCCGAAGTAATTAATTTTATGGCTACTCATGGTCGGGGATTAATTTGCGCAGCCATTACCGAAGAACGTTGTAAAGAACTGGGGTTGGAAATGATGGTCACTAATAACACTGCAGAACGCAGCACAGCATTTACCGTTTCGGTGGATTTGCTGGGATACGGGTGCACCACGGGCATCTCTGCCAGCGACCGCTCTAAAACAGTGAAAGCACTAATTAACCCGAACATAAAACCCGAAGAGTTTGGAAAGCCAGGACATATTTTTCCGTTAAAAGCTATCAAAGGAGGAGTGCTGCGCAGGGCAGGACATACCGAAGCCACCATAGATTTAGCACGCATAGCCGGTTTTGAGCCGGCAGGTGCATTGGTGGAAATTATGAATGAAGATGGCTCCATGGCTCGGCTTCCTCAATTGCTGGATATTGCTGAAAAGCATAAACTCAAAATTATTTCAATTGAAGATTTGATAGCTTACCGCATAAAAAACGAAACCATCATTACCAAAGATGTTACTGTAAAAATGCCTACCAAATGGGGCGATTTCGATTTGATAGCCTATCATCAAACCACCAACCACCAGGAACATCTGGCACTAATAAAAGGAACCTGGAAAAAAGACGAGCCGGTATTGGTAAGGGTACACTCATCCTGCCTAACAGGTGATATATTTGGTTCGTGCCGCTGCGACTGCGGTGCACAATTGCATAAATCTATGGAAATGATAGAAAAAGAAGGCAAAGGAGTGATAGTATATATGAACCAGGAAGGGCGGGGAATTGGTTTGCTCAATAAATTAAGAGCCTACAAATTACAAGAAGAAGGCATGGATACCGTGCAGGCAAACGAAGAGTTAGGTTTTAAAATGGATGAACGGGATTATGGGGTGGGTGCGCAGATACTTAGAGATTTGGGCATTTGTAAAATCAGGTTGCTTAGCAATAACCCTAAAAAACGCGCAGGGCTGATTGGTTATGGGTTGGAAATAGTAGAAAATATTCATATTGAAATAGAATCGAACGAACACAATAAATTTTATCTGCAAACCAAAAGAGATAAGATGGGACATTCGCTAAAGCCGGATAAGTAGGTAAAAAACGAACTGCCTTGCTGGGTAGTTCATACATATAAAAAACATACTAAACAGTTGACACAATAGATGACCACACTTGAAAAATTTATTACAGAACTGGAAGCAGCTATTCCCAAACAGGAAATAATAAATTGGGAAGTTTCTCACTCTTCTGTTGGTTGGCATATTGAGCATACCTTATTAACCCTTTGTATTATTATTGACGCAATAAAAAACTCTGACCCTAAAGAATATAAATGGACTTTTAGCGGCAAACGATTTCTGCTGTTGTTATTTAAATTTATTCCACGCGGAAAGGCAAAAGCACCAGGGGTGGTACAACCCCGTCAGTATGACACAGAAACATTAAAAACCCATATCGAAAAAGCAAAGACAAAACTGAAAGAAATAAATACATTGCATCCGGACAATTTTTTTACTCATCCTTATTTAGGGAAGCTAAAACTGAAACCAGCACTGAAATTTTTAGAAATTCATACCCACCATCATTTACACATCATCCACGATATACTTGCGAAAAAACATTAACAGATATAACAAAAAGGTGATTTTCAGCATTACTTTTTTGCTGCTTTTTTCTGTTGCTTATTCCCAAAAAGAATCACACAATTTTTATAAAACAGACAGTGTGTTTTCCTTTCGTTCGCCCAAAGGTTATGTTCCTTCCTTGCTGCATAATTTTGCCGCACAAGCTACTGCACCTATCCATTTTAAAGGAAAACAATGGTTACTTACCGGAGTAGCAGCGGGCATCACGTTTCTTTTAATTGAAAACGATGGCAATGCAGAAGACTGGGGAATTTCTCTGAAAAAACAATACAACTGGATTCGGGTTGCATCGCCCGAAATAACCAAATTTGGTGACACCTATGGTTATTTTACAGTGGCAGGCATAGGCATACTAAGTGCCTCATTTCAAAATAAGAAAGGAGTGGAAACCAGTTTACTTGCCACACAGGCACTGATTACATCAGGGGTGTGGGTGCAGCTGATAAAACGACTGGCAGGGCGAGAACGCCCTTACTCCACCACGGCAGACAGTAATGAAGAGGGCAAACAATGGTATGGAATTCTTCCCCTTTACGACAAAAGTTTTGTGGATAGAAAAGCCAACGAATCGTTCGACTCTTTTACATCAGGACATACCGATGTAGCTTTTTCAATTGCCACGGTATTTGCTTCGCAATACAATGACAAACCTGTCATTCCCGTTTTATGTTATTCAGCCGCCACACTGGTAGGGTTATCGCGGATAACGGAACATCAGCACTGGTCGTCCGATGTTTTTGGAGGTGCGTTGGTAGGATACTTATGCGGAAAACAGGTGGTCAATCACTTTAAAAAAACGCATCCCTCCCCTGTTAGTTCCACAACACAAAGAACAAAAAGGAAATCGGAATTTACGCTGATTGAATACGGAAACCAAGTAGGATTTTCCTACAGGTGGTAAAAATCAGTTTGTTTGCTGAAATTTATTTTTTTGATTTTTCGGTTCCCGAAAATTCAAATTTCTTTTTATCTACACCGCCTTTCTTTAGCACCACAGTGCCATCAATATCATAATTAATTACAGTGGCTTCCCAAATAGTTTCATCCTTGTTACTTTCCAGGAAAGCTTCCAGTTTTACCAGGTGCATGGGTGTATCGTCTTCGGTGTAAGTAGAATCAAGGGTAATAGTAAAATTAGCTTCTTCTATTTTAAGTTTATCTTTCATCAGGTCCGATTCTATTTTTCCTGTTTTGGTAGTTACTGTACTTTCCACCGCTTTGCCCCTGCCGGTAGGTTTCATTTCATAAAACTGCACTTTAAATTTCCTGTTTTCCATAAACTTACTTTTATCTGTTTTTTTAGCTGTTTGAGAAAAAGCAGTGGCAGAGATAACTAAACAAAGAAATACTGCTAACGATTTAAGTGTACTATTTTTTTTCATAATTTTTGTTTTGTTAGATGAATAATAAATAAACTGATTTCAATAATTTTTTCGACTTTGTAAAACTATACCTTTATCTTTGTTAAAAAAAATTTTTAGCGAATTATTTTATATGATTGTATTCAACCCGTTGTTGTATTACCTGGTTATCATCCCTCTTTCTTTATTGCCTTTCCCTGTATTATATGGTGTTTCCAATATACTGTACTTTATTTTTTATTACCTGGTTGGCTATCGCAAAAAAGTAGTGTTACAAAACCTTCGCCATTCATTTCCCGAAAAAACGGAAAAGGAGATCCAGGAAACAGCTCGTAAATTTTATAAGCATTTTTGCGATTTGGTGGTGGAGAGTATTAAAATATTTACCATTTCAGAAAAGCAGACCTTAAAAAGGTTTAAAGTCAATAACCCTGAAGTGTCGGATGTGTACTACGAACAAAACCGTTCGGTGTTATTTGCTGGCGGGCATTATAATAACTGGGAATTACTGGCTGTTGGCATGAACCAATACATTAAACATCACGCAGCCGGCATTTACACTCCGCTAAGCAATAAATTTTTTGATGGTAAAATGCAAAAAACAAGGGAACGTTTTGGATTAAAAATGCTTCCTACACGAGCGGTAAAACGGTTTTTGGATGATAATAAAAATAAACTAACCGGCTTAGTGTTCGGGTTCGACCAGTCACCATCCAATCCGAAATCGGCACATTGGATGAAGTTTTTAAACCAGGATACAGGTGTTCAATACGGGATTGAAAAACTTGCTAAAGACTATAATTGCCCGGTGATATACGGAACAATTAACAAAATAAAACGGGGACATTATACATTAGATTTGGTGCTGGTAACAGATAAACCACTAGACACAACGGATGGATATATAATTGAAACGGCAACGAAACTGCTTGAAAAAGATATTATCCGTCAGCCTGAATATTGGCTTTGGAGCCACAAACGCTGGAAACATAAAAAGCCGGAATCTATAAAAATTAAATAAAATGCAATCCCTATCAAACAATAAACAATTTTAACCATTAAATAATTTAGCAAAATGAAAAAAACAATTCTATCAGTAGCCGCAGCAATAATGATGTTTGCTGCCTGTAAATCAACAAAACATGCCAGCACCACTGAAACTAAACCGGCAACACCTAAAGTAGATTGCGGAATGCCTGCTCCTACTTATGCAGGTGATGTTAAAAATATTATAGAAGCAAATTGCACCAAATGTCATGGAGAAGGCGGCAAAGGCGGATACAACCTTACAAGCCTTGATGATTTGCACAGAGCAGGAAAAAATGGCGATTTGGTAGGTGTGATAAAATGGTCTCCCGGATTTGCAAAAATGCCTGCACATGCAGAACAGCTGGATGCAAAAACAATTGCGAGTATAGAATGCTGGGTAAATAATGGTATGAATTAATAATGCAAAACTCCACTCCACTTGCGGAAAGAATGCGGCCTACCAGTTTGGATAACTACATCGGACAAAAACACATTGTAGGCGAAGGAGCTATTTTGCGAAATGCAATTGCTTCGAACCTTTTGCCTTCCATTATTCTGTGGGGACCACCCGGAGTCGGGAAAACTACACTTGCCAACATCATTGCCCATCAGTTAAAGCGCCCGTTTTATGCTTTGAGTGCTATTAACTCAGGAGTGAAAGATATTCGCGAAGTGATAGATAGGGCAAAAGGAAACGGCATGTTTCAAAACAATCCTATTTTGTTTATTGATGAAATTCATCGTTTCAGTAAGTCGCAGCAGGATTCATTACTAGGTGCAGTTGAAAAAGGTACAGTAACCCTTATTGGAGCAACCACCGAAAACCCCTCTTTTGAAGTCATTTCAGCTTTATTATCGCGTTGCCAGGTATATATTTTAAAGTCGCTTGACAAAGACGATTTACTTGCCATGCTGGACCTTGCAATAAAAACAGATAGTTTTTTAAAAACAAAAAAGATAACCATTACTGAAGACGAAGCCTTGTTAAGGCTTTCGGGCGGTGACGGACGAAAACTGCTAAATATATTTGAGCTGGTGGTTAACACTATTGGCGGAGAAGACATACAAATAACCAACGAAAAAGTAACCGCTATTGTTCAGCAAAATATTGCTATCTATGATAAAGCGGGAGAAAACCATTACGATATTATTTCAGCTTTTATAAAATCTATTCGTGGCAGCGATCCTAATGCTGCGGTGTATTGGCTGGCAAGAATGATAGAAGGTGGCGAAGACCCTAAATTTATTGCCCGAAGGTTGGTGATACTTGCTTCCGAAGATATTGGAAATGCCAATCCTACTGCATTGGTTATTGCAACCAATTGTTTCCAGGCGGTAAATGTTATCGGCTATCCCGAATCGAGAATAATTTTATCGCAGGCAGTAACGTATATGGCGGCATCTGCCAAAAGTAATGCTGCCTATAAAGCAATAGAAAGTGCGCTGGAAGCTGTTCGCAATGGTGGTGATTTGCCGGTGCCTCTTCATTTGCGAAATGCACCCACCAAATTAATGAAAGACATCGGGTATGGGGAAGATTATAAATATGCTCATGGTTTTGAAAACAATTTTATAAACCAGGATTATTTACCGGACAGTATTAAAGGAATGAAATTTTATGAACCGGGAAACAATGCAAGAGAAAAAGAAATGAGAGAGTATTTAAAAAGATTGTGGGGAGACAAATACAATTATTAGTCTTCAATTTCGTCCGGCTCATAAATCATGATGTGACCAAAAGCTACTATTACACCACCTATCCCTTGCTCCATTATTTGCCAGATTGAATCGTAAAGCAAATGTTTGATACTGTGAACCGTATTAAAGGAAAACCCGGTAACCGTTGCAATTAAAAACAAAGTAAAACCAATTAAGGCACCACCCCAAAAGCCCCTTTTCAAAGGTCTCTTTTTATATTTTAATGCTAAAAAAGGGATGTTGAAGCTTTTTGTGACAATGTATCCGATAACAAGGTATATCAAAAAGGCTATTAAAGTAAACAATCGCTTTGGATAGGTTAATCCGGCAAAATCGCTAAGAATAAGCCCATGCCAGGTATAAGAGAGCAGGAACATTCCGAAAGAAGAAAAAATCCAGGAAACAAAAAATCGTTTTCGAAACATCGTTATATAAATTTATTCTTCTTCAGGAATGTCATCCGGGTCGAAAAGGAAATAGTGAACAATACCTACAATTATCCCCCCCATTGCCTGCTCAAATATTTGCCAAAAAAAATTAAGTATTAAATATGGCTTATTAAGTGTAACATTTAAAGAAATACCTTTGAAAGTGGAGACCAGGAAAACTAAAAAACCACAGATAAGACCCACTGCAATTCCTTTCAGAACCGGCAAATACTTGAACCATTTATCAAAATACTTACTGCCTACCGCTTTGGTGAGCACAAATCCAATTATTAAATAAATAATAATTTTATAAAACAAAGTTAAACCTGTTGGAGTTCCGTTTTTCACAAAATCCAGGAGCACAAATCCATGCCATAGATAGGAAAGCAGAAACATTCCGAGGGCAGAAAAAATCCAGGATAAAATAAATAGTTTTTTGAACATAATTATGCAAAAGCAAATTGGAGAACAAAAATACTTTATAATTTCATTCCATAAAATATTTTAAAGATTATTATAAATATTTCTTTTGCCCTGAAGTAAATTTTATTTACTATTTTTATCCAAATAAAATTAGCCCTGAAAGGCGTTTGCTATGAAAAAAAAAATATTATCCCTTTGTATCCTCTGTGTTACCTTGTTCTTTTCGTGCAGAAAAGAAAATGAAAGACCCTCGTGGGACACCCAATTGTTAGCTCCCTTAGTAAATGCTTCCCTGAACATTAATAATTTATTATCAGGTTCGTTTTTGCATGCTAATGCAGACAGCTCTTTAAAAATAGTGTATCAAAATGATATTTATGGTTTGTCTATGGATACCCTTTTTAAAATTAAAGACACCTCCATTATTACCAATTATCCCCTTGTATCAACATCTCTTAATCAAGGTCAGGCAATAATAACAAATACTCCCACCACTACTACTTACAGTTTGCCGGGAGTGCAATTAAGAAAAATTATTGTGAAAGAAGGAAAAGTAAAATATAAAATTACGAGCGATGTGCATCATTTAACTGATTTCGATTACAGCATTCCCAGTGCAACATTAAACAATGTCCCTTTTACCATTCACGTTACTGTGCCGGCTGCTGTGGGCACTACACCCGGAATTTATTCTGCAACCTTTGATTTGGCTGGATATACCATAGATTTAACAGGACCCAGCCATAACGTGGTAAATACTATTTCTACTTTAGTGTCCATCAGCATCACCAATTCGGGTGGCGGGGTGCAGTTAAATAACGGAGAAAATGTATCCATAGACAATACTTTTTCAGGTCTTTTTCCTGCGTATGCATTAGGTTATTTCGGACAAAATACCATTAACATTGGTCCTGCGGTTACTGATTTCACTTTGTTTAAACGCATTACTGCGGGCTCACTAGGACTGGAAAGTGTAAATTTTAATTTTAATATTGAAAATCCTATTGGTTTGGATGCGCGTATGTATGTAAGTAATTTAAGTTCTATTAACACACGAACTTTGAGCTCTGTTTATCTTCATGCCAACTCCCTCATAAATGTTCCCATCAATATTAACAGGGCGTCAGAAAGTGATGAAACCGGCATCGGCACCGATTACCCCACGTATGCTAATTTCGAATTGAATGTAAAAAATTCAAACATAAAACAACTGATAGAAAACCTTCCGGATAAGTTGGGTTACTCTCTTCAAATTATTACCAATCCGTTAGGAAATGTTTCGGGCTCCAACGATTTTATTTATTCTGACAAATTACTGAAAGCCACATTGAACATGGAAATTCCACTTTCGCTGGTGGCTACAAATTTAACACTGGTGGACACGCTTTCATTAAATATTTCGAACGGAAGCGGAGTGCAGAATGTACATAGTGGAACGCTTACTTTGTTTGCCGATAATGGTTTTCCGTTCGATGCTGCTATTCAAATTTATTTGTTAAACAATGAAAATATGGTGGCAGATTCTATATTCGGGAATATCAACACCATTGACGAAGCCCCTATTAATGCGAATCTTAGGGCTACCGGCAAAAAACTAACTAAACTGGTGATACCGATGAGCGAAAGTAAAATGTCGTTATTATACGCCACCAAACGAATTGTATTGAAAGTGAAATTCAATACCAGCGCCCAACCTGCTTATATTAGGATTTACAGCAATTACTCCCTTGATGTAAAAGTAGCCGCAGATTTTAATTACACCGTGCATTTATAATCTGAATTATAATTCTATAAGCACAGTGAAACAGAAAAGAACAGAGTCAGAACTTATTTTATTTGTGAAAAAAAATTTATTTTTAATCGTACTGCTTTTTATCAGTTGCCAGTTACCAGCACAAATGGCAACTATTTTTACCAGCGAAATTCCGGATACTACTTCTTCGCGAACGGGCATAACAGGCGATTTTAATTTTAACTCCACTGCCCTAACTACTCGTTTTCTTTCCAAATTTTATACCGGTGGTTACATTGATGCTGCAAATAAAAATACGGTGCTGGCAAGAACACGAAATACCAACCGGATAGGTGCAGAAGCTAATTTCGGGGTGTTTGTGGCAGTAAAACTTGATTCTGTATTGCATAAAAAAAATGTAAATTTCTTTTTAAGTGTGCGCGACCGACAGTATTTTAATACCCGCTATTCGGACGATTTTTTTAAACTGGGATTTTACGGTAATTCGCAATATGCCGGAAAAACAGCTGTTCTCAACGATTTTAACCTTAATTATCTTCACTACCAGCAATTGCAAATCGGGTTCTTTTCTTCCCCGTCCGACAGTGTTGCCCGCTGGGGAATAGGAGTTTCGTTTTTGAAAGGACAGCAATATGCTTCCATACTGGCAAAAAAAGCAGAACTTTTTACCAGCGAAGACGGGCAGTATATTAACTTTGATACTCAACTACAGGTGGCGCAGTCGGACACGGCACACAAAGGGTTTAGTGCATTTAACGGATATGGCGCCAGTGTAGATTTGTATTTTCAAGCTCCCCTTAAACCCCGTTTTTTTCATTCCAAAATAACGGTTTCCGTTGCCGATATGGGCGTTATCCGGTTCAACCAGCAATCGTTGTATCTTAAACAGGATTCCCTTTTTCATTATACCGGTTTCCGGATACACAGTATTTATGATTTGCAGGATTCTACCTTAGGACACACCAACAAAGACAGTGTGCAAAACAGGATTGCCCCTTTTAAAAAACAAGGGGTATCGGTTAATTTACCTGCTACACTGAACGTGATGTTTGAAACCGAATTTACCAAACATTTTCACCTTACCGAAGGCGTAAAATATATTTACAATGCCAATTACACTATGCTGGTGTATGTAAAAGCAGGTTTTTACATCAACAAAAACGTTTGCATTTCCACCACGTTTGGATATGGAGGTTATGGAAAATACAATTATGGCTTAGGAATTTTTGCTAATTTTGGTAAAGGTTTTATGCTGTTTGCAGGCAGCAATAACCTGGAAGGATACTTTGCACAAAATAAAGCTTCGGGCTTGGGTGGGTATGTTTCATTGATAAAAGCGTTTAAATAAATGAAACACAAAATGAATTTAGTGCGTTTATCAAAAAAAAAATCAGGAGACACATCATTTGAAAAAAACTTTTAAAGAGGAATTAATTGAATTACTGAATGAACATAAAATTGAATTTGATGAAAAATATTTGTTATAATTGTATTCAACCCTTTCTGGGTTGTACTAATTGTGTATTCATTATTTTCCCCTATTTCATTAGCGGCTATTCATATTCAACTTCTACGGAGTTTTAATAAAACAATAAGTAATGATCAAAACAAAACACAAATTCATTTCCCTCTTCCTTTTTATTTCCTTCACCGGGTTTGCACAGGCTATTCGTTTTAGCCACGTATTGGGAGGTGTGGGATATGACGATGGATACAGTGCCAAACAAACGTTTGACAAAGGATACATTATAGGCGGCAGTACCAGCAGTTTTGGAGCGGGAGCTACCGATATGTATTTGCTGAAAACAGACGAGTACGGAATGCCCGGCAGGCAACGCACTTTTGGAGGTATTAATATTGACATTGGCAAATGCGTGCGCCAAACTGCCGACAGCGGTTATATTATAGCCGGTTATACCAATAGCTTTGGTGCCGGGGGATATGATGTGTATGTTGTAAAAACAGATTCCTTAATGGATACAGTGTGGACAAAAACATACGGAGGTACAGGTTGGGATTTTGCAAACTGTGTGGAACAAACTACCGATGGTGGTTACATTATTTGCGGCTCTACTTTTAGTTACGGGCATGGCGACCAGGATTATTACCTTATTAAAACCAATGCCAGCGGAGATACTATATGGACCAAAACTTTTGGAGGAGCAAACGAAGACATTGCCAACTCGGTAATACAAACCTCTGATGGCGGCTATATTTTAACTGGCACTACCAAAAGCATGGGCGATGTGCTGGGGGATGTTTATACTGTTAAGACCGATTCTTTAGGTAATATCTTATGGACAAATAAATGGGGAGGTGTTGGTCTTGATTATGGAAACGATATTTTGGAAAGCCGCTATGGAGGCTATTTGATAACAGGCCAATCTGTAAGTTATGGAACTAACGGAAGCAGTGATGGAATAATTGTTAAAATTGATGCTGCCGGTACCGCAGCCAATTTAATGTGGCAAACATACTTACCATTTGAAGATTATTTTCAATCAATAACCGAAGATACATTAGGAAGAATTGCAGTGACTGGAAGAATAGTTCCTAGCTCGCAGGGAGATGTATGTATATATATTTTAAATAATGACTGGTCATTCTTTTATGGCA
>JANYDQ010000144.1 GCA_025363555.1 Bacteroidota bacterium | reverse complement strand
TGGCTTTTTCTGCATCTTCTTCCAGTTCCTCGATGTAGCTTTCTGCTTCCGCTAAATCAGTTTTCAATTTTTCGTTTTCTTTTTTTAAAAGCTCGGTTTCCCATTTTTCTTTTTCCAATCGAATTTTATCTTCGATGCGTGTGTCCACGTCCACACCGCTTAAACCATTCGTGCTATCTTCTTTGATAGAGAAAATATGTTTGGTGTTGCGTGGCGATGTGCCATCGTAAATAACGATTGTAAGCGTTTTTGTTTCGGGCTGTATGAAGTTGGAATAACTTTCAAAGCGTGTTAAATCGTTGGTGCGCTTAACCACTTTAAAAGCATCTACAAATATTTCGTAGTCTTCGGCTTCTCCCTGCTCTTTACTGCTCTGTAAAAAGTTGTAGAGATTATCAATTTTTTGTTGGCTGTATTTTTCGTTGATGAATGGCATATTATAAATGTTTTGGAATTACTTGAATGAATACGATTTGTTTTACTGTTTTTGCTTTGTTGGTCATTATTATTTTTCCCTGATGTTCGTATAGTTGCTCGTTGATAGTGTCATCGTTTAAATCATACAAACCAAATTCAGAGCTTACGGATATTTCTATATCGGCTTCTGTAAGCATGAAATATTCGTTGTAAGCATCTATCGTTCTTGTTTCTCCGGCATAGAGCGAAAAATGCCTGAACTTGGGTGGCAAATAATTTTTGCCGAATCCCAATTCTGCCATCCTTTCGGGGATGTACGCTAATGCAAATTCTTGTGTCATTCTTCAGTTTCGTAAGTGATGTAAATTTTTACTTGATAAGGGATTAGATTTTTCACTGGCATTGTATCCTTGTATGAACCGCCAATGATGGTGTCTTTGGTTTCTATCTCTACCGCTAACGGAACAAGCTGAGTACCCTGTGTGCCAAAACTGCCATCATTAAAATCAACTCGTTTAATACCAATTAATCTTTCATAGTCAGGCAGAATTTCAAAAGCGCATACATCTTCAGAATAAAAAATATCCTTCGGATTATTTAATTGCAGTTTTATATCCCCTGCCTTAACAGAAAACATTGCTTGCGAAGCAACTGCATCAGAGGATGACTTGGTCAAGGCTGAAAAGAGGGGTTCCGTTGGCATATATTGGTGCTTGTGGGTTATTATTTGGTTGAACTGTGATTAAAATACCTGTGATTTTTTTAGCGTTCTTGGGTAGTTTCACTTGAAACAATTGTTTTTCTCCGCTTCTTTTTATCGTCAGGATATGTATGTGTTCTTTCTCTGCTATCATTTTATTGATTGTTTTAAACTTCGTATTGTACGTACAGGCTCACACGATAAGGAGTGAAAGCATAAAGAGGGTGTTGGTTGTCGATGTAAGTAATCACAACAATTCCGTTACCGGGATCTGTGTCCCGCATATCTTTATAGCGGTGGTTTAAATCCACGTTTAAACTGGATTGAAGGTTTTTACTTTCGTAATTATCCTCGAAACGCTCTTTGCCGTTTATCTCAATTTTTTGAGTGCCACGATAAAACAATAAGTCCTCACGGTCGGAGGTAACTTTAATGCCTTTGATAACCTTAACGGTTTTATCCAACTCGAACTTTCCTGTTACGGTTTGTCCCTTTGTGGCAACCTGAATATCAAATCTTTTTTCTACGATGTCCATTTCGTTTTTATTAAACCCCTGCAAGCCTCCCCATTGGGGAGGCTTTTAAAGAGATTGGTTTTTAATTAAGGAGTTGTGATTGTTCCGTGTAAGCCAACAAACAATTGTGTGTTTGGTGCAATGTTTAACATTGTGCCTAACTCAACGGTGTATTCGATTTGAATATCATCGTGAATTGAACGAGGGTTAGACAATTTGTAGTAACCAACAGGAACGGTATTTAAGCCAAGCGTTTTGAAAAAATTGTTGCTTGTTTCCGGCATGATGATTTTTTTGTTTGCCTTCAAATTGCTTTCTCCGTTGGCAATAGCAGGGAAATCTTCCATCTTTCCGTAGGCGGTAGCCATGATTGCATCCTTTGTTGCATCGGCAGAAACACCTGCCAATAAAACGATACCGCTTACAAGCAGAGCTTGGTTCTTTGGCAACTTCGCATTAGAGATGTTGCGTAAGCCGATTTCTTTATCGTCTTGCGTTTCAAACATCTTAATTGTTTTTGATGTTACTGGTTTAATGGAATAAATCAGCGCATCTGCCAAGCGCAAGTTTCCTTTCGCCAGTTCCGCTTTGATGTGTGCAGGTAACTCTTTAAAATGTTTTTCCATTTCTGCACGGGAGCCTCTGCTCGACATTCCCTGCCCTGCAAGTTTGTTGATTACCATTTGTCTGCGAATGGGCGGTAATGCTTTTAAAGCTCCCAATAGTTCATTGCTTACATCGCTGCCGTCAATGCCTAACAAGGCTCCGACATTATTGAACTCGCTTTTTTCGATTGTTTCGATTTCTCCGAACATAGTTTTTGATTTTTAGTTGTGATTATTATTTATTGATTTGTTTTTTTTGATTTTGTTTTTAGTAATTGTCTAATGAATCTTCATTACCCTGCATGGTGTCGTCTTCATTACCTTGCATATTGTCTTCCTCGTTGCCTTGCATGGTATCTTCTTCCGTTCCCTGAATACTCTTTTGATAATTCACACCGCTTTGATGAATTTGTTTTTCCAAATTGTCGAGCGCAGAAAAATCAAGCTCTTTGTTTTGATTCGGGTAAGTGAAGTATTGTACTTCGCCAACACCGTTAGAACCGTTTTCAGTTTCTTCGGTTTTTTGCGTTTGCTCGGTTGCATCTTTTTTCTTGATGATTTTATCTAAAAACAATCTTGATGTCAGGCTGTCTTTGAAATTCATAATGCGAGCTTTCACATCTTCAGCAGTAAAACCGTCAATGCCTTGTGTGGTTTTTCCTCCTGAAGTAATTCCGCTTGATGCCATCATACCGATTCCGAATGTGGTAAGCGCAGGTTTCTTGGCGTAGTGTCCGTATCCTGTTACACCAACACCGATGAGTAGCGCAGGTTTACCGATTACAGCACCTACGATTCCGCCACCGATTACACCGATAAGCAAATCTTTTCCGGTTTCGATTGCGCTATGCTTTAAATTTTCCGTTGCCGTTTTATGTGCGGTTTCAGTACCGTGCAATGCACGTTTTCTTTTGTATTTACTTTTTGTTTTCATTTTTCTTGTTTTAAATTTTTAATAATTCCGTTGATTATAGCAGGGCAATTGGGGCTTTGTGATGTTTGTGTTTATGCGAATGCTTTTTACCTTTTTTCTTTTTGTGTTTCTTGTGATACACACCCGATAAAGCAGTAGCAGGTTTTTCTTTTTTCTTGGTAAAATGTTTTACCGCCAAAACTCCCAATGCTGTTACACCAATGGCTACCGCACCTGCCTGCATTGGATGTTCTTTCACCCACGTTTTTGTTTTTTCCAAAAACCCCTGCGGTTTATCGCCACCGCCACTACTATCATCACCGCCATCGGTACTCGATGTTTTGGACGATGAATTAGAGGTGTTCGATTTTTGCATCATTTTATTATTTGAACCACCACCTGAATCGCCACCGCTATCATCGGAAGAGCTGTTATCACTTGAATTGTTGCTTGCGCCATCTCCCGAACCACCGCCATCACCACCTGAACCGCCTTTGTCGCCTTTTTTTACTCCACCGATTTGTTTGATAAGTCCCGCCACAACTGCTAATGCGCTTGAAGCTGCTGCGATTGCTGCCGATGTTACAAAGCCCAATCCATCTAAGCCTCCTGTCATTTCTTCCTCGTAGATTCCTGAAAGCAAAACATTCAATGGCGTGTGTTCATCGTAGAATGTGGTATCGGCAACCATTCCCAAACCGCTTACTTCATGGTCTTTGTTTCCTTTGCCTGTAAGGATTGCTTTTTTTAAGTTTTCAGGTTTACCGCCTGCACCGTAAAATATTTTCTCCAGTTTGGTCAGGATGCTTTTTAGTTTATGGTATTTTGCCATATCTAAATTTTTTGCCTGCGCTTGTTCTTCGGTCAGGTAAGCATAGCGGATGCGATTCGCTATTTTCATCACGTTGAGTTTCATGGATGCCAACACACCTGCTCGTAACAAACCTGTGGCGGGATTTAAAATGTTTGCAACGTGAAGTGCTTTCATTGCGCCCTCTTTTAATTTTTTCAAATTGATTTTGCCCATTCCGTCAAAATCATCTGTACCCATTAAATCGAGGGTATCTACGTTTTCTTCTATTTCCATAAGTGATTCGTTTTTGTC
>JANYDQ010000134.1 GCA_025363555.1 Bacteroidota bacterium | reverse complement strand
AATCTTACAACGCAAAACTAAAATTGTTTAGGGCTAATTTAAGAGGGGTGAAGGATGTGAAATTTTTTCTCTTTAGGTTAGAAAAGCTCTTCGCTTAATTTTTTTACTCCCTACAAAATTACGTTGACCCCTTTTTTGCCATGCAATTTTGGTGGCGCTTCAAATATAGATAAAAACAATAAGAGTATTTAGGATATTTAAATACTAAAAACAGTACTTATAATATTAAAAGGATTAATTTTGCTATCTTTAAAAAATAGTATGAAGGAGAATTGCTGTATTCGGATTTCAAATCTTTCTAAAAAATACCACGGGAGTGATTCGTATGCTTTAAAAGAGCTGAACCTTGAAATTTTAAACGGGGAAATAGTGGGATTATTGGGTCCGAACGGAGCCGGCAAAACAACTTTCTTTTCAATAATATGCGGCTTGCTGAATGCGACAAGTGGTAGCGCACAAATTGCAGGATATTCAGTAAGTAAAGATATTGAATCTATCAAAAAAATAATTGGAGTGGTACCCCAGGATATTGCCCTCTATCCAACTTTGTCAGGCAGAGATAATTTACTTTTTGTTGGCAGAATGTACGGATTGAAAGGAAAGGTTTTAAAGGACAGAGTTCAATCGTGTTTATCAAAATTTGGATTTGATAAAAACAGTAATGAGTTAGTCAAAAATTATTCAGGAGGGATGAAACGAAGAATTAATTTAATAGGAGGAATACTTCACGAGCCGCAGATATTATTGCTGGATGAACCAACGGTAGGGATGGACGTGCAAACAAGAACATCAATGATGGAACATCTGAAAGAACTCAACCAGGAAAAAAAAACAACGATTCTTTACACCTCGCATTATTTAGAACAAGCCGAACTGTTTTGCGACCGGGTTGGCATAATTGACCATGGGCAACTGCTTTGTTTAGGCAGTCCGAGTGAGTTGATTAAAAACGAAAACGGAAATGATTTGGAAGATGTTTTTTTGAAATTTACAGGAAGGAAAATAAGGGACTGATGCATAGATTGTTTTCTACACTTATAAAAGAATTTAAAATATTACTGGTCGATAAAACGGGTATCACTATTCTTTTTGTGATGCCTGTTTTGCTGGTTTTTATAATGACACTTATTCAACATGAAGCTTATAAAAGTTTAACACAGTCCGGAATCCCGGTATTGTTGGTCAACAATGATAATGATAGTTTGGGATTGTCCATTGAAAATGGGTTCAGGAAATTCTCAATATGTAAATTAACAGTTGATCATGGTAAAAAATATCAAAATAGCACTGAAATTAAAAAGAAAATAATTAATGGTGAATACTTGGTTGCATTGGTTATCCCTAAAAATGCTACCAATGTGTTAAGAGAGAATGTTGGTGGAATGGTAAATGTTTTTTTCGACCAAAAACAAATATCACAGAAAGCTAGCGGACAGGTAAAAATTGAAATTATTATTGATCCTACTGCTACTAAATCTTTTGTAATGGCAATGGCAAGCGGGTTAAAAGAATTTATTGCATCTATTAAAACAAAAGTATTATTTCAATTAATGGGTGAAAAAATTGCTCAATTGACAGATGCCGATAAAAAAACCATACTGCCGGATAAAGATTTTTTTGTTTACGATGAATCTTATGCCTCAAGGA
The DNA here is from genome assembly GCA_025363555.1 of Bacteroidota bacterium. Classification (GTDB taxonomy): domain Bacteria; phylum Bacteroidota; class Bacteroidia; order 2-12-FULL-35-15; family 2-12-FULL-35-15; genus 2-12-FULL-35-15. Next base: position 18,991 of record JANYDQ010000134.1, on the reverse strand, counting down.
ATACAAACAAAACGTATGAGCCAAATGCTGTTCAACACAATATTCCTGCGTGGGCAATATTCTCCATATTTTTTATCGTTTTACCTCTTGCTGGAAGTATTATAAATGAACGTTCTGAAGGTTTATTTATCAGGATGAGGACGTTTCCTGGTTCTTATTTATCCATTTTATCCGGTAAATTATTTGTTTACTTTTTAGTTGCACTCATTCAATTTGTAATGATTATTTTACTTGGAAAATATGTGATGCCTCTGTTGGGCTTGCCTGTTTTGGATATAGGGACCCATTGGATTGCTTTGGCAGCACTGACCGTAACACTTGATTTAGCGGCTATTGGCTATGGCTTATTAATAGGAACATTGTTCAATACTCCCCAGCAATCTGCAGTATTTGGAGGAATAAGTATTCTTGTCTTGTCTGCTTTAGGCGGAATATGGGTGCCAATGAATTTAATGCCACAGGTAATGCAAACCATCAGTTCGTTATCACCGTTGAATTGGGCATTGGTGGGATATTATGAATTATTTATTAAGGGTGGAGACTGGTATGCAATTCAATTCCAGGTTTTAAAATTAGGATTGTTTTTTATATTTTCAGTCACTATTTCATATAGAATGTATAAATTAAAACTTCGTAAATACTAATTGCCTTTTAAAAATGCAAAAGATAACTCAAGAAATAATCCGTAATGAACTAATGTCTTTTATTCAAACGAATATTCTAGATAGTACAATATCCATTACTCCCGAAACTCCTTTTAATGAGATAGGGTTGGACTCCATGTCAATTATTGAAATAGTTTTATTTATTGAACGCAAATTTGGTATTGCCATTTCCGAAAGAGATTTAATTCCTGATAATTTAAAATCCGTTCAATCTTTAGCCGAATGCACTTTCAAGTGTCTGTAATTTCATGAATCCTTCTTCCCAAATAAACGACATCCCATTAACCGCTACCGACTGTTTTATTTTAGCATTAGAAAAACATGACGGTTATACAGGAACATCCGGTAATACGTGTCGTTATTATATGGAATTGGAAGGACAATTAAATAGTAATGATTTTAAAACAGCCCTGAAAGATAACATTGCATCTCAACAATTGGCTTCATTTTCAATTCATGGAGGTGGCTTGTTTTCAGTTCCTAGTTGGAAATCAAATATTCACCAACCTATTGAAGTAAATGTTCATCAAGACGATTATTTCTTACCTTCGGTTATTCTTAATAAAAAAATTTCTTCTGCAAAGCCCAACTTGTTTTCTTTTGACATTATAAATAGGAGTAATGGAAAATCAGCATTAATATTTAGCTGGAATCACTTAATTATGGATGGTTACGGAGCTGTATTATATCTTAAACAGTTAAATGGACCTGGTAGTGAAAATGCATTTGTTTCAGGTGAATCAACCGTTAAATTTGATTTCTTATCATTAAGAAAAGCTGCAAAAGCTAAATCCTTTTTATCGGTTTCCTCACAAACTCCCACTTGTGGAATAAGTCCCGGAACAAATTATTCAGAGGTTAATCAAAAAATAAAGATAGTTCGTTTTACAAAGCAGGAAACAGAACAAATTGATTTGAATGCTCCGAAACTTGGAGCCAAATTTGGCAGAAGCCCTTTTTATCTCTCGTGTTCGGCTCGTGCAGTAAAAGAAACAATGCTGAAGAGAAAATCACCTGTTAGTAATTTTTGGATTCCCGTTCCGCAAAACCAAAGAAAAAAAGGTGCATCGGGACCTCTTTTAGGAAATCATTTATCCTTTTTATTTTACAGACTTAATACCGAAACACTGGAATCACTTGCAAAAACGGTAAGGTCTGTTAATGAGCAAATGATAAATCAGGTTCGTAAAGGCATTCCACAAGGATATGATATTTTGATGAACTACCTTAAAAGAATTCCATCATCTCTGTATTATAAATTAATAAAGGGACCCCAAGGCGGGTCACTATCGGGTTTTTTATTTACTCTTGCAGAAGACCACCCTATCGAACTTTTAAAATTTCAGAATCTAAATGTTTTGGATGCCTTGAGTTTTCCACCTAACACTTATCCTCCGGGGTTAACTTTTGCATATATGAGATTTGAAGGACGGTTGCAATTAATGATTTTATATTATAGCGAAGTTTTGTCAGAAAACGAAGTTAACCTTTTAGAAACTCAAATTAAATATGAATTAATTAACGGAAAAGAATTAGGTAAATGAATTTTTCCGATGCTGAAATAGTTATTGTTGGGGCAGGAATTGCTGGGTATGCAGCTGCAATTGCCGCTGCAAAAGAAAATAAAAAAGTGCTCTTAGTCGAAAAGTCAGACGCTATTGGTGGTAACGCCACTAATAGTAATGCAGGGACAGTTTGTGGCGCTTATTATCGTACATTTTCTGAAACACCAAGACTTGCGGGCTATCACTTTTCCACAGATTTTATTAATAAATTACTTCCCTTTTCTGACAATAAAAAAGCAATTAACTATCACAACGGATTATTTATTATTCCTTATGAATGGTCTTTTCTTCAGGAAAATTTGGAACAAGAACTTCTTGAGAACGGTGTCCTGGTTATGAAATCCACGGAAGTGATCCGGGTAAAAAGAAACAAAAAACAAATCACCAATCTTTTCATAAAAACAAACAACCAAATAATTGAAATAAGTCCGCAAATTATAATTGACTGTAGTGGAAATGGAATTATTGCCCAATTGGCAGGCTTAGAAATGATTTCTTCCGCAAACTACCAATCTGCATCGCAAATTTTCAGAGTTCAACAAGTAATGTCTGACAATGAATTTTCTTTAAACATGTCGCTGAAAAAAGCAATGCTAAGTTTAATTCATTCTTCGGGTTTGCCTAAGAGCTTTTTATCTTTGAGTGTTGTTCCCGGTTCATTGAAAAAGAACCAGGCTGATTTTAAAATTACTTTGCCCGAAATAATAACGGATGATAAAGAAGTAAATTTCAAACTTAACATAAAGGCAAAAACGTATGTCGAAGAAATTTTTCCATCATTAACTAATATGGTCGGGAGTTTGAAAACTGCAACAATCGCCACTATTTTTCCTCAACTCGGAATTCGCATTCTTCAGCGTTCCATGGGGAAATACGTGTTAACAGAAACTGATATTTTGTCTTGTAAAAAATTTAGTAACGGGATTGCCGTCGGTACCTGGCCCATTGAGGAGTGGAATAATGATGGTAAACTTACCATGGAATATTTTGCCCCCGATGCCGGGTACATGATACCTTCTGATTGTTTACTATCTTATGAGTTAGAGAATTTGTTTTTTGCAGGAAAAAATATTTCGGCAAGCACAAAAGCCATTGCAAGTGCCAGGGTGATGGGAACTTGTTTGCAAACAGGATATGCGGCAGGCAAGTTGGCAAGCTGTTCATCTCTCGAATCGAGGGAGAATATGATTACTTTGTTAAATAGAGAATTGGTGAGCAATGAATAATGTATATGATACGTTAATAAATACCGCTAAAAAATTTCCAGATCAGGTGGCTGTGTTTGATGAATACGGAACTTTAACCTATTCCCAATTGGCAGAACAAACCGAGTTATTTAAAAATAATTTATTGAGCCTTGGCATAAATAAGGGAATGGGAGTTGGCATTATTACAGGAAATAGCCGGTATTTTATTATTACATTATACGCAAGTATTGGTTGCGATGCAGTAGCAATGCCAATTTCCAACAAGCAGAAAATCCCTGAAATTTTAAATGCCATTAAAGAAGCGCAACTCCATTTAATTATTTCTGATTCGGAAGAATATGCTTCACTTGGTGAAAATGGTTTTGGGGTTAACCTTTTTGATACACCTCTTTTTATTAGTAATGCAAAAGGAGCGCCTGTAAATTTTACGGTTAAATTTATTCCGGATGCGGCCTTTATGCGATTCACATCCGGTACAACAGGAAAAGCAAAAGGCGTAATCATTTCTCATACTGCAGCATTGGAAAGGGTGGATGCCGCGAATGAAGTTCTTCAATTATCAGAAAAGGACAGAGTAGTATGGGTACTGCCAATGGCTTATCATTTTGTAGTGTCTATCGTTTTGTATATAAAATATGGAGTAGGAATTATTATCAATGATAATTTTCTTGCAGAAAGTATTATTGAAAGTATTAACCAATATAAAGGCACCTTTTTATATTCTGCTCCTATGCACATAAAATTATTAGCTTCATACAATCAAACAATAGAACTACCAAGTTTAAAAAGAGTTATTTCTACCACCACAGGCATAAGCGAAGAAATTTGTAATGCCTTTGAAAAAAAATATAACCTGTCGGTTTGCCAGGCATATGGGATTATTGAAATAGGGTTGCCTATAATTAATTTAAAACGTTCCAAAGAATATCCTGGCGCAGTTGGCTACGCGCTTCCTGCATACCATATTGGTATTTTGGATAAAGAATTGAATCCTTTGCCCGATGAGCAAATCGGGCTGTTAGGAATTAAAGGTCCCGGAATGTTTGATGGTTATTTAAGTCCGCCAATATTAAAAAACGATGTACTCCAGAATGGGTGGTTTATGACCGGAGATTATGCTATTCGTAAAAAGGATGGGTTAATAATTATCAAGGGCAGGGAAAAAAATGTAATTAATGTTTCCGGTAATAAAGTTTTTCCAAATGAAATTGAAGAAGTCATTAATACCTATGTAGGAATAAAAAATTCGCGGGCATTTAGCAAATTTCATCCTTTATTGGGCGAAGTGGTTGCTGTAGAAATAGAAGTAGAAGACGATGTTAAAATTGATACAGAATCACTAATTACTTATTGCAGAAAAAAATTATCCTCCTTTAAATTGCCTCAATTTATAAGTATTGTAGATGAAATAGAAAAAACAGGGAGCGGTAAAATAAAACGAACCTGATTACTTATTATATCCATACTCTTCAAAGAAAAACGACCATTTTTCTTCAATTAGTTTCTTTGTTTTTGTGTCTAAACCAATGTAGGAATTATTTAAATAATTTTCCGAATCCCTTATCTCTTTATTAAAAAAAGGTTTTGCTTTTTCAAAATCTCCTAAATTTAAATGTTGGTAAGCTTTCTCCAATTGTTCGATGGGAGAGTTTACAAAATCAACGTAAGACAACTCGTATAGTTGTTTGTTGGGAATACTCAATTTGTCAGTTAAATATTTTTTATACATTTTTTCATATGAATAAATAATATAATTTTCTATGAATTCATTTTTAATTTTTTGAAAACCGAGTAGCGGGAGTATTTTTTCATACAACTTTTCATTCGATTGATAAACAATATGGGGGTCGCGATGGATGTGGATAAAACACGCATCAGGATAAAGTTCCAGAATTTCTTTCATCCTTCCTGTATTGGCAGGGCTTTTCAGTAAAATGCGTTTGCCCGGGTATTTATAAATTATTTTTTTTACAAAGTAATCCAAATTTTTTTTCCAATGGGCAAGAGTTTCCGTATTCTTCGTTTCAAATACTACCGTTTCATCAAAAACAGAATATAAACTTCGTGGGAAATAGAAACCATGCACCATAGAAGTATTACTAATGCTGCCCACCGCGAACTCTTCTTCTTTGGGTTGATCTGCCCCCGCTTTCACATTATCCTGTGGTCGGGTTTCCGGCATCGACAAATCCATAATTTTTTTTGTAAATCCTCCAATGCTTAAAAAAGTAAGAGGAGTTAATGCCTCATTGGTAGAACAAAACGAAAAAGCTGGGTCTTTGCTTAACACGTATTGTAAATAAGTGGTTCCGCTCCTGGGATGTCCCAATATAAATACGGGACGAAGCACCTTAGTGTTTTTTATTTTCCTGTTGTATCGAAGATATTCATACCATTGAAATGGTGTATTTAATAGTATGTTGGCGGTTATAAATATAATTTTGGGCAAATACCTGATGTCTATCGCAAACTTGTTTTTAGCCAGTAATTTTATCCATACAAATAAACTCATCCCAATGGCGGTATGGGTAGTTAAGTTCAAATAATTTTTTACTTTGTATTTTATATTCATAAACTTTTTATCAATCGAAACAAAAATACATTTAATTATCTTTACCTCTCTAATTAAATCCGGGGATTCACTTTCGCTTTTTCAAAACTACTTGTTGTTTCTAAAATGCAAATAAATAAATATAACAACTCCATTTTTTATATTTTTACACCACATTTGAAGCACCTGGCTATAAAGTAATGAGCTTAAAAAAAATCTGTATTCTCCTTTTATCCGCTTCTGTTTCTTTTATTCAATTGATATATGCTCAATCCACCACTGTAGAGGGTTATATCAGGGATAAAGGAACAAACGAACCAATTCCTTTTGTCCATATTTTATTTAAAGGAACTCAAACCGGAACCACTACGGACACTTCCGGTTATTTCACCACCACCATTAATTCGAATAGTATTAAAGAAGATTCGCTCATTATTTCTTCTTTAGGATATACCACGACCAAAGTCAATTTTAAAATTAATCAGCATCAGAAAATAGATATTCAAATTATTCCAGAGTTTTTTCAGTTACAGGAATTTGTGGTAAGACCGGGTGAAAACCCTGCCTGGAGAGTGCTAAGAAAGGTGAATGACAATAAGCGAAACAATAACCCGGATTTTAAAACCAATTATTATTGTGAAGAATACTCCAAAATTCGATTTGATTTGAATCATTTTACAGAAAAAATAAAAAAAAACATTCTTGTTCGTCCTTTCGATTTTATCTGGAACAATGTGGATACTACTTCCGATGGTATTACTTATTTGCCTGTTTTGGTGGTCGAGAAAATGGTAGAACATTTTTATCAGCAGTCTCCAAAAGAAAAACGCGACTTTATAAATGCGGTAAACACTACCGGTTTAGAAGGTCCCAAAATTATGAAGTTTGTTGAAGATTTATACCAGGCACCCAATTTTTACAATAACTATGTAACCATTTTAGATAAAAGTTTCCCCTCTCCTTTAAACGATAATTATAAAAGTAACTACAAATTTTATTTAACGGATAGCACAGGAACAGCCACTAACAAAACTTACAAAATTACTTTCCTGCCTAAACAAAAACGCGAATTGGCTTTCATTGGCGAAATGCTCATTGACTCTGGTGAGGCGGCTCTAAAAGAAATTACCGTGAGGTTTGATATTATGGCCAATGTAAACTTTGTGAGAAGCTACTGGATTAAACAAACCTATTCTAAAGTAAACCATCAGCATTGGATGCTCACCCAATCGGATGTTCTGGGAGATTTTACTGTTATCGAAAACTCCTCTGATTTAACCGGGTTTTTCGGGCGAAAAAATTCCGGATTTATTCATTATAAAATTGATACTATTCTGCCCCAAAAAGTATTTAAAGGAACTTCTATTGTTGTGGAATCTGATAGTTCAAAAAATAAATCCAATGACTACTGGACCAAATCAAGACATTTCGAATTGTCGAAAGAAGACAAAGGGGTATTTAAAATGGCGGATAGTTTAAAGAAAGACCCTCGTTTTATTTTAAGAAAAAAAATAATTGTTGGTGCTGCCACCGGCTATTACCCTGTCTGTTCTGTTGATATAGGCGATATCTTTTCATTTTACAGTTATAATAACATCGAACAGTCGCGCATCAAATTTGGTTTTCGAACTAACGACAAATGGAGCATTCCTTTGTTTCTCTCCACCTATGTAGCTTACGGAACGTATGATGAAAAATGGAAATACAAAGTAAATGCAGAATATAGTTTTAATAAATCGAAACTCATAAAAACCAAACTCGGGGTATTTTACCGGAACGATATTTCGCAGTTGAGCCGCAGTTTTAATAACATCGAACTGGACCATGTTTTGTCGTCTTTTATACAGGTAGGAAACAACAATGCCTCCAAAAACTATGCTCAGGATTTTAATCTGTATGTGGAAAACGGCTGGACAACCGGCTTTGCCTCGCGGCTAAATTATTTTTATAACATAACAGCACCCACTAAGGATGTGTTTTTCGTATCTCGCAATTTGGCGGGTAACAGTATTATTCAAAATAATTATTATGCTTCAGGTTTCGACCTTACGTTAAAATACAGTTGGCAAAATAAAAAGGTGAACGGCAATTTTTATAACAAAGAAGATTTTAAAAACGCGTTTAGAAAATATCCCGACATAGCTTTGCAATTTAAAATAGCAGATAAAAGTGTAGGTTCTGAATTAAACTTTCGGAAAATAAAACTTTCGCTCAAGCAACAGATACGAACTCAAAAACTCGGGTATTTTAAATATTACATTGAAGCGGGTAAAACATTTAATACCGTTCCTTATCCTTATCTCGACATGCCTTTTGCCAACCAGTTGGTAATGATGGATGAATATGCTTTTAACCTGATGAATTTTTTGGAATATGTTTCCGACCAATATGTGTCCGTACACTTGGAACAGCACATTGAAGGGTTGCTGCTCGACCGTATTCCTTTCATCAATAAATTAAAATGGCGAAACTTTCTTTTTGCAAAAGCTTATGCAGGCAGCCTTAGCATGCAAAATAACCAAAGCATTTATTTATTTCCGGAAAAGGTAAGCACCCTGCACGAGCCGTATTACGAGGTGGGCTTCGGCATTGAAAACATTTTTAAATTTGCACGGGTTGATTTCATCTGGCGATTAACCGACACCAGCAAACCAGACGTGTATTATTTTATCGTAAAACCTTCTTTCCGCTTTTCTTTTTAATTTTATTGCGGTAAAAAACAGGTGTAATTTATCCTTTTAATGACTTTTTGCCATTTTCGGGACTTTTTAAAACGCCACCCACGAAGCCGTTGAACGGAGGTCACGAAACCACTAAACGGAGGTCAGGAAACCATTGTACGGCACCCACGAAACCGTTGTATTGATGTCAAGAAGGGTCGATATGGTTCATTTATTCCTTATTCCTTATGTTAGGAAGTGGCGTTACGCCACCCATTATAGCTCATTCCTTATGTCGAGAAGCCATTTTTCCCTACCTATTGTGCTTATTTCGATGTACCCAAAGCACTTTTTAGATATTTTAGGTCGGTTGGGCTTGTTAAGTCGGTTTTAGATTCTTCTATTTTAATTCGTAAATCAAATCTATCGTTTGGGTTCTATTAAGGCTCCGGGGAAACACTCCAACGGTCATTAAAATCATCACCCCTATCACCTTTGCCGTCCCATTTATGAGAAGGTAATAGATGGATAAATAAAAGGCTTTAGCCAAAATAGTTAGTTTGTCTAAAGCCTTTTATTTTACATCTGACTATCCGGTGGCTAAAAGCCAACGGCAGGTATTTGTGGTTTTATATTCCGTTGTGCAGTATTTTACGCTGCTTCTGCATTAATTAATGAGGACGGTTGCCTTCTCCTTCCATTCTTGGTTGCGGTTGCGGTGGTGGAGGCGGAACATGTTGCTGTGGAGGCTGGTCCAATGGTGGTGGTTCCTGCCGAGGAGGATTGGGTTTTTGCTGTGGCGACTGTTGCCTGTTTGGTTGGTTAGGGCGTTGTTGCTGCTCGCGCGGAGGTTCCTGGCGTTGTTGCGGAGGAGTTGCTTCCTGCCGTGGTTGTTCTTGCCGAGGTTGATTCTGCCGTGGTTGTTCCTGTCTGGGTTGTTCCTGCCGTGGTTGGTTCTGCTGTTGTTGTTCCTGACGAGGTTGGTTCATATTTGGTTTCTGTTGGTGCTGTTGTTCCCTGTTGGGTGCTGTATTGTTGTTGGGTTGAGAGTTTGGATTTACGGGTCCCTGTTTCAGTGGCGAATCGTGCTGACGATTAGGCTGTTCCCGGTTAGGTGATGTATTATTTCCAGGTGCCTGTTTCTGCTGATTTTTAGGTTCGGCTTTTTGTGTAGGGCGTTGCGGCTCCTGTTTGGATGGAACAATAGGGTGCTGGTCTTTGGCGTGTTCGCGCTGTCCGGGTTGTGCTTTCGGACCGGTTGGCTCCTGCCTGTTAGGTTGGGTAGCTTTGTTCATATCGTGTGGTTTGGCTGCTGGTTCGGTATGTGGTTTTACTTTCAGCTCTTTCATATCAACAACTTTTGCAGGGGCTTCTTTTTTTTCTGCTGCAATGTTTTTTTGAACTACCGGGCGGAATAGTTGTATTTCTCCCTTTCCCACAGCTTGTTCGTGTTTGCTGTTTTCTTTTATTGCCATGGGGGCAAAAGTTTTTCCAGCTCGTTTCTCCACATCAGCTCGCTGCGGACCGGAGTTAAATTTTGTTCCCCTCGATTTGTCCACATACGTATTATTTATAACCGTTGAATTATTGATAATGGTAACATTAGTGCTTCTATCCACATAAGTAACATGTTCGCTTCCAAAATCCCTGTCCCTCACAAATCTCCAATTATCGTTTGGTACATTATAACTTGGGCTATACGTCATTTCTATACTTATGCCCGGACCTATCGGAGCCCATCCGTAATATCCTTCCGACTGACGCCAGGTAACCCATCCCGGTCCCCATTCATCTCCCGGAACCCACATAGGTCCATACATGGGGTCGGTATACCACCGCCCGTAATGAAAAGGAGCCCATCCCCAGGAGTAGTTAGAAACCCATGTCCAGCCATACTCTGTGTTTGCCCAATACCCGTTGCTTCCATAAGGCGTAAACCCTTCGTCCACGCTCGGCAGCCACACATATCCATACTCGGGGTTATTTACCCACGTTCCGTAAGGACTCAAGTCGTCATAAAAAACCTGGAAACCTACAGACACTCCCTGGGCTTTGATTTGCAAAGGCAACATCCAGGTGGTTAAACTAGTAACTATAGAAACAACTACTATTTTAAATAATGATTTCATTTTGTTTTATTTTTTTATTATTAATAAACATTGATTAAACTGTGGCTTGTTATTTTTTTACAACAACCAAATATTTTGATTCACTCCAAAACTTAATCGGATCGGTTATTACCAGGTTATTTGTTTTGTCTTTATCCTTTTCATCGTTTTCCAATTTATACGAATCGCTCGGATGGCTGGTAATTATTTTAATTTTTTCACCGTTAACAGGAATAATGGTGGTCTTTGAATAATCAATTTTAGTAAAAGTACGCACATCAAAATCCGCACTCAACTCCGAAGTTCTGCCTATACCCAGCACCCCGCCTTTGCGGTCAATAATTTTATCATCTTTCAGTTCTTTCATTTCGCCAATGCGGTAATAGGCAGTTTGAATATCTTTGGTTTGATAATTAATTACTATTGATTTAATATAATTCTGTTCATCCAGCGAATCTACTGTAGCAATCAGTTTAATAACTTTTGCCTTCATGCCGTCCAGTACCAGATTCAACTCACATAACTCATAGTCTTTTTGCGACAATTGAATGGTTAATGTCTTAATTGTTTTTTCTAAAAGCGAATTATTACGTTTCGAACCTTTCAATCGTTTTTTGAGGTCCTCAATCTCTTTCCTGTTTTTAATCATCAACTCATTAATAGCAGCTATTTCAGCATTAATGTGTGCCTTTTTATTACCTTTTAGTTCACCATGAAATTTATTAGAATTTATAGCAATAATTTGTTGCTTGGCAGCCACCGAATCAAGGTTGGCTTCAATGTCGTTGAAAGTAGTAATGAAATCGGTCAGTGCTGAGTCTCGGTCAGATACTACAGAGGTAAGCGAATCGTTTACAATATCTGCTTTTGTTGGTCCCGAAGGTTTACAAGCCGACATGAATAATAAAGCAATTGAAATTAGAATTAAATTTTTCATAGTGATTGGGGTGTTTTAATTTATGTATCGTGTGTAATTAATTTATGAGTACAAAGTAACCGTTAAGCTTTAAAAGGGATATTACATAATTATTATAAACTGTTACAATATTCATACATTTTTGGTTAAAATTAATAATCCACCAGATTTAAGCGATGTAACAATTTATGTTCCGGATTCAAAACAGAAAAGCGGTAACCAATGTAAGCCATAAATTTCCCGAAGCTGTAATCGAAAGTAGCATTTGTTTTCCCCCGAAATAAAAAATAATCTAACATAGCCATCGAGCCAATAAAATATCTTCCGTTGTCATAACCCAGGGCAAGCCTGCCGTTTAACTGACCGGCACCTACTGCCAACTGACGATAAGTAGAGTTGTCATCGCGTTCGTAATTCATCTGTTGTACTCCAATTCCTTGAACAAGCGAAGCAGTTGCATAACATTTTTTAAAAAACACAAACGTATAAATTAATCCGAGGTTCAATCCAAGGTTATGCGTGTGTCCGCTCCTGATGAAGGAAAGAGTGTCGAAAGAAGACCGGAAAGGAGAGGTAACCAAAGACGGACTTCCATTGGTTTCGAAATACGAGTAATAGACACCTGTAAGGAAAGAACCCGCGCTTTTTTTCTGCTGTTCTACAAATGCAAACGAATTTCTGTAGGAGAATTTTCTGTGATTAACAATATAATAAGAAGTTGCACCAATATGTATGGCATTCACATCAGTTCTTACGGAATAAGGTTTGTCGTCAACATAATGAGCATACGATTGGGAATTCTTAATGTAAAAACCGCTATAATATTGCACAAACATATCGGTAGTAATTCTTCGTCCATACAAATTAAGCTGGTAATCCTGGTACTTTGTTTGCCCTTTGTTTTCTGCATCTGCGGTGTATAACTTAACGCCAGTATTAAAAATAAAACTTGCCCATCGGGAAGTAACACTTATTCCTAAATCGTATCGCAAATTTGGCGAAAATGTTAATTTGTTTCCACTCTGCTGATCTTTTAAGCTGAAATTTAAAAAGCGGACAGACACCGGCAAAGTAATTACCAGTCGTTTGTAAAAAGAAGTAATATAAGCAGTATCAAAATTAACGGGATGTTCTTTGAGTATTTGAAAAGTGATGCTTCTGTGTATCCACATCCATTTTTCGTAACGGGTTTTATGAGGGATGTCCCAAATAGTTTTAACGGGGGTATGTTGTTTAACTGAAGAAGAATCCTGGGCATAACCGGTAACGGATAAAATTACCATTAATAAAAAGAAAGAAATGCGAAATATTGTCGTATTCTTCATAGTCAAGAAAAAGTAAAAATAAATTTACACCACCATAAAGTACGATGTGTAATTTTGTTTAAATGGAATGTTAAAACGGTAGGTTGTACTTGCCATACTATTTATGTGTGTTAATTAAAATGACATGTAACTGGAAAACATTCCTGTTACATGTCCTGCTTAATGATTCTACAGCGGCTTATTGCCCTGGATCACTCTTAATATTACTGCAATGATGGCAATAACAAGCAGTATGTGAATAATGCCTCCGGCATTGTAGCCTAAAAATCCGACTGCCCAAACAATAACTAAAATTACTGCGATAGCATAAAGTAAATTTCCCATGGTTTTTTTGTTTTAAATTAATTACTGATTTATTTATTTTTCTTTTTCTTTTTTTGTTTTGTCGGCATTTACATCTATTCCGGTCCTGTCGGGGTCCACCTCTCTGCCGGGTTTATCAAATTTTCCTTTGCGGGGTTTCTTTTGTGTTCTGTCCGAGTTGCAATCGCTTCCTGTTTTATCTGCATCATTATCCGGTGCCGAATGATCAGCAGAATTAGAGGTAGATTCTTTTGGTATATTTATCATTACCAGTTTTTAATTTTAAAAATGAATCCCTACTCCCACCGTAGATACCCCTGTTGATAAATCAGCAAACAAACCTGCTCTTTTGTTTAAATGATATTCAACGCCTATATGCGCATCCATGAACAAAGGGCTTGCTGTTTTGTAAACATGCTGATCACCATAATAACCATGCTCCCAAACCACATGACTATAAGCAAATCCGAGTGAACCGGCTGCATAAAAATCCCATTTTGAACTGGCGCGAAATAACTGGTCAAAGTAATAAGTGCCTTTAACGCCCATAGGAACAACAGTTACATGGTAAGTATAATAACGGTAAGAATTATATGGAAGATTTTCGTCTCTCCAGTAATAATTATTTTGATAAGAATAAACTCCTACAAAGGGTGCAAGTGTAAAATTTCTTGCCACATCAAATTCGAAATTTACTGAAGCCACTGGTAGCGGTCTTCCTATATACCTATAATAACCAAGCCCTGCACCAAGATTTAAGGTGTGTCCGTACTTTTCAGGCGCTGTTTTGTCCTGTGCGCTAACAGTGACTTGCAGGCCGGTTAAAAATGCTAGCGTAATGAATATCAACTTTTTCATAATGTTATTTGTTTTAGATTTTATTTTTTATTTGATTATCTCTTTAATTTTATACGGGTACAAATATCCGATGTTTACTTTTTACACTTCTTATATAACTTTTATAATAAGTTATAACATTCGCATTCTTTGCTATTAATAATAATATTTTAAAACCAGGCTAACCACCAGCCCCATGGTAATAAAAGACATAAGGAATATTGCCAAAAATTTACTTATTCCGAATTCTCTAACCATTATCCTTATCGGGTAGGTGAGTATCTGTAAAATAACAGAGGTTAATTTCTTCCTTGATTGATATCCTTTCACAACAAAATCTTTGGCTCCATTGCGAAAAGCTTCAATTGCTATTCCAATATCTTTATTGGAGGAATACATAATTACCTCTGTGTTCGGATTGATTTCTTTTATCGATTTGAGAATTTTATTTCCGTTTTCCCCTTCCAGGTTATAATCCAAGATAACAATATTTGTCTCCAGGTTCACTTTTTTTAAAGCACTTTCACCATTATGGAAAGTAAAAATGCGGAGAGTGCTTCCAAACTTAGTATGAAGGAAGTTGCGAACATCTGTTATCACCAATGGATTATCATCCACGATAAAAAGAGTATGACTTTCATTTTTCATTTTAGTATATTTTTAAATGTTTATACATAATACGGTGAGTTGTTATTTATTGGTAACTCCTAAAAAAGGTTTTACTTTATTTTCTCTGTCAATAATTTTCAAATCCACTCTTCTGTTTACCTGGTATTCATCTTCAGAACACACTACACCATCTGGGCAGTTGTTCGAAGGTTTTGATTCACCAAAAGAAAAAGTGGCAGTAATTCTGTTTTTCGAAATGCCATGCTGAACAAGGTAACCCTTTACATATTCAGCACGTCTGGAAGAAAGATTTTTATTGTATTCATCCGTTCCTCTCGAATCTGCATATCCACTAATAGTGAAGGTATATTCAGAATTCTTTTTTAATTCTTTAATGTTATAGTCAAGTGTTTCTAAATCTTTTTCGTGCAATACCGATTTATCAAAATCAAAATAAACAGCCGATGGATCCCAGATTACTTTTTTTGCCTTTTCTGCCACGGCTATTGGTTTCAATTCTTTCTCTTTAGCAGGTGGCGCATTAGTAACAGCTACCGGGCTCACAATTTTTGCAACTTCTGGACGTTTAGGTGCGTAATGTACTTTGTAAATATCCATGTCACCATATCCTATTGTCCGAGCTGACGAATAATATCCTTCTGTACTATTATTGCCAAGAGTAAAATATAAATCATCACCTGCTCCGTTAATTGGTTGACCTAAATTTTCAGGAGTAGTCCACACTCCATTTTCTTTATGGGTTTTATATACATCAAATCCGCCATAACCGGGCATTCCGGTAGAAGAAAAATATAAGGTTCCATCGCTGCTAATAAAAGGAGCATCTTCATCATACACACTATTTACAGTCATATCAAGTATTACAGGAGTACTCCATTTTCCATCTTTATCTTTTGTTGTTACATATATATCCGTTCCTCCATACCCTTTGTTGTCCCTGCTCACAAAATATAATTGGTTTCCATCACCTGAAATACTTGCATGATTTTGATAATGCGCAATGTTTACATTCTTATCCAATTTATTTACTTCCTGCGTTGCATCATTCATATCCGTCTCGTATATTTTTCCATCGCGGAAAACATATAATGTTTTTCCATCATTGGAAACTGAAATAACCGCTTCATTATGTTTAACAAATTTTGATTCATCCATATTATCAGGAAAAGAATATCTCACAGGTTCAGAATAGATGCCATCAGTTAATGTTGTTTTATACATGGTTTCAAAATATTTAAAACTCACACCATTTCTTTTTTCAGACTTGCTATCTTTTCTTTCAGAAGTAAATACCAAATCATTACCTATAGCTACAGCCCCGTAATCAGGCATATTAGTATTTATGGGCAAGCCAATATTTTTTATCCACGCTTCGCTTTCAGGAGCAACAGTAGGATGCTCAAGGGCATAGTTGCAATTTGCAATTCGTAATCTTAGCATCGCATCATAGTCTTCACTTTGTGGATTTACTCTGCTGAAATAATACAATGCGCGCTGATAATTATTTATGTATAAATAACTTCTTCCTAAAATGTTAAACAGTCCGGGCAATGTATCGTTAGGGCTTTCTTTCAACGCTTTTTCAAGATAAGGAATTGCTTTTTTGTAACGGTCCAGGTATCTGGCAAGCAGCATCCCTTTTCCGGCATTTGCACGATATGAATTACTATCTATGGCAAGAGCCTGGTCGTAATACGCTATAGCTTCTTCATATTCCATTCTACTGGTGGCAAGATCGGCTTCCCTGATAATTTTTTTTTCTTGTGAATAAGAAGGAAGCACCATCATTACAAATACTACAATGGGAATTAAAATTAATTTTTTCATTTTGTTTGTCTTTAATGTGACTTAATTATCACGACACAAAGGTGGGGTAGATTAAAGAGGTGATTATTGCAAAACAGTTTAATTATCTTGCAATATTCACACATTTAAAAAAGAATAAAAAAATGGGAAAATGAACTTTTAGGTTAATTGTTGCAGAAAACAACTAATGAACTAATTAACAACTAATTAATCAATGAACTAACAATCGCATACGATTTGCATCCAATCGCATGCGTTTCAAATAGAACCAATGAACCAATAAACCATTGTTAGTTCATTGGTTCATTAGACGGGTGGGGATGAACGAATGTATTATGCCGGAATATAAATATCGAAAGTAGCACCTTTATTTAATTCCCCTGTTGCAGTGATAATGCCATTATGGTTCTCCACAATTTTTTTCACAATAGCTAATCCAATACCTGTTCCGCCATATACTTCTTTGCCGTGCAGTTTTTGAAACACTTCAAAAATACGTTCGCTGAAATGGGGTTCGAAACCAATGCCATTATCCTTAATAGTAATGTGACAATAATTTTTTCCTGAAGAAAGCTTTTCGTTATTTGCCGTGCTTCCTTTTACAATGCTGCTTTTTATCACTATGTGCGAGGGGGTTTCGGGACGGGAAAATTTCAGCGCATTGCTTATCAGGTTATACATTAACTGCCGAAACTGGAAAGGAATAATGTTGGCAGGGCACAACTCATTGGCTTCAATGGACGCATGTTTTTCCTGTATCGTATCTCTCAATTCTGTTTTTACTTCCTCTATAATGGTACGGAGCTCTGTTTTCTCAAACGTCAGTTCGGTGGTGGTAATGCGCGAAAACGCAAGCAAGTCGTCAATCAGTTGTTGCATTCTTCCTGCTGCCAGTTGCATTCTTCCAAAATTATATTTGCCGTTTTCAGATAAATTTTCATTTTCGTTTTCAAGAATTATGGTAACAAACGTTTGTATTTTGCGAAGTGGCTCCTGCAAATCGTGGCTCGAAACATACGTAAATGCCAGCAACTCTTTGTTAGCAATAATTAATTCTGCCGCTCGTTTTTCTTTTTCCTCATTCTGAAAAGCAAGTTCTTTGTTGGCAATAATTAATTCTGCTGCACGTTTTTCTTTTTCCTGGTTTTGAAAAGCCAGTTCTTTATTTGCCACTCCTAACTCTGCAGCGCGTTTTTCTTTTTCTTCGTTTTGAAATGCCAGTTCTTTGTTGGCAATAATTAATTCTGCCGCCCGTTTTTCTTTTTCTTCATTTTGAAAAGCCAGTTCTTTGTTGGCAATACTCAATTCAGCCGCCCGTTTTTCTTTTTCCGCATTCTGAAATGCAAGTTCTTTATTGGCAATAATTAACTCTGCTGCTCGTTTTTCTTTTTCTGCTGCTCTTTTTTCTTTCTCTTCGTTTTGAAACCCCAGCTCTTTATTGGCAATAATTAATTCTGCTGCACGTTTTTCTTTTTCTTCATTTTGAAATCCAAGTTCCTTGTTGGCAATAATTAATTCTGCTGCCCGTTTTTCTTTTTCTTCGTTTTGAAAAGCAAGTTCTTTATTAGCAATTATTAGCTCTGCCGCGCGTTTTTCTTTTTCCTCCGCGCGTTTTTCTTTTTCTTCATTTTGTTCAACTAATTTTTTGTTGGCAATAATTAATTCTGCCGCCCGTTTTTCTTTTTCCGCATTTTGAAAAGCAAGTTTTTTATTTGCAATAATTAATTCTGCCGCGCGTTTTTCTTTTTCTTCATTTTGAAACAAAAGCTCTTTGTTGGCAATGATTAACTCTTCTGCTCGTTTTCCTTTTTCTTCATTTTGAAACCCCAGTTCCTTGTTGGCAATAATCAATTCTTCCGCCCGTTTTCCTTTTTCTTCATCCTGGAAAGCAAGCTCTTTATTTGCAATGCCCAATTCTGCCGCCCGTTTTCCTTTCTCTTCATCCTGGTAAGCAAGTTCTATATTTGCAATGCCCAACTCTACCGCGCGTTTTTCTTTCTCTTCATCCTGGTAGGCAAGTTCAATGTTGGCAATGCCCAGCTCTGCTGCCCGCTTTCCTTTCTCTTCGTCCTGGAACTCCAGTTCTTTATTGGCAATACCCAACTCTGCCGCCCGTTTTCCTTTTTCTTCCTGCTGAAATTCAAGTTCCTTGTTGGCTATGCTTAATTCAGCAGCGCGTTTTCCTTTCTCTTCTTTCAGAAACGAAAGTTCTTTGCGGGCAGTAGCAAGTTCTGCTGCCAATTTTTCTTTCTCCGCTTTTTGATGAGCCAGTTCTTTTTGAGCAATGATTAATTCATTCTCTTCCGGTTTTGTTGTTTTAGCCATTTTTTTAAAAATTATTTTGTTTTTTAGGACTTCCGGTTCCATTTTTTACAGTTCGGGTTCCATTCTCTACAGTTCGGGTTCCATTCTATACA